>JAEWAU010000081.1 GCA_023391535.1 Bacillota bacterium | reverse complement strand
CCCAACCCGCGCACAACCCCCCCTAACCCCCGCTTTTTGCAGGGGAGCGAAACGCCCCGCGGGCGCTTTCGCTCACCCGGCCTCCTGTGGGAAAACCTTTTCGAGAAACACCATGGCGATGCACGGGTCGAACTGCCGCCCGGTACACCGGCGGATCTCGTCGGCCGCTTCCTGGGCGCTGAAGACGGCGCGGTAAGGCCGCTCTCTTGTCATGGCGTCGAAGCTGTCCGCCACGGTGATGATGCGGGCGCACAGCGGGATTTTTTCGCCCTTCAGGCCCTTGGGGTAGCCCTGCCCGTCCCACCGCTCGTGATGGGACAGGATGGCTTCGGACACCTCCGCGTATTCTTCGGATGTGCGAAGCACCCGGTAGCCGATTTCAGGGTGCGTCTTGATGACGGCGAATTCCTCATCCGTAAGCCTGCCGGGCTTGTTCAGGACCTTATCCTCGATGGCGATTTTGCCGATATCGTGAAGGTAGCCCGCGAGATACACGTTGTTGGCCTCTTCCTCCGAATACCCGAGAGCCACGCCGATCTTCCGGCAGATCTCGCCCACCCGTTTGGAATGTTCCGCCTCCCGCGGGTTTTTCTCGTGCAGCGTGCTGATCATGGTGCGCACAGTGAGACTTCTCATGCTCTGATTTTCCACCATCTTCTGGCGGAACATGGCGTCTTCGGCCGTTTTGATGACGTTTTCGAACGCCGTTTCCTCGGCGACCTTCGTGGCCCACCCGAAGGAAAGATCGAGCCGGATGGAGCGCACCAGCGTTTGCTGCGCCCGCTCGTGCGCCTCCGCTATGAACTGCTGCGCCTCCCTGCCGCCGGTGCGCGGCAGCAGGATGATGAACTCATCCCCGCCCCAGCGCGCCAGAATGTTCCCGGGCCTGCACTGGTCGGAAAGGATTTTCGCCGCCGTCTGGAGCAGTTCGTCCCCCACGGCGCGCCCGAATGCGTCGTTCGCCATTTTGAGGCCGTTCAAATCGCCGATCACCACCGAAACCGGGTAGTTGATCTCCTGATCGATCTGAAACAAGGCGTCCTCGTAATACCGCCGGTTATACAGGCCGGTCAGCTTATCGTGGTAGCGCAGGTACTCCGTTTCGTCCTCCGCCTTCCGGCGCGCCGTGATATCGATGGACATGCAGGCGGCCCCTTCGACGGCGCCGTCCGCGCGGCGGATGGGCGAGTAGTAGCTCTGCCAGAAAACGCGGCGCCCGGCGTCGTCCGCCCATTCCTCCTGTGCGGACACCGGTTCGCCGGCAAGAACCTTTTCGAGCCGGAGCCGCATCGCCTCCCGGTAGGGGCCGCGGGGGCAGGCTGCAAGAATATCCATCCCCGCGCCGATGGCCGCGCCCCCCATCCGCCGCATCGCTTCCCCATACGGATCGTTGAACGTGAGGTACCGGCACTGCGTATCCACGGCGAAAACGCTCACCTCGGGGGAGCTTTCCAGAACGGAGCAGAAAACCGCGTTAGAATCGCGCAGGTTTTCGCTGAGTTTTTCGGCCCGCTCCCGCAGACAGGTTTCCGTCTTCAGCTTTTGGCGAATGCGCCGGAAGTACATGCCGGACGTGAGCAGCAGATAAAATCCGCTCATCGCCATCTCGAGCCACACCAGCGCCGCCCTGCCGCCGGAAAAGCGGCTGAGCGCGAATCCGTTGAGAAGCAGGAGCCAGATAATTCCGAAGGCGAGGTAGACCGCGGCGCCCCGCAGGGCGGCGGGAACCGCGCCGTTCCTGCCCTTCGGGAGCTGCGGCGCTCCGTGGATGAACGGAAGCCGTATTTTGATCCGCATTTCCTCTCCTCCTTCTCTTCCCCGTTTTGCAGCAGACGGCCCCGTCCCGGCGTTATCCGTTCAGCCGAAGCGGCGGCCGATTTTTTGCATTCGTGAAAAAAAGCGCAGTCATTTTGCAACGGTATGGCTGCGCCGATGTTTGTTTCCCGCCGGCAGTTCCCGCCGGGCTCCCGTAAAGAATACGGGGCGGATGCGCTCATCCTATATATCTTTTATCGACTGATTTTGACAGAAATTCAGCCGGCGTTCCACGAGTCATCCGGAAATCATCTTTTTTCCCTGCAACTCGCGCGATCCTCCGGAAAACCGTTCGCTATCTCCCGCCCGAACGGCCAATCAATCATACAGAAACTTTTGGAGAATGGCGTCGTTCTTTGCAAAATCGATCGCGAACAGATCGCGTCCGTCCTGCCCGATTTTGCCCCAGTAGGTGCCCTGCTGCGGAATAGTAAGCTGCTCCGCCGTTTTCCCCGTATATCCCGGCGCTTCCAACAGCAGCTGGGCAATCTCGACTTTCGTCAGGTTGGTCTGGAGCGTGGAAAGCGTATTGTTTGCCAGAGCGTTGAGCTGCAGCAGGTTGAGCGTTTTTGCCTTGTTGATAACCGCCTGAACGACGGTTCTTTGCCGCTGGATGCGCTGCCAGTCGCTGTCGATGGAACGGAGCCTGCTGTAAGCCAGCGCTTCGGTTCCGTCGAGATGGTTGATTCCGGGGTTGAAATCGTGCTTCGGCACCGTGCCCGCGTCCATCACGTTGATGATATACGTAAGGGTATCCGATTCCTTCTGGGAAAGATTGATATCCACGCCGCCCACCGAATCGACCGTTTTGGTAAACGTGGTAAAGTCGAACCGCACATAGCGGTCCACCTTGATTTTGAAGCAGTTTTGCACAGTGGAAAGCGTGAGCGCCGCGCCGCCGTAACGGAACGTATGCGTGAGCCAATCGTCCTGCATTCCGGGGATGGGCACACCGATGGCGCGTTCCAGGCTCACAAGCTTGACGGTTTTCTTCTTTTCATTGAGCGAAAGGAGCATAATGCTGTCGGCACGGGCGTCGGTGCTGTAGCCGGCCGAACGCTCATCGGTGCCCAGCATCAGGATGTTATACACCCCGTCCTTGGAAAGCGGCACGCCGGACGGAACCGAAATACCGCCTCCGCCGGAAGAATAGGGAATATTGGGCAGCGTGATCTCGCTGTTGTCCACCGGCTGCGAGGTTTTTGAAAAGGAACCGCTCCCCGGAGAATAGCGTATCCGGCTCAGCTTTCCGTTGATGAACAGCGCAGCGGCGCCGAGCAGCAATATGAGCGCCGCCGGCACGATCCAGAGCAGTTTGCGTCTTTTCTTTTTCATAAGGCCTCCATTCCTACCAGGGCCGGCCTCGGGCCGTGCTCCCGTGCATCTGCGCCTCGTTTCCGGCGCAGCGAAAATATCACCGTTCATCCGTAAAAACGTAACCCGGGTATTACAAGTATGCCTGCCGCTCCGCCGCCGGAGGCGGAACGGAGCGGGACGAAAAGGGGGTGCGGACGCGGAAATGAGTGCGGGCATGAAAATGGGTGTATGTATGGTAATTGGTGTAAATATGGAAATGGAAAGAATATCTTATGCTAATTATATTCTGCGCCGTTTTTTTATTCAAGTAGTGAGCCGCCGCGGGCATCCGAAACAGGCTTCCGGCATTGCAAAATAATGAATTTTATAGTATTATTACTATTTGTTACCTTTTTCTTGATGATCATATTTTCTCCGCTCTGGAGCCGGCCTGCCCGCACAGTTATTCGGCCTTACCGGGCGGAATCTCTTGGTTTTATCTTGTTCTGTTCCACATTGACACATTTTCGGGCGTGTGTTAAACTGAGCTGAGAAAATGGAATTTTTGTCATATTTCATGGTACAGTATACATTTCTGTCTCATTTTTCACACGCCGTTTCGTGTGCATCGCCGTGTAATTGGCAAGGCGCGCGGCACTTTGGTTGTACTCTCGCGCGGCGGCTTCTGTTTTTTCGTAATTCCTTCTGCTTTTCCCATTAACCGGCGAACCACTTGACATACCGGCATTTTACCCGGCCGGGCGGCAAACTCCGCAGGAGGCCGGCGGATACCCTGTTTCATCTTCTCGTTTTTGGTGGAGCGCCCGAAAGTTTTTCTTTGGGCCGGAAATGCCTCGGAAGGAATAAAAGTGAGAATCATTGCATTTTATCTGCCGCAGTTTCATGCGATTCCCGAAAACGACGCCTGGTGGGGCAAAGGCTTCACGGAGTGGGTGAACGTGCGGGGTGCCAAACCGCTGTTCCCCGGGCACTACCAGCCCCGGGTTCCGCTCGGCGGCAATTACTACTGCCTGTTGGAACGGGACACGCTCGAATGGCAGATCGGGCTGGCCAAAGAGTACGGGGTTTACGGCTTTTGTATTTATCACTATTGGTTTGGCGGCCACAAGCTGCTGGAAAAGCCGCTGGAAATGCTGCGCGACGATCCCGGCCTGAATATTCCCTACTGCATCTGCTGGGCCAACGAAAACTGGACGAACGCGTGGGTTGCCAACAAGAAAGTTCAGACGCTCATCAAACAGACTTACGGGGACCGCGCGGACTGGGAGCAGCATTTCGATTATCTGCTTTCGTTTTTCCGCGACCCGAATTATATACGGGAGGACGGAAAACCGCTGCTGGTCGTTTACCGCCCGGAACTGATTGACCGGCTGGACGAGATGCTCGATTACTGGAACGCCCGCGCCCTGGAAAACGGTTTTCCGGGAATCGCGTACGCGTACCAATCGCAGACTTTTATGGTTCGGGAAGACAGCGACGACTCCCGTTTCGCCTATGGAATCGAATACCAGCCGGGGCGCGCCCGCATTCTTATGGAGCAACAGAAAAGCTCCCCTCTGCAAAAAGGGTCCGACGCGTGCATCGATCTCGTGCGGAAGGTTCTGCTGCGGATAGACCGCCGTTTCAACACGAATCTGCTGCTGCGCGCAAGCAAGGTTCGCCTGCAGTTTGAGGAATACGACGAGCTGTGCCGCACGATCGTGGAGGCGCGCCCGAAAGACGATAAAGCGGTCGCAGGCATGTTCGTGGGGTGGGATAATACGCCGCGCCGGCAGTTCCGGGGCAGAGTCTGCCTCCATTCCACTCCCGAAAAGTTTGAATATTACCTGTCCCGTCAGATCGAGAACGCAAAAGAGCATTACAAAAGCGACATGCTGTTCCTGTTCGCATGGAACGAATGGGCCGAAGGCGGGTATCTGGAGCCGGACGAAAAATACCGCTTCGGGTATCTGGAAGCGATCCGCAGCGCCCTTGAAAAAACCGGGCTCTGACGCCCTCCGGCAGCATCTTCCCTCCCCGCGCTTTTCCCGCCTTTTTCCGTATCGCAGACATACTGCAGCCGCTCACGGTTGTATAAAGGGGTATCATATGGATAAAGACATCGCGCGCCGGTTCGTCACCTTTCTGGTGGACGCCTTCTGCATCGGCGTAGGCATTCTGCTCAGCCAGACCATTACGCACGGCATCATCAATTTTGGCGGGCATGTACTGTCGTTTGGTTCTTTTCTGGCACTGCAGCTTCTGATGCTGGCTCTGGTTGAGGTCATCTTCAACAGTTACAGCGAATCCATCGACGGCAACCCGGTCGCCAGCCTGATCGGCATCCTCGCGGACTATCTGGTCTCCCTGGCTCTGACCGCGCTCATTTTCTCCATCGCTTTCAGCAGCATTCCGGATTTTATGTTCCTTTTAAACGACGCGTTGTACACCATTGCGTTCGTATGCCTTTTCCGTTTGCTCGTCATCGGCTCCCGGCACCTGTGGGCGCTGTATTTCCACCGGAACGGAACGGACGGCGCGGTGCGCGCAATCATCTTCGGCGCAGGCGACGCGGGCAAATACCTGGTGGATATGCTTCGGAAAGAGAAAGGCAAGAATCTCATTCCCGTGGCCTTTATCGATGATAACCCCAAGCTGGAGGGCAAACGAATCCGCAACCTCACGGTGGTAGGGGACCGCACGCTGCTGCCCCACACCGCGAAAAAATACCGTGCCACACAGGTGATCATCGCCATCCCGTACGTGGATAATTCCACCATCCGCGATATTTTCAACCTGTGCTGCCAGGCCAACTGCACCGTGCGGCGCTTCGCGAACATGACGACCTTCACGGCGGACGCCCTTTCCAAGGCGACCATCAACAAGGTGAACGTCGAGGACCTGCTGTTCCGGGACGCGGTGCGGCTCGATCTGCAGACCGTCAAGGACTACATCGGGGGCAAAACCGTGCTGGTTACAGGCGGCGCGGGCTCCATCGGTTCCGAGCTGTGCCGGCAGATTCTCAACTACAACGCGAAAAAAGTCGTCATCTACGACATCAGCGAAAACATGATGTTCGCGCTGAACAACGAGCTTTCGGCAAAGTATCCCGCCTCCCAATACGTCACCTGCATCGGTTCCGTGCAGGATAGAGAGCGCCTTCGCGAGGTGTTCGAGTCCTACCACCCGCAGATCGTGTTCCACGCGGCGGCCCACAAGCACGTTCCCATGATGGAGCTCAACCCGCGCGAAGCCCTCAAGAACAACATTCTGGGCACGCGGAACGTGGCGGAGGCCGCGAACGAATACCAGGCGGAACGGTTCATCCTGATCTCTACGGACAAGGCCGTGAACCCGGCGAACATCATGGGAACCACCAAGCGCATCTGCGAGCTGCTGATTCAGCACGCCGGTTCCTGGGGCGGCGTCACCAAATTCTCGGCCGTCCGGTTCGGGAACGTGCTGGGCAGCAACGGCAGCGTCGTTCCCCTGTTCAAAAAGCAGATTCAGTCGGGCGGGCCCATCACGGTAACCGACCGGAACATCAAGCGGTATTTCATGACTATCCCGGAAGCCGTGCAGCTTGTGCTGGAAACGGGGGCTCTTTCCAAGGGCGGCGAAATTTTCGTGCTGGATATGGGCGAGCCCGTGCGCATCTACGACCTCGCCGTCAACATGATCCGGCTTTCGGGCCTTCAGCTCGACAAGGACATCAAAATCAAGATCACCGGTTTGCGGCCGGGCGAAAAACTGTTCGAAGAGCTCAATCTTTCCAACGAAATTGTGGACAAAACCTCGAACAACCGGATTTTTGTGATGAAGCACCGCAAAGAGGACGAACAGATCCCCTTCGGCGACCTTTACGACCGGCTGTGCCGGTCCATCCGCGAAAACGACTATTCCTCCGCTTTCCAGTGCATGGGCCTGCTCGTTCCCACGTTCAGCGGAGAATTCTCAAATTATATTAAAATGCCCTGAACCGCCCCGGGCTCCGGTTTCCCGCGTTCCGCGCATGCTGCGATAGATGATACGGATCCCAATGAAAAAGCGACTCCAAGCTCTAAATGGAATTGCGCAGGAATCAGGACGCGACCACATTTCGAGCAGGAGCCGCTGTAAAAAATCCGGAATGTGTTTCATTGGAATCCGTATGAGGAGGGCCCCGTTTTATGCAAAACATCGTTCCTACGCTGAACCTGCAGTCGCTTTTCCATTCGATTTTCCAGAAATTCAAATACATCCTCATCTCCTACCTGGTGCTGGCGGTCCTGCTCGGTTCGTACTATGCCGTGTATGCGAAATACCGGCCCCGGTACGTTTCAAAATCGCTGGTTTTCATCTCCATGCAGGGAAGCTCCTCCGGTTCCTCCCATGCGGTCAGCCTGGATGAGCTGGTTTCGATGAAGGATACCACGAATACCTTTGTGCAGGTGATCGACAGCTATCGCCTGGCCAACAAGGTTGTTTCGACGCTCCACCTGAACGTGACGCCCGAGGCTTTCCTGAGCCGGAATCTCAAGGTCAGCCTCGTGGAAAGCACCCCGTTCATCCAGATTCTCGTCACCTGGCCCGACAGCAATTCCGCCTATGCCATCAACCGCAGCGTACTGGACAACGTCCCGCAGCTGCTGGACGATATGAATATTTCCGGCTCCCTCGTGGTGGTGGACGGCCCGCTCCACCCGCAGGGCCCGAATGTCCTCGGGCTGACCACCCTGTTTCTGATCTGGCTGCTGGGCGGCGCTTTCATCGGGGTGCTGTGGGTGCTGCTCAACGAATTGCTGCATAGCGGGCTTCGCTCCGGCGAGGAGATCGAGCAGGCGCTTGCCCTGCCGAGTATCGGTATGATTCCAAAAGGGCGCCTTTCGCGCCGCCGGACGGGAAAGCGCGCGTCCGCCCGTGCCGCGGAAGAGAAAAAGGCCTTTTTTGAACTGCTTTTGAACCTGCAGAACGCCGGGCAGGTTTTTGTAATCAACAGCGCGCTCGCCAGGGAAGGAAAGGACTACGTCACCGCCATGCTGGCCCGCACGGCCGCCCAGTTCGATAAGCGTGTGGCGATTATCGAAACCGACGGCATTTTCGATTCCGTCGGCCGGCATCTGCTGGGGCAGAAACATCAGGATATCGAAGTTCCCGTGGGCAAAAGCGGCGATTTCGCGGCTCCGGTGAGCGGCGAGGCGGCCGCCGGAAGCGTGGATCTTTACACCATCGGGAGCTTTGCCACCGGCGATGCCGATTCCTATGCCCATCTCGTGGAGCAGCTCACGGGCGCCATATTCCAGATGCGGCAGAAATACGATCTCATCCTCGTGCACAACCGGCCCGTGGAAGCTTTCGAGTACGCTTGCCTGCTTTCCAAAATAGCCGATTCTATCATGGTGATCCGCCATGACTCCACGCCGCTCGGAACCGTCCGCCACTCCATTTCCCTGATGCGGGTGGCCGGCTGCAGATTTGCGGGCATCGTTCTGGATGATATCAACAACCGAGGGCCGTTCAACTATTTCGAGATGCTGCGCGGCTGACCGCTTTCCCCGCCCGCCGAACCGCTTGCCGGCGGCGCAATCCGCATGGAGGTACCCGCATGGAACAATGGCCCGATATCTACTTTACACCGGAATACGGAAGGCTTTACGAGGAGCTTGAGGGCGGAAGCTTCCAGGAATATTCCTACGAGGACGAAAACGGCAGGATCGTTTGCCCGTTTCTTCTGCGGCCGCTCACGCAGTATTCGGGTTTTGAGCAGTACTGCGACCTTGTAACGCCCTACGGCTACGGGGGGCCGGTCGTTCTTCACTGCAGGGAGGGCCGGCGCGAGGCGCTTGTGGATGCGTTTTGCCGCGAATTCGGCGCTTTCTGCGCCAAAAACCGCGTGGTTTCGTTCTTTGTGCGGTTTCATCCGCTGCTAAACAATGCGGCCGATTTCCAAAGCGCGTTCGATGAAGTGTTTTTCTGCCGGCATACGGTCGCCATCGACTTGCACCGCGATCTGTTCACGGAGGAATTCAGCCCGTACGTGCGGCGGTATTACCGCAAAGCCTCCAAAGAGATGGAAGTGCAGATCGACCGCGACCTGCAAACGCTGGATACGTTCCGGACGATCTATCTCGCATCCATGCGCGAGAAGCACGCTTCGGCCTATTACTTCTTCAACGGGCAATATTTTGAGAACCTTCGCACGCGTTTGGCCGGCCATGTCGAGCTTTACAACGCCGTTTCTTCGGGGCGGATCGTAGCGTCGCTCATGCTGATGAAATACGGTGGATTTTCGCATTTTCATCTGATGGCCAATTCAGAGGAAGCCTACCGCAACCATGCAAGCCTGTTGCTGCAGGCGGAATCCATGCTGCAGATGAAGCGGGAGGGGTACCGGCTGAACCATCTGGGCGGCGGCCTTTCGGCCGATCCGGACGATTCGTTGTACCGCTTCAAGCGGAATTTCTCGCAGGACCCTCCGTGCGATTTCTATATAGGCAAGAGCGTTTACGACCGCGAGGCCTACGACGCGCTGTGCAGGCTCCGAGAGCGGCAAAATGGCGAAGCGCTTGCGGGAAACGGATTTTTCCCGCTCTACCGCGCGTAATTTTTTTCAAAAACGGCCGGCTCGTGCAAAAGCGCGCCCGGTCTTCAACCAGGAGGGACAGAAGCGATGACCGATTCAAAACGGGTTTATCTTTCGCCGCCGTGCATGAACGGCAGCGAGATCGAATACATTCAGAGCGCCTTTCGCGAGAACCGCATCGCGCCCCTGGGCGCCAATGTGGATCTCTTTGAGGAAATGCTGTGCGCGTTCACCGGCTCGCCCTTCGCGGTGGCCCTGAGCGCCGGAACGGCGGCGATCCATCTGGGCCTGCTCTGGCTCGGAGTCCGCGCCGGCGACCGTGTTTTCTGCTCCGACGTGACGTTTTCGGCAAGCTGCAACCCAATCCGCTACCTGGGCGCGGAGCCGGTGTTCATCGATTCCGACGAGGAAAGCTGGAATATGTCCCCCGCTCTTCTGGAGCGCGCTCTGAGCGAAGCGAAACGGGAGGGGCGGCTGCCCAAAGCCGTGGTGGTCGTCGATCTCTACGGCTGCCCCGCCGATTACGCGCGTATCCTGCCGCTGTGCGAGGAATACGGCGTGCCGGTGCTCGAGGACGCCGCCGAAGCCCTCGGCGCCTCCTACCGGGGGCGCATGTGCGGCACATTCGGAAAGGTGGGCGCGCTTTCCTTTAACGGGAACAAGCTCATCACCACTTCGGGCGGCGGCATGGCGCTTACCCAGGAAAAGGCCGCGGCGGAAAAAATAAAATTCTGGTCCACGCAGGCCCGCGAACCCGCACCGCATTACGAACACAAGGAGATCGGCTACAACTACCGTCTTTCCAATATCTGCGCCGGAATCGGCTGCGGGCAGATGAAAACCGTGCGCGAAAACCTCGCCCGCCGCGCGCAGATCCATGCGGCCTACCGGAAAGGGTTCGCCGGGCTTCCCATCGCCTTCTCCCCGGAGCTCGGCGGCGCGGAGCCGAACCACTGGCTCACCGTGATCCGCTTTACGGCTCCAGGTATCGCCGTGCGGGACGTGATGGAGGTGCTGGAACGCGAAAATATCGAATCCCGTCCGTTCTGGAAGCCGATGCACATGCAGCCTGTGTACGCGGATGCCCCGTTTTACGCGGAAAGCGGCACGCCGCTGGGCGAGCGGCTCTTTGCTGCCGGCCTGTGCCTTCCTTCCGGCATGGCGCTCACGCCGGAACAGCAGGAAAAAATCATCGGCATTGTGCGGGACGTTGCGGGGAGAGAAAGCAGATGAGCAAAAAGGTTCTGTACGTAGCCTCGGTTGAAGATCATCTTCTGGCGTTTCACGTTCCGTATCTCCGCATGCTCAAAGACAAGGGCTTTGAAGTGCACACGGCCACATCCGGGGAAAATAAAATTCCTTTTGTGGACCGGCATTTCTCCATCCCGTTTACGCGGCAGCCGCTCACTTTGCAGAATCTGCGCGCCTACCGGGAGCTCAAGGCGGTGCTCGACGGCGGCGGCTATACCTTCGTCCACTGCCACACGCCGGCCGCCAGCTTCGTTACGCGCTTTGCCGCGCGAAAAGCGCGCAAGGCGGGCACGAAGGTCATTTACACCGCGCACGGCTTTCATTTTTACGACGGCGGGCCCAAGCTGCGCTGCTTCGTGTTCCGCACGATGGAAAAATTCGCCTCGCGTTTTACCGACGTCATTCTCACCATCAACGACGAGGATTACCGCGCCCTGAGCCGCTACCACTTCAAAAACAGGCAGTCCTTCCTCACCAAAGGGGTGGGATTCGACGCTTCGCGCTTCACGCCGCCCGCGCCCGGGGAAAAGGAACGTCTGCGCACGGAGTTCGGCATTCCGGAGGGCAGCTTCGTGCTGATCTTCCCCGCCGAATTGAATCGCGGCAAAAACCAAGCGGAACTGCTGCGGGCCGTACAGCTGCTGCAAAGCCGCATGCCCGACCTTCTTCTGCTACTGCCAGGCGAAGGTACCGCCGAAGATGAGTTGAAGGCTCTGGCCGTTCAGCTCGACGTGGCGAACCGGGTGCGTTTTCTGGGCCAGCGCGGCGATGTGGACAAGCTGCTGAAGGCTTCCGATATCGACGTGACCGCTTCACGCCGCGAAGGCCTTGGCATGCACATCGTGGAAGCCATGGCTTCGGGCCTTCCCGTCGTGGCTACGCGCATCCGCGGCCATGCGGAAACCGTTCGCGACGGCGAAAACGGTTTTTTCTATACCTCCGGCAACACGGCCGAACTTGCGGAGCGGATTGCGCAAATGGCGGAGCTTGCACACAATCCGCAGGAATGGGAGCACATGCGGCAATGCTGCGTGGAAACGGCAGAGCCTTTTCGGCTCGAGAGCGCCCTGAAAAGGATGGAAGAAATCTATGATGCCATACTCTGAAAGCTCGGGAGTATCCGGTGTGAAAGCGCCCAAGGTTTCGGTCATCGTCGCCGTATACAATATTGAGCTCGTGGTGGAAAAAAGCATCCGGTCGGTTCTCAGCCAAACGCTCTCGGATATCGAGGTTGTGATCTGCGATGACGCATCCACCGATGGCACCTACGGCGTGCTCGCGCGCCTCGCCGCAGAGGACGACCGCATTCGTCTTTTGCACAACGAAAGCAACAAAGGCCCGGCATATACCCGCAACCAGTGCTTTGCAGCGGCGCGCGGAGACTATTTTGCCATTCACGACGGCGACGATATTTCCCTGCCCGAGCGCCTGCTCATGCAGGCGGAATTTCTTGACAAGCACCCGGAATATGCGTTTGTAAGCAGCATAGCTGTATTTTTAGACGATGAGGATGCCGTCATCGCGTACAGAGGCAAAACCGGCGAAATCGTCAAAGACGACTTCTTGTGGGGATTGCCCTTTTGCCATGCGGCAACCATGTTCCGACGCGCGTTCATCCGCCTTACAGAAGGCTACCGGGTGGAACCCTCCACACGATTCCGCGGTGAGGACTTTGATCTGTTCATCCGCATTTACATGCGAGGTGGCAAAGGGTTTGTTTTGCCGAAATGCCTGTATTCCGTGCGGGAGGGGCGCGCAGCGGTTGGACGCCGAAAATACCGTTACCGCTTGGCGGAGGCAAAACTCCGCTACCGGGGATATGCGGCTCTTGGCTTGCTGCCCAAAGGCCTGCCATTCGTAGTCAAGCCGCTTGTGGTAGGCCTGCTGCCACAAAGTCTGCTTGAAAAGCTGCGCGGGCGGTTTTTATCCGATAGCCGATGAGGCTGAATTTTCAGAGACGGCTTTACTGCTGAGATGTTGAACGGAGCAAACATGCAATGCTGGTTTATGCGGTTAATCTGCTGATCGTCACCGTTTTTTCGTTTCTTGCAACATATTTCAGAGACGCTGAAAATGCCACGAACCTGTTGGGGGAAAAAAAGCCCCTGATCTGGTTTTGTATTCCCGTTCTCCTCAGCCTCATACTGGTCGCCGGGTTGCGGTTCAAGGTAGGCACAGACTATACTAACTACGCCATTATTTACCACGACGCCAACGCACCAAATGCGATCGGTCCTTCCGGAATCAAAGGCATCGAAATCGGCTTTATATGGTTATGCCGGCTTTGTTACCAATTCACCGCGTCGCCGTTCTTGATGTTCTTCGTGGTGGCGGCTGCCATCAGCATTCTTTTTGTGCTCGCCCTGCGGGATTATTCAAAAAATTTCTGGTTTTCCTGTTTCCTGTTCGTTGCAACGGGCGAATATACCTCTACATTTAACGGAATACGGCAGGCACTCGCCACTGCCATTGTCTTTTTCGCCACGCGATACCTCATCAACAGGCAAATGTGGCGTTATTTTTTATTCGTGGGAATTGCTTCTCTGTTTCATTCATCAGCCCTCGTCATGATTCCCATCTACTTTATCGTGAATGTCCGGGCGTGGTCTCCAGCAATGTGGGGTGTGGGAGCACTCACTGTGATTCTGCTCTTAGGATATAATACTGTCATGCCCCTGTTCTTCACTGTTCTTTCGCAGACCCGCTATGGCGCTTACCAGACAGGCCCGCAAGATGGTGTGAATGGTTTACGTATTCTTGTGGTTTTTGCACCCGTTGCGCTTGCATTTCTCCTGCAAAAGCAGATCCGGGCCGCCGGAAAAAGCACAGACGTTATCGTTAATTTATGCTTCCTGAACCTGCTTGTTATGCTGCTTGCCTCCAAACAGATTTATATTGCCCGTCTGTCCTCTTATTTTGAAATTTATGAGCTGTTGTTGCTGCCCTATATTTTTGATACGGCAAGAAGCCGGTATTTTCGCGTTCTGGGAACTGCAGTGGTGATGGTATGCTTTTTAGCGAACTGGCTCGTGCTTTTGCCGCGTGATTCCAACGTTTTGCCGTACCAAACGATCCTGAGCGCACCCAGCGGATGGAATGTCAACAACAATGTGAGCTCCTGAACCCGGCGCGGGGAATGGAGGCGGGGAGTATTTTATGGGGAAGTACCGGAAAGTCTTTGTGATGATTCCGTTCAACAGCACCAGCGGAGGAGTGGAAAGCCTGCACCAGCTGGTTTCTTGCATCAACGAATACGGCGGCAGCGCGTTCGTCGTTTATTGCGACGCTTTTCGAATCCGGCCCATTCCCACGCCGGAAAAATTCGCGGCCTATTGCGTTCCGGCTGCGGAGCGCGTGGAAGACAGCCCGGAAAACCTGCTGGTGGTGCCGGAATCCTTTTCCGGCTGGATCTACCGCTTTAAGCGGATGCAAAAAAGCATCTGGTGGCTTTCGCTCGATTTCTATCTGTTCACCATACCTTCCTACCACGCCCGGCACCTGATGGCCAAATACCGGATTCCGGGCGTCTTTTTCCCCGCCGTGGCCGCCGTCTCCCGTGTGCTGCGCGGGCGCAGCTACCATCTTGAGGACAGGCAGCCCATCCTTCATTTTTATAACAGCGAATACGTTCGGCGCTACCTTTTGAGCCAGAGCGTCCCCGAGGCGGAGATGCAGTACCTGTGCGGAATGGTTTCGGACCGCTTTCTTGAAAGCGCCCGCACGGACTTCCGCGAACGGAAAGAAAAAATCGCCCTGTACAACCCGGCCAAGGACCGGGGCGGTTACGCGCAGAAGGTATTCGCGACGGAGCGCATCCGGCGGCTCGGGCTCTCCCTTATCCCGTTGGCAGGCCTGCGCACGGAGCAGATTGTGGAGCTGATGGCCAGAAGCTGCCTGTATGTGGATTTCGGCTATTTCCCCGGGCCCGAACGCATCCCCCGCGAGGCCGTGCTGCTCGGGTGCAATATCGTCACATCCGCGCTGGGCAGCGCCGGGAACCCGGTGGACGTCCCCATTCCCTCCGCCTATAAGTTTGAACCAAGCGAAGAAAACATAGAAAAGGCCTCGGAAGCCGTGGCCGAACTGGCGGAGCATTATGCCGCGCACTATGCGGAGTTTGACGCGTACCGCCAAAAAGTGCTGGGGCAGAAGGAACTTTTCCAAAACACTATCCGGGAATACTTGATTTAATGCCGATATTTGTTCAAATACAGAATTAGGATGCAGGTTTGCAGGTTGCCTTTTCCCGGGCAAGCGCGAAAGGATGGTTCTCCCTTTGAAGCTGGAACGCACCAAAAACGCGAAGCGCAACCTGAAATACGGCGTAGCGAACCAGACGCTGGCCCTGGTTGCCCCTTTTCTCATTCGGACTATCCTGATCCGGTATCTTGGCGTGCAGTATCTGGGCCTCAACAGCCTGTACTCGTCCATTCTTTCGGTTTTGAACCTGACGGAGCTCGGCTTCAGCAGCGCCATTGCCTTCAGCATGTACCGGCCCATCGCCGAGGACGATATCGACGCCCTCTGCGCGCTGATGAATTTTTTCCGGAAGGTCTACCGGATCATCGGAAGCATCATTCTCGTGTTCGGGCTACTGGTCGTCCCGCTTCTGCCGCGCTTTATAAGCGGCAGCCACCCGCAAAACGTGAACATCTTCTTCGCCTATCTGATCTACCTTTGCGGCACGGTGGTGGGATACTTCAACTTCGCCTATTACGGTACGCTGGTGAACGCCTACCAGCGGTATGATATCATCAGCAAAGTCACCATGGTCGTCAACCTTGTGACATATACCGTTCAGATTATACTCATCGTATGGCTTCGGAACTACTATCTGTTCATCGGCGTCACCGTTCTTTCCAGCATCGCCGTCAATCTTTACACGGCGGCGCTGGCAAAGAAGACTTTTCCGGAGATCTCCTGCCGCGGCATGGTTAAAAGCGAAACCCGGAAAGATATCCGTGTTAAAGTGGGCGGGTTGATGCTCATGCGGGCTTCCCAGGCTTCGCGGAACTCGTTCGACAGCATTTTCGTCTCCGCTTTTTTAGGGCTGACGGTGACGGCCATCTACACCAACTACTACTTCGTCATGAGCGCCGTGATCTCGATGCTGGCCATTGTTGCGTCGGCTATCGTCGCCGGCGTGGGGAACAGCACCGTAACGGAGAGCACCGAAAAAAATTACGGCGATATGATGAACATCCATTTCCTCTACATGTGGCTCTCCGGCTGGTGCACCGTATGCCTGCTGTGCCTTTACCAGCATTTCATGCTGCTCTGGGTGGGCAAAACGATGATGTTCGACAATCTCACCGTCGTTCTGTTCTGCGCCTATTTCTATCTGCTGAAAATGGGCGATATCCGCTCCATCTACCTGGAATCCAACGGCTTGTGGTGGGAATCCCGTTACCGGTCGATCATCGAGGCGATTTCAAATATTGCGCTGAATTATATTCTTGGAAAATGGTTTGGCGTATATGGTATTATAGGCGCCACGATGATCGCCCTGTTCTTCGTCAACTTCTGCTATGGCACCACCATCGTCTTCCGCTACTATTTCAAAACGCAGAAGAGCGCGCCGTTTTTCCTGCAAAACGCCAAATACGCCCTGATAACAGCCGGGATCTGCGCGATTACCTATTTCGCCTGCTCTAAGCTCCCCGGTTACGGAATCCTCTGGTTTCTGGTGAAAGGCGTCGTCTGCTGTATCCTTCCAAACGTGCTGTATGGGCTGATCTATTTTCGAAGTAAAGAATTTAAAGCCGCGCTTCCCCTGATCGCCTCAATTCTGCCGAGCAGAATTCAAAAGCCGTTCCGCTCGATTCTGGAAAGACGACTCGAACACTAAACCAACGCAACAATAAAGGAGACGACGGAAAGATGAAAGCAAAACGGATGGTCGCCTGGACTTTTCTGGCTGGGTTTTTCACCCTGGTGTTTCTCACTGTTCCCAAAGCTTCCGCCGCCGGTTCCTCCGCGCCGCTGCCCATCGATTCCGCAACCGGCGTAATCAGCAATGCGTACTGGGGCATCACGCCGGGAAGCACCGCGAAAGGGACGCAAAACGCTCAGAATATCAGCCGCGCCTTGCAGTGGGCCGGCGCCAAGGGCATCGGCACCGTTCGGTTGCAGAAAGCCCTTTACTATATCGACGCCTGCGCCAACGGAAACTCCGGCGTTCTGGTGCCTTCCCATATCACGCTGGATCTCGGCGGCTCCACGCTGCAGGCCCTGCCGAACGCATCCACGCGATACGCCATCTTCACGCTGCCGCTCTCGGTAAACGTCACAATCGAAAACGGCACCCTGATCGGCGAACGGTACAGCCACAGCTACACGGCCGGCAAGGACCATGAATTCGGGCTTGGCATCGATGTGTACGCCGCCCAGAACGCCACGCTGAAAAGCCTCAATATCAGCAAGATGATGGGCGACGCCATCGTCGTAGAAGGCAACGATTACCCGCTTGCCAAGGGCGGAAAGCTTTCCAGGAATATCACCATCACCGGCTGCAAACTGACGGATTGCCGCAGGCAGGGCATCAGCGTGGTGGGGGCGGACACCGTGGATATTTCCGGCTGCCAGATTTCGAACATCCACGGATATGACGGCTGCGAAAATGGCATTGATCTGGAATCCAGTCTGGATTGGACTGTGAGCAACGTCCACATCCACAACAACGTGCTCCGGGATTTCGGGAACGCTTCGGTGGTTTTCCATATCGGTTCGCAGAACTGTGTTCTGGAGAACAACACCATCGACGGTGAAATTGCGGTGGCATACGGTATCGGGAATGTAATCCGCGGCAACAACATCAGCGGTGATGGAATTCTGGTTTTTTATACGGGTAAGGTGGTAAACACCCTGGTGGAGAAAAACACGCTGAACGGCGGGTTTATCGTAAGCATGGGCAATACCAACACCACCATCCGCTATAATAATGTTCGGAACAATGTCATTTATTTCAGTAACTGCTCCGGAGCAATCTACGGGAACACGCTTACCAATACGGGCGGCGCCATAGAGTATGGCATTATGCTGGACATGAACAGCAAACAGGGCGCAGGCAGTTCCAATTACTCCGTCCTGCTTTCCGGAAATCAGATTTCCGGACATTATACTGTTCCCGTCAAGATTGCAGATGCGCAAAAGAAGTTGGCATTAAGCAAGTAAGCTTGCCGCAAAAATATCAGGAAACAAATAAGAACCCTCGGGCGATGATAGAACTACGATTTTTCATCGCCCAAGGGTTCTTTATTCCGCTTTCACGGGGCAAGAGCTTTTAAAACGTTGATAGGAACGTGCTGTACTGCGCTGTCGCGCTTGTGAGAACGCTCAACCCGGAATACGTAGAGGTGGAATACAGCCCCTTATAGGTTCCGGACATCTTGTTGTTGAGCGCATAGCACTGGTAGCTTCCGGTGCCCTTGGTTCCATCTGCGATGATATAAATAGCCGCCTGATACCAGATGGAGCTGTTCAATATATTGCCCGTTACGGCGCCGGTGCTGTTGGAAAATTTGATAAAGCCGTTGGTAATGGTGTTGCCCGAAACAACGGCGCTGGGCTGTGCGTCACAGAAAATATAGGCATCCGTCAGCGTGTTGTTCTGGATGCTCAGCTTGGAAACCTGATTCGTACCGAACCCCAGCACGCCGCCCTCGCTGATCTTATTGTTCAGAACCTTGTGGCCGCTGCCTACGATGACGCTGACGTTGTTGTTGAGCGTATTGCCGGAAAGCGTGCAGTTGGAAGAGTGAGTGGAGAATACGACCGCGGCCTGGTTGGCATTGAGAATGGTGTTTCCGGTGATCATCACGTTTGTAACGGGCCAATCACATGCACCTTCCAGATCGATGCCCGACTCGGGATCGGTACCTTTGATATCATGGATGTTGTTGTTCCGGATAGCGACGGTATCCGCGCCGATGACGCTGATGCCCTGCCTGCGGCAGCTGAAAAGCTGGCAGCCGCTGATCGTGATATTCTTGCTGATGCTCCCGCCCTTGGCAAGATCGGCATCCGCGCCGCTCAGGATGATGGCGTCGCCCGTCATCTGCGAAATGGACAAATTGCTCAGCGTCACGCCTGTGCTGCCGTTCACATCGATGCCGAATCCGAACTCGTTGGTTTCCCCGTTGGAATAATCGTGGGTTTGTCTATCCCCGACCAGTGTACCGTTGGTGACCGTAACATTCTGTTGTTTCGTAATGTTGAGGAGGCTGTAGGAAACGGAAGAATTGGCGATTTGGATCAGCGTGGAGCCGTTGAGGTTGAATGTGATACCGGAGGGAACCGAAATGCCGCCCGTCTGCGGCAAAGGCCCTGCATTATCCACACCGTTGACGTAGTATGTGGCCGTGGCCAGCATGACGGTGGTTTTGCCCTGCGCGGCCGCCCAGGCCAGCGCTTTGGTGATATTCTGCGTGTTCTGGCTCGCCGCGCCGCTCTTGTTCGGCACAATGCCCCAGTAGCTGTTGTTCAGAATTCCCGTGGAATCGATCGGAGCCGTAGTTCCAGCGGAGATGGACGTCCCGCTCGAGGATGCACTCGAGGAGGTTGTGCTGGGCCTGCTCCTGCTCATGGAGGAAACTGCCCCCTTACTGGTGCCGGAATGCACTCCTGCTGCAAACGCGGGCATGCTGCCCGTCTGGATCATTACAGCAGCGACAAGGAGAGTGACTATGCCCTTCCACTTCTTGTCCATTAACATCGTATGCGCTCCCTTCCTGCACGTTGCAGTTACAGCAACCCGCCTGGAGCGCCATTGGATGTTGCAAGAAATTTGCAACTCACTTCGGCAACCGGCTGTCATGGCCTTTCGGCTTTAGACCCTTGGCTTTGCGTCCCTGCCTTTCGACAGGTTTGCCATTATCGGTGGGTTCTGTATTTAATTTCGACACGAAAAAGCGGCATTTTCCGGCACGCCGGAAAAAGCCCCATCTGTATGCAACTCCCTTTCGGCAACCGGCTGTCGTGACCTTTCGGCTTTAGACCCTTGGCTTTGCGTCCCTGCCTTTCGGCAGGTTTGCCCATATCGTGGGATGCTTTATTGGTAAAATAAAAAGCTCTTTCCGAACTGCCGGAAAGAGCTGAACAAACACAACTCTTATTCGGCAACCGGCTGTCGTGGCCTTTCGGCTTTAGGCCCTTGGCTTTGCGTCCCTGCCTTTCGACAGGTTTGCCACAACGAATAATCTTTTTACAATTCCAGTATATGTGGACAAGCGGAATTTGTCAATACTTAACGGGTAAATTAAATAGTTTCTCCCATTTTTTCGTCCATATCCCCATAGGAAATTACAACATTTCCCACATATATCCATGATTGACTCCGTACCCTGCCGCTCCCGCGGCCGCACAGGCCGCAGGCGATTCACAGGGCCGTTTCGCGCGCAATGGTCCGCACGGCGATTTCCAAGCCGCGGACGATATCGGCGAGCGACATGGAAGGCGTATCGGCGCGGCCCGCGGCCTGCCGGGGGAGATACGGCACGTGGAGAAAGCCGCCCCGCACAGCGGGGAATTCGCACGCCGCCAAATGGAGCACCCCATACATCAGGTGGTTGCAGACAAACGTCCCCGCGGTGTTGGAAACGGCCGCGGGCAGGCCGCCCTTCCGGATATCCGCGACGATGCTCTTCACGGGCAGCGTGGCAAAATAGGCAGCCGGGCCGCCGGCGACGACCGGAACATCCTCCGGCCGTTCCCCCTCGTTATCCGGGATGGAGGCATCGTCGATATTGATCGCCACCCGCTCCACCGTGAGCCCGGGGCGGCCGCCCGCCTGCCCCACGCAGAGCACCGCGTCCGGAGCCTCGCGCCGCATTGCCGCGTGCACCGTTTCCACGCATGTCCGAAACGCCGTGGAAACGCCAAGCTTCACAAGCTCCGCGCCCTCCGGCGCGCGCATCCGCCGCACAGCCTCCTGCGCGGGGTTGATCTGCTCCCCGCCGAACGGCTCGAACGCCGTCACCAGAATTTTCATCCAAAGCGCCCCGCTTTCAAAAATGGAACCGCTGCGCTTATACCTGATCGGCCACCGGCCAGTAAAGGGGCAGCGGGAACCAGGAGCCGGCGCACGCCGGCAATTCCGGCCCGGTGCGGAAAAACGCCGAGCCGGCCGAAAACAGCAGCCGCAGAGCCTCGCGATCCGAAAAAGACGCCTCGGGCGCGCCGCCGGACGGCGCCGCCGCGACGCGGCCGCCTTCCACTTCGATGCAGAGCCGCTCCCGCCCGAGCTGCAGCACCAGTTTTCCGTCGCACAGCGGCACAGCGCGCATCTTCAGCCGCATGAGCTGCGCAACCAGTTTTTCATAGCGGAAAATCCGAAAGTTTTCCGATTCCCGGGTGGATATTCCATCGCAGAATCCATCCAGAACACGGAGCTTTTCCGCATCGGAAGCGGAAAATTCCAGGCACACGCTCTGCCTGCCCGTATGCAAAAGCAGTTGGAAGAGCACGTCGGGCAGCCGGGTCACATCCTGCAGCTCCAGTTCCACAACGGACGCGCCGTCTTCCGAACGGACAAGATAACCGAAAAACTCCCCTTCGCTCCAAATGGCTTCCGGAACGTTCCCCCATGTGCGGCAGACGGCGCCGAATTCCTTTTCTCCGCGCTCCACGTAAAACGATTTTTGCCGGAGCGCGCGCGCCGGTGCATAGAGCTCCTCTTCCAATGCGGCAAAGCGGAAGGGCTGCGGGCTGCGGCCACGGAACAGATGGCTCAGGTTGCCGCGTGTCACCGTTACATCCACCGCCGCGCCGCACGGCTCAAAACCGAAATATTCGTACCGCTGGCGCTGCCCGCCCAAAACGGCAAGGTCGGCGCCCCGCTTCTCCGCCCGGGATAAAACGTCGGTCAAAAGCTTTTGCATGATGCCCCGGCCCCGGAAATCCTCCGCCACCGAAACGGTGCCGATGCCGACCGCCGCGAACCTCTCGCCCAGAATACACAGTTCCATCGGGTAGCCGAGCACGGCGCCCACAATTTTTCCGTCCGCCACGGCAACGGTATGGCAGGAGGACGTATCCGTCTCCGGCCCGTAAAGC
Source organism: Bacillota bacterium (assembly GCA_023391535.1). Taxonomy (GTDB): domain Bacteria; phylum Bacillota; class Clostridia; order Oscillospirales; family Ethanoligenentaceae; genus JAEWAU01. The sequence continues at coordinate 40,216 of JAEWAU010000081.1, read as the reverse complement.
TTGGGCATTACGGAGGCAAAATCGGAGATCTGCCCGATTCCGGCAAAAACGGAATCGGCAAAACGGATGATGTTTTCCCGGTCGTTTTCCGTCGCCTTTCTGTAAAGAATTGCACTCATATGGCCTTATTCCCGTTCCTTCCCGTCCGATACGGATGCGGGCACTATTGCTTCCCCGCCCGCAATCCCGTGCAGGAGCCCCTTTTGAGCAGCATCGCTTTATAAACGATGTGCCGCGCCTTGCCGCCCTGAATCATATCGAACAAAAGATTGATGCTCGAAAGCGCCATCTCGGAAGCGGGCTGGAACATCGTATCCAGAGCCGGCTGATAATATTCCGCAAGCTCGATTCCATCGAAGCCCAAAATGGAAATATCGCCGGGGACCCGGAGCCCCGTTGAAAACGCCGCTTTTGCCGCGCCGATAGCCAAAACATCCGAAAAAGCAAACAGCGCCGTCATATCGTGATTGCGGCTGAGCAGCTGCTTCATCATCTGGAAACCGATATGGTAGCCGGATTCCGCCGCGCCGTTCGCAGCCGAAAACTGCGCAACCAGCCCCTCGTCAAGCGGAATACCGTATTCGTGCAGGGCACGGCAGTATCCGTCGTAGCGCAGCGCGTTCGGCGTGGCGGCTTCGGCCGGGTTTTTATAAAGGAAACCGATGCGGCGGTGCCCCAGCCCGATCAGGTATTCGGTGGCCCGGAAACCCTCGGCCTCGTCATCCAGCGTGATGCTGGAATATAAGGAAGGGTCCACGTCGCTGCCGGCTGAAATAGTCACCAGCACGCAGGGAATCCCAAGCTGCCGGAACTTTTCTTCCGTATAGGTGTAATAGCCTCCCAGCAGAATCACGCCGCACAGGTTCCGGCTCTTAGCCTCCTGTATGGCAACGTCGAATTCGTTGGTAATATTATCCACGTTCTGAATGAACAGCGGCGTTCCGCGCAGCGCGGCTTTCTGTTCAATGATCGGAACGATTTTATTGAAAAACGGGTTGGAAATGCCCTTGACCAGCAAGGCAATATTTTTCGACTGCGCGATTTTAAGGTTCTGGGCGCTGCTGTTGGGGATAAAGTTATATTGCGTCACAGCGTCCATCACTTTCATGCGGGTTTCCTCACTGACGGGGCCCGAATTGTTGATGACCCGTGAAACCGTGGAAATCCCCACGCCGCAGATGCGCGCGATATCCTTTATATTCATAAAACAGCCTCTGGATATATATGAGTATATCTTTCTGAATCTACACCCAATTGTATTTTACTGGTTCTTGCAAATGAAGTCAAGAAAGCGGCGGCGAATCCATAAACGGCCGGGAGAAGCTGCGCTTCGTCCGCTGCCTCCGGCGATAAGGAAAAACATTTCGGAAGGCGTCCCTTTGGGGAAACACCATAAGCGAAAAGGGGCGCGCAAGAAATCCGATTTCATTGCGCACCCCGTTTCTGCAAGCCATTTGCGGTTGTAGCCCGCCTTTTCCCACACCGAGATATCCGGGTAAACGGGCTTACCCGAAGAACCGATTTGCAATCCGGTAAGTTCCGCGACGAAAAATCTGCCCTAAGGGTTCAGATGCGGATCATTTTGCAGGCGTAAAGCTGCCGAGCTGCTGTTTCACCGCATTGATGATATCGTCGATGCCGGCGCTCTTCAGAGCGGCGCGGTACTTGGCAACCGCCGTTTTCGGGTCCGTAGTGGATTTGCCGAGCAGGATCTGGATGCCCATGGTGGAATCCACATTCGAAACGGCCGCCAGCTGCGAGGAAATGTTGGAGGTATCGAAATTGAAGCTTGCGAACGGATTGGCAATGGAGGTCTTGTTCCAATCGTTGATGAGCTGATAGCGGCGCGGGTCTTCGGACGCATAGGGGATGTTGAGCTTATCGTTGCGGAGCGCCCAGCCCGCGAAGCCGAAGCCGTCCTTATTCTGATTGAACCCGGCCGGCGTCGTGGCAAGGCCGTTCTGGACCTCATACTGCTTGCCCTCGATCCCGTACTGGAACAGATCGTAATACGATTTGTCGGTCAGCAGCTTTTCAATGACCTTAAGTGCCCTTGCGGGATCGGAGCAGTCTTTGCTGATAGCGGTAGAGTTGGCGATGCCGGGGGTCTTGACGATCACGCCGTCTTTCGTGCTGGTGGCGAAGCAGAAGAACGATGTGGTCACACCCGGCTGCGAGCTCTTCAGCGTGCCGAAGTTACCGGTCCAGTCGGGCATATGCGTGATGAAGGCGCCTGAATTTCCTTCGTTGAAGTTGTCCTTATCGGCTTTCTGCGCGGAAAGGATATCCTTGGGCCAATACCCCTTGTCGGCCCACTGCTTCATGAGCACGGCGAAATCCTCAAACTCCTGCGTAAAGACGGGCGAGATGATATCCTTATAGTTGCTTGCGGAGGAGGCCACCAGGTAGGGCTCCGAGCTGTTCACGCCCGGCGCCTGAATCCAGCTGCCGTGCAGCTGCACGAACATGGTGTACAGGGCCTGCGACAGGTTGGAATCGCCGTTGAGCGGCGCGAACTTTTCGTTCTTCACCACGGCGTCCATGTAGGCTTCCATTCCCGCGACGGAGTTGATCGTGCCCAGGCCGTATTTCTTGAGCAGCTTGTCGTTGGAAACGAAGCCGTAGGGCGTGTATTCCGTGTAAACGCAGGGCACCGCGTAGATTTTTCCGTTCACCTTCGCCTGATTCCAAGTGGAATCCGGAATGGTCGATTTCAAGGTCGGCGTCTGGGAAAGCAGATCGGTGATATCCGCAAGCGAGCCCTGTGTCGCCGCCGTGGCGTAAGTCGGGGTGGTGCTGTTGGAGATGTACACCATATCGTATTTTTCACCCGAGGCGAACAGGAGCGGATATTTGGTTGCGATGTCGTTCCAGTCGATATACTTGATGGTCAGCGACGCGTTCAGGTCTTTCTTGAGCTTGGCGTTGATCTGATCCATCACCGCCTTGTTCCCGGGGCTCTCCGAACCGTACAGATACATGGAAAGGGAAACCGGTTTTGCCGTGTTGTCCTTCTTCGCCTTGGGTTTTGCGCTGCATCCGGCGATGCCTCCGACACTCACGAGTGCCGCTAAGGCAAGAGCAAGGATCTGTTTGCCTTTGTTCATAACCATTCCTCCTATTTTTTTGTGCAAACATGAGCCGCCAGTCCATAGCAGTTCCAGAAAAGATTGAAAGACGAAAAGCGCCGGAACCTATCAATTTTTTCTGGAACTGCTGTAAAAAAAGAGCGATCAGGTTTGCGGCATTTCCGGAAAAAGTAATTGGAAAACAGCCGGGCCGCTGCAGCTTTTTCTGAATTTGCCGTGGACTGATCATCCCTTTACGGCGCCGATCGTAAGACCGCTGACAAAATAGCGCTGCAAGAACGGATAGAGCAGGATGATGGGGCCTGTGGCGACCACGGCTGTGGCCATTTTGACCGATTGGGTGGGCAGCGTGGCCGTGTTGAGCGTAATCCCCTGCCGGATTAAATAAGAAAGGTTGGTTTGGTTCACCATCTTCTGCAGAAAATACTGCAGCGGGTATTTCGATGCCGTTTGGATATACAGCATGGCGTTATACCACTCGTTCCAATACCCGAGCGCCTGGAACAATCCCACCGTTGCGAGGGACGGAATGGCGAGCGGCATGTAGATTTGCCGGTAGATGCGGAAATTGCCCGCGCCGTCGATGGTGGCGGATTCGTACAGGGAATCCGGAATCGCCTTGAGAAAATTGCGCATCAGAAAAATGGACCACGCGTTGATCAGGTTCGGGAGAATCATGGCCCAAAGGCTGTCTTTCAGATGGAGGTATTGCACCATCAGGATATAAGTAGGAATCAGTCCGCCGCTGAACAGCGTGGTGAAGTAAATGAAGAAGGAAAATCCGTTCCGATACTTAAAATCCTTGCGGTTGAGCACGAAGCCCGCCATCGACATAAAAAGCAAACCGAAGACGGTGCCCACCACCGTAATAATGATGGTGACCTGATAGGCGTTCAGAATCTTGGTGGGGTTGCCGAACAGGAACCGATAGGCCGAAGCTGTCCATACATGCGGGATAAGCTTGTAGCCCTCGTTGGTGATTTCCTTTTCGCTCATGAGCGAAGAGGAAATCATCAGAAGAAACGGAAAAAGGCACATCAGGGCAAACGCGCCGAGCACGGCGTAGCAAATTACCTTCAAGGCGGTGTCGCCGCGCGCCGGGCGAACTCTGCCGGTGAAAACCTGATCGCTCAAAATGATGCATCTCCTCTTAAAACAGCGCACTTTCCGGTTCGACCTTGCGGATCAGCAGGTTGACCGCCAGCACGAGAATGAGCCCGAAGAACGACTGGTAGAATCCCACTGCGGAGCCAAGGGAAAAATTGAACTGCCCCATCAGACTTCGGAACACGTAGGTATCGATGATATCCGTCTGGGGATACAGCACGGAGTTATTGCCGATCAGATTGTAGAACAAATCGAAAGAACCCTTGAGGATGCCGCCCAAACTGAACAGGCAGAGGAGAATAAAGGTGGGCCGGAGCATCGGAAGCGTAATGTAACGGATTTTTTTCCAGTTGTTTGCGCCGTCGATATAGGCCGCCTCGTAAATTTCCTGGCTGAAACCGGTGATGGTGGCGAGATAGATGATCATGCCGTAGCCGGTGCCGGCCCAGAGCTTGAAGGCGACGATGATGTATTTCCAGACGCCCGGGGAGGAATAAAAATCGAAGCGCGGGAGCCCCATGGAGGCGAGCAGCGAATTGACGAAGCCGTAGTTGTAATTGAGCATGTTGTAGGCAAACACGCCTACAATAACCATCGACATGAAGGTCGGGAGCAGGATAATGGCCTGCGAGGTTTTTTTAAACCACTTGCTGGCCACTTCCGCCGTCATTATGGCGAAAATCATCTGAATCAGGTTGCCGAGCAGCAGGAAAACGATGTTGTACAGCAGCGTGTTCCGCGTGATGCGCCACAGATCCCCGTTGAGGATCAGAAAATGAAAATTGCGGAACCCCACAAACTGGCTGCCAAAAATGCCTTTGTTGATGTTGTAATTGACGAAAGCGATATACACGCCGGGCATTGGTATGTAGCAGAAAACAAACAGGTACAAAACCACCGGCATCAGCATGAGAAACAGAACCCGATTGCGTTTTATTTCCTTGCAAAAGCTTTGGAAATGAACGCGAAGACCCTTCATGAAACGACAACTCCTCCCGATATGCCACCGGATTTATTTGTGGAAACGACCGCCGGACGAAAAGCACCGACACACGATCTGAATTCCCTGTTGGAAATCCGGACATTCTGAAAGATCGCACCGGTTTGTTTCCGTTTCTCCCGCCTAAACTGCCCTGATAAAATATAGCGATTTTGCCCGGATTGAGTGTAAACGTTTCCATTCGCTTTTATCTCTGCTTTCGTGTACATTATAGGCATACGTTTGCCGGTATGTCAAGCATTTTTATCAAAAATGTCAGTGCTGTTTCATTTTTTCGCATGTCAGCTGGAATTTTTCCCTTCGCTTTTTCTTCGCTTTAATCTTTTTCTTATTTATATTGACAACGAATTATCGAAATTCTATAATCGTATAGGAAATTAGTTTATTGTGTAGTGGAAACGTTTTTCTTCCCAATGCCCGCGCAAGACATGCGGGCGATCAAAACAGACTGCAAAGGAACACTGCCATGATTCTTCGTCAACAAACGCGCCTGCTTGCTTTCCGGAAGTCGGACTCCCTGTTTGCGTTCCTGCCGAGCGGCGACATCTCGGAATTTCGCGCCGGCCATTATATGCTGAACGAATTTCGGGGAAGCCCGTGCGGAGGCTCGGCCAACAACATCTGGCTCCGTATATACGGCGGCGGAAAGCCCCGGTTTTACCCGATGCTGGGGATTCGTTCCCAAAGCCGCCTTTCCAGGGGGAAAAGTTCGCTCGCGTTTGAAGGCACCGTGGAAAAAGTTGCCTATCGTGTAACCTTCTGCGCCGCCGACGCCCGCCTCTGGTTCTGGAAAGTCGATTTGCAGGGAAACGGCGAGACCGTGGACGTCGTATACGGGCAGGATATCGGCGTAGCGGAAGAAGGCGCCCTGCTGGCAAACGAACTTTACACCGCACAATACCTCGGGCATTGTGTGCGGCGGGGGCCGCACGGTTTCGTCGTCTGCTCCCGCCAGAACATGGCGCAGGGGCAGCCTGGGGAGCACCCCTATTTGCAGCAGGGCATGGCGCAGGGGCGGGCTCTCGGCTATTCCACGGACGGGTCGCAGTTTTTCGGCCTTTCCTACCGCGCGACGGGCATGCCCGCCGCCCTGGCGGGCGACCTTCAAAACCGCAACGATCAGTTCGAATATTCCTTTACCGCCCTGCAAAGCGAAAAGCTCATTCTGACACAGCCGGAAACCGTGGCGTTTTACGGCCTTTTCCGGCCCGACCACGAAAAAGCGGTGACGGATCTGGAATTCACCGGCGAAGTGGCCGAAGCCTACCGTTCCTGCTGCGGCTCGATTCTGCAGGAAAAGCGGGAAGCGGTTCCCTCGCCGCGCCGCGCCGATGCGTTCACGGCGCCTTACGTATCCCCGCAATGGGACGCAGCGGCCGTGGCCCGGCATTTTCCGCAGAGAAAGCTGGAAGAGCGCGACGAAAACGGCCTCCTTTCCTTTTTTACGCCGGCGCACACGCATGTGGTGCTTCAGCGCAAGGAACTGACGGCGGAGCGCCCCCACGGGCATATCGTCAACAGCCGGATGAACCTGCACGCGGTGGACAGCAACATCCTTTCTTCCACCAATTACATGGCCGGCCTGTTCAACGCGCAGACCGTTGTTGGAAACACGTCGTTCCACAAGTTGTTCTCCACGGCGCGCGGCTTGCTCTACAACCTGAACTATACCGGCCAGCGGCTTTACGTGAAGCTCGCGGACGGATACCGCCTGCTCACGCTGCCCGCCGCTTATGAAATGGGCGTGTTTTTTTCGCGCTGGTTTTACGAGCTGCCCGGCGACCTGCTGACAATCACGGCGTTTGCGGCCGCCGACCGGCCCGACGTCGTGCTGGACGTGCGCAGCGGAGCGGGCCGGGAATATCCGTTTCTGCTGACGCAGGAGCTTGTGATGGGCGAGCATGAATTCTTGCAGCCCGTGGAGCTGGAGGAGCTTACTGGCACCGCCGGGGAGCCGTTTCTGCGCATCCGCCCCGACGTGCAAAAGCGGCGGGAAAGCCCTTACCCCGCTCTTCATTACGATCTGCATTTTTCAGGCGCTTCCTTTGCCTTGAGCGACGACCGCATTTTCTTTGACGACGGCCTCCCGCGCGACGGCACGCTTCTGACCGTGCGCATGCAGCCCTGCGCCGGATTCCGGTGCCTTGTTCAGGGGCGCCTGAGCGAGGAGCCCCTATCCCCTGTTCCGAACTATGCGTTTGAACGCGAAGCCGGAAAATTCGATTCCTTTTACCGGGAACTGACCTGCGGTTTTCAGCTGGATAAAGAGGGGAACGGGACTTTGGACGCGGAAGCGCTGAACGAAACCGTGATCTGGTTCAGCCACAACGCCATGACGCACTATGCCATGCCGCACGGGCTGGAGCAGACGGGCGGCGCCGCCTGGGGTACGAGGGATGTCTGCCAGGGGCCGGCCGAATATTTTCTGGCCATGCACCACGGCGATATTGCGCGCGCCACGCTGCTTGAAATTTTCGGGCACCAGCAGTTCCGGAGCCGCGAGTGGCCCCAGTGGTTCATGTTCGACCGCTACACGGACCACGCGGGGGATTGCCACGGCGACGTGGTGTTATGGCCGCTGAAAGCGCTGGGCGACTATCTGGAGGAGTTCGGCGACGACGCGCTTCTGGAGCATGCCGTTCCCTACCGCGACGATCTTTCCGGCGAAATCGTGCCCGGCAGCGAAGAATCGCTTCTCCGCCATGTGAAAAGGGCCGTTCTGACCCTGTATAAGCGGTTTCTGCCCGGAACCGACCTGATTTCCTATGCCGGGGGCGATTGGGACGACACGCTCCAGCCGGCGGACCCCGCCATGCGCGACCGCCTCGTAAGCTCTTGGACGCAGGCGCTGGCCTTTCAGGTGACGGCGCTGCTCGGCCGCGCGCTGCAGCTTGCCGCCCCCGCCTTCGCGCGGCGTCTGGCGTGCCTTTCCCAGCGGCTGGAAAAGGGATTCGACGCTCATCTGGTTCCGGGCGGCGTAATCGCGGGGTTCGTCTACCGGCAGGATGACGGCGGATTCGCGCCCCTGCTGCATCCGCAGGACGACGAGACCGGGATTCACTACCGGCTGCTTCCGATGACGCGCAGCATCATCTCCTCGCTGGCCGATCCTTCGCTGGCCGATCGCAACGTCCGCCTCATCGACGCGCATCTGAGCTTTCCGGACGGCGTGCGCACGATGGACCGGCCGGCCCGGTACGAGGGGGGCGTCAGCCGGCTGTTCCTCCGCGCCGAACAGGCCGCCAACGTGGGCCGGGAGATCAGCCTGCAGTATACGCATGCGCATATCCGCTACCTGGAAGCGATGGCAAAGCTCGGCGAGGGCGGCCGCGTGTGGAAAGCCCTGCTGCAGGTAAGCCCCGTCTGCGTCGGGCAGGTGGTGCCCAACGCCGCGCCGCGGCAGCGCAACATGTATTTCAGCAGTTCCGACGGGCTTTTCCCCGACCGGTATGCCTACAGCCGGGATTTTGAAAAGCTGCGGGAAGGCTCCGTTCCGGTGCGCGGCGGCTGGCGCCTCTATTCCAGCGGCCCCGGAATCTACCTGCGCCAGCTCGTTTCCAACGTGCTCGGCATCCGGTTTGGCCCCGACGCACTCATTCTGGACCCCGTTCTCCCGGCAAAGATGGACGGGCTGCGCTTCACCTTCCGCTGCTTTGGGCGCGAAACCGTGTTTGTTTACCATGTTGCGGCACAGCGTTCCGGCTTGCTGCGCGCCGAGCGCGGCGGCGCGGCGCTGAAATCCGTTCCCCTGCCGAACATCTACCGGCAGGGCGGGCTTTGCCTCAGCCGCGAGGAGTTTCTCGGCGGCGAAGGCGAAATCCACATTTTTCTGCACTGAACCCGTACGCCGCGCAAGATCCGCAATCTCCCTTAGTGCTTTGCCGCAGCTTGGATTTTACTGCGAAAGGAACCTGTTTATGAAGACGTTTACCCTGAATGCGGCATCCGGCCGCAAGCCTTTGGAAAAATACTGGGAGCTCTGTGTCGGCAGCTGCCACGCCACCACCGCATTGCGCGAGGATTACCGCCGCCAGCTGGCGCAATGCCGCAGGGATATCGGTTTCCGGTACGTGCGCTTCCACGGCCTGTTCGACGACGATATGAGCGTGCTGCGCTACGACGAGCTCACAGGCCGTTTCGTGCTCTCCTTCACCAATATCGACAGCATTTTCGACTTTCTGCTCTCCATCGGCATGAAGCCGTTCGTCGAGCTCGGCTTTATGCCGGATTGCCTCAAGAGCAAGGAGGGCCGCACGGTATTCCACTATAAGGGCATAACGGCCCCTCCCGCCGATTATGAGCGCTGGGCCTGGTTGATCCGTTCCTTCGCCGCGCATCTGCTGGAACGGTATGGCGCCGACGAGGTGCGGCAGTGGTTCTTCGAAGTATGGAACGAGCCGAATCTCGGCGGGCCGGATTCTCCCGACGGGTTCTGGGCCGGCTCCATGGAAGAGTATTTCAGGCTTTACCGCGCCACGGCTCTCGCCCTGAAAGCCGTGGATTCCTGCCTTCCGGTGGGAGGCCCGGCCACATCCAACAACGCCTGGATTCCCGAGATGGTACGCTTCTGCAGGGAAAGCGGCACCCCCATCGATTTCATCTCCACGCACCATTACCCGACGGACGTCGTTTTGGGCTACGGCGTGGAAGATAGCCTGAATTTTGTGAAGCCTCCGAAAGACCGCAGCGAAGAAGCCATGCGGGAATTCCGCAAAAACCTCACCGTGTTCGAATCGCACCTTTGGGAAAAGGTGGAGCGCGGCGTTCTTACGAAAATGACCCGCAAAGCCGTTGGCGAAGCGCAGGGGCTGCCGGTCTATTACACCGAGTGGAACAGCCTTGCGGGCCTTCCTTCCGACGGGCCGTTCGGAGCGTCGTTCATCGCCAAAACGGTGCTGGACGGCGTGGGGCTGGTGAAAGGGTATTCCTACTGGACCTTCAGCGATATTTTTGAAGAGGGCGGCATGCCCAGCGCCGCTTTTCACGGCGGTTTCGGGCTGCTGACGCTTCAGGGGATTCCGAAAGCGACTTACCGGGCCTTCCAGCTGCTGCACGGGCTGGGGGAGAGCCTGTACGACGCGCGGCTGGAAGACGGCACGCTGGACGTATACGCCGTGCGGAAGGATGCCTCTCATTCGCTCCAACTGCTTGCGGTAAACCACAATTCCCTGCTGCACCCCATTGCGCCGGAGCACCTGCGCATCGAGCTTGCGAACCTCGGCGCCGGCGCCGTGCTGCGGGCCGACCTGCAGCGTGTGGACGAAACGCACGCCAACGCCCTGCGCTGCTGGGAACAGATGGGTAAGCCCGAATACATCACTCCCGCACAGCAGGCGCAGCTTTGCGCCGCCTCCGAGCTTTCACGCGAAGCGCTGGAAATTCCGGTTGCCGGCGGCAAGGCAAGCGTGGAACTCGACCTGCCGCCCATGGGCATTGCCCTCCTCACGGTTTATCTGCAGGAAAGCGCATCGTAAAAGCAGAACCCGAAGGGGGTGTTGCAAAACGCATACGATGCGTTTTGCAACACCCGGCCAAAACGACGCTTGGGGCGCTCCGCCCCATTTTGCTGCGCTACGCTGCGCAAAACCGCGCCCTTTTGGCGCTCGCAGTTCAAGAGGGTGTTCCAAAATGAATTTTCAATTCATTTTGCAACACCCTCGAACGGAGCTTTTATTCCGACAATGTGCGGGTACCCCGAACCGTCCGCGACATTTTTTGAATTGCCGCAGACCGGAAACAGCTTACCCATAGCGCCCCGCCATCCGGTGAGGCCCTTTTATGCGCCTGCTTTCGGGCGGGCGCTTTTGTGTATTGGTGCCCGCCCGAAAGCAGGAGGGCACCGAAATCTCAGAAGAAACGGCGGCGTACGAATAGCTTAAATGCGATGCAGCAGTTCCTGTTAAAGTGGCGGCAGGGGTCGCAATCGCGGTCGTCGCGGTCGTCCCGATCGTCACGATCCCTATCGTCTTCGAACTCGCACGAACAACACCGCTCAAAAAGTTCTTCGGGATCACGCATATAATTGCCTCCTTGTCCCGGGCTATTCCATCCCATCCAAAATCGGGTAAGCGGGACAGCCTGTGAGGAAATCCCATGAAAGGGCCTCGGGTGGCTGTGAAACAACTCTTGCTTTTAGCCTAAGGCGAGGGCTGTTTTTTTATTTGCCGGGGTCCGTGTTAGGCAGTAGCGGAGCTTCGATGAGGGTTGTGAACGCAAACTCATGGAAATGGCCGTCGTCGAGCGTTGTTCTGCCGCAAACGAAGTGAACGTGCTTGCCGTTGCCGACGTCAATGGCGGGCCCTGTTTCCACCGCCACTTGGTGAAGATGGCCGAAGAAGTCTGTCAACGTGAAAATAGTATGCTTGTGGCTGCCGCCCCGGATCGGGATGACCTCGCTTGTCACACCGGCAAAACGGTGGTTATGCCGATCATCACCCTCTTCGGCGAGCTTCGTGCTCGATTCAAACTCATGCGTGTGTGTTTGAACCGTCTGCTCCGGTGCGTCGGAACCACATTTAAAATACCTGTCCATGTTGGGTTCCATCTGTTTCAAATACCTCCGATCATGGTAGCGTAAATACCTGTCATGGGCATCCGTAATTTCTCTGTAGCTATACATAATGCAGCCCTCCACAACATGGCTGTATTCCATCTTATGATCCGGCAAGCCAACTTGTCCTACAGCAGCGGAATGGGCATCCGCTTCCTGCGTATATTTCGGGCCGGGGGCGGGAGATGACATCGCCGAGAGTCCTGCTGGAAACGCACCGGACGGCAGTATAACCGCGAGAGGCACGGGACAAACCGGCAGAAAAAAAGCCGGTTTCCACCGGCTTTTTGCGTTTGCCGCTGTATCGCGGCGGGTGCGGGCCCATCGGTCACTTCTGCACGAGGTGGACGGCAAAACCGTCACTCCGTTCTGTTTGCCTATCAAGGAAATCGCTGCAAAAGAGCTGTCGGTCAAAGCAGATCTTCTGCGGCTCAGCGGTTGTTCCCGGCAGAGCATTATTTGTTCCGCATCCAAAAAGAAAAGTTTCAGGCAAACAGGCAAACAAAAAGCTGAGAGGCGGCGCCGAATAGCGCGGCCCCGGTTTTGCCATGTCTTTGAGCTTTTGCATGGAGCTGATTTTCAGTAAAAATGCCCTGGCTTTTCAACAGGCAAAAGGGGCCGCTGCCGGTGTTCACGCGGCTGCCGGAGGTCAGGCTTCCCGGCAGACGCGGTGCACCGTCTGCCGGATGAGTTCAAGCAGATGCTCCGACACCTCCGCGCCTCCCGCGTCCGGCCGAAAGGAATTCTCCAATATATTTCCCTTCAGCACCGATTCGTACCACACGGCCGCGACGGCGTACCGGCCGTACAGCAGGTGCATGTGGTACCCGTCCCGGCAAAGCGACTGGCCCCCGTTCCGATAATCGAATTCCTTCAGGCTCCGGAGCTCCTGAATCGCCTTTCCGCTTGGAATCAGGGGTACATGCAGCTCCTCCGCCGCCTTATCGTAAGCGCGGCAAAGGGCGCGGTACATCACTTCCGAGCTTTTCCGGTAGGTTCCGAACGCCGGGTGCGTGCAGCCGTCCTCATATGCCCATGTTTGATGGAGCATGCGCCGCGCGCTCCCGCATTCCCGCGCGACAAAATCGGAAAGATCCCTCAAATAGGGCTCGTATGTACTTTCCAGGCCGCTGTCGTGGCTGGCCTGCTGCAGCGTTACGACGTCCCAGTCCTCTTCTCTCAGGGTATTCAAAACAGAGGCCGCTTTTTCCCCTTCTCCTCCGTTTTTCTGGTACTCATAGGCCGCGAAGTTGTTCTTTACGTTTTCCCAGTGCGTTTTCAGCGAACAGCCCGGGACGTACAGATTGACGATTTTGGTTTTGATGCCGCCGGATTCCGCCATGGCGTGCAGATAAGCGGTTGCATCCTGCGAAAAGCTGTTGCCGATTGCGAGGATTTTCATAGCTTGCGATTGCCTCCTGTTTCAGTATCTGTGCAAAGTCTGCGCGGCTCCGCGGAGCGGCCGCCGCCTTTTTGCTCCGTTTCTCAGAGTATAGCACAGCCCGAACGGATTGGAAACCATTTCTTCCGCTTTCCGGCTCATACGAATATCCGATGAAAGAGGTGATATAATCCGCCGCAAAGGCTTTCTTCTAAGGGCTTTGCGGCGAATTTTTATCCGTTTCCGCTCTGTTTTTTATCCCCCGCCCCGTATGCATGGCAGCTCTGCACGGAGTTCCGGAAATTTTGACAAAATCCCTTGATTATTCCTCTGGAATTTTCTATACTATAAAAGGTAGCTGTAAAGTATACTAATTTAGGGCATTTGCTTTTGCGAGGTTGTTGTGATGGATCTGAACGAACTGCGCTGCGCAGCGGAACCCTTTCTGGAGCAGGTGCGCGCAAAGGTCGCCGAAGCGGCGGCGGAGGGCGAATCCGCCCGCGCGGCAGAGCTGACCGGCTATCCCTTGCGCGTCCCGGGCCATATGCTCCGTCCGTTCCTCGTTTTTCTCACTTCCGCGTGCATCGGCGGGGGCGGCAGGGAACGCGAAAACAGGCTGGCCGCGCTGGCCGCCGCCGTGGAGCTGCTGCATACGGCAAGCCTCGTGCACGACGATCTGCTCGACCACGACCGGTTCCGCCGCGGCCGGAAATGCATCCATGAGGTATACGGTTTTCGAAACGCGCTGCTCTGCGGCAATCTCTTATACATAAAGGCCATTCGGCTCTGCAGTGCAGCCCTTGGACCCGCACAGGTGGAAGACCTGCTGGAAACCGCCGCCTCCATGTGCGAAGGGGAGCTGCTTCAGAACGAGTATGCGGGCAGGAATGTGCCGGAAAGCGCGTATTTCCGGATCATCGGGGGGAAAACCTCCTCGCTCCTTTCGCTTTCCTGCAGGCAGGCGGCCGTGCTGTGCGGTGCCGCGCCGGATACCGCCGCGCTCTTCGGCAAGCTGGGCGCAAAACTCGGCCTGCTCTACCAGCTGCTCGACGACTGCAGGGACGGCGACGTCACCCCCGAAGCGGGTTTCGATTCCGGCGCGGCCATTCGGGCGTGCGGCGACGCGATCCGGACGGATCTTCGCTCGTTCCCCTCTTCTTTTCAAACGGAGGGTTTTCTTGCCCTGGAGGTCTACCTGGAGGGTTCCCGGGCGGTTTCAGGCGCCTGAAACAGATTGCAGGGAGGCGGATAAGCGCATGCGCGCGTGCCTTTGCATCCCGGAAAAAGGAGGCGGCTGCGGTTGGCCGGGCAGCTGAAACGCAAGCCCGCGCCGTCACCCCGGTTTGCCTGCGGCAGTTTTGAAAAAGCGGCGTTCCGTTGCCGCAGGTGGAAGCATCGCCGGAAACATTCCGCAAGCGCGCCCTGTCGAAAAAAAAGCGCGCCTACCTGAAAAACATCATCAGAAATGGGGGAAAGGGCATTCGCCCGCAAGAATGGATATTACCGTGCTTTCCAGAATGCAGTTTGCCATCACCACGATCTACCATTTCCTGTTCGTTCCGCTGACCATCGGGCTTTCGTTTTTCGTAGCCGTGTTCGAAACGGTGGGGTACGCCAAAAAAGATACCCGTTTTTCCAGCCTCGCGGCCTTTTTCGGAAAGCTGTTCCTCATCAACTTCGCGTTGGGCGTCGTTACCGGCATCGTGCAGGAATTCGAATTCGGCATGAACTGGTCGCAGTATTCGGCCTACGTGGGCGATATTTTCGGCGCGCCGCTTGCCGTGGAAGCGCTGGCCGCCTTCTTCCTCGAATCCACATTCATCGGCATCTGGCTCTTCGGAAAAGACCGCATCGCGCAGGGCGTGCGCGTGGTGAGCATCTGGCTCGTCGCCTTCGCCACCTGCCTTTCGGCGCTGTGGATTCTGGTGGCCAACGCGTTCATGCAGGACCCCACCGGCTATGCGCTCAAGAATGGGCGCGCCGTCATGACCAATTTCGGTGCGCTGATCTCAAACCCCGCCGCGCTGCTTGAATTCGCCCACACGGTGGCGGCCTCATTCGTCACCGCCGCATTTTTCATCATCGGCGTCAGCGCGCTGAAGCTGCTTTGGAAAAAGCAGCCCGATCTGTTTGCCGCCTCCCTGAAAGTGGCGGCGGTGGCGGGGGCCGTTTCCCTCATCGCCGTTGCCGGGGCGGGCGACGCGCAGGGTAAAAACGCCGTGCGGACGCAGCCGATGAAAATGGCGGCCGCGGAAGCGCTCTGGAACACCGAAAGCCCCGCCGGCTTCAACGTAATCGCCTCCATCAACCAGAACGGCAAAACCAACACCTTCGCGCTCACCGTTCCCGACCTGCTCAGCTTCCTGAGCTACGGGAACCTCACGGCCCCGGTGCAGGGCATCAACCAGCTCGAAGCGAAGGACGAGAGTACATACGGGCCCGGGAACTACACTCCTCCGGTGCCTCTGATCTTCTGGAGCTTCCGCGGCATGCTCCTCATGGCCGGGCTTATGGCGCTGCTGTGCCTGCTGCTCTTCATCTGGTGGGGAAGGAAGAAAATTGCGCAAACGCGGTGGCTTCTTCTGCTCGCCGCCTGGCTGATCCCCGCGCCGTTCCTCTCCAACATCTTCGGGTGGATCGTGGCGGAGGTGGGGCGCCAGCCGTGGATCGTCTACGGGCTGCTCAAGGTCAATCAGGGCGTTTCGCCCAATCTCACGCCGGGCATGGTGCTTTTCACGATCGTCGGTTTCCTGCTGATTTACACCCTCTGTGCGGTTGTTGAAATCGGCATGATGATCAAATACGCCAAAAAAGACGCGCAGGAGGCGTAAGATATGTTTCTGCAGATATTGTGGTTCATCCTGATCGCCGTGCTCTACATCGTTTATCTTTTCCTGGACGGCATTGATTTCGGAACCGGCATGCTCCTGCCTTTCCTCACCAAAAACGACCAAGTGAGGGGGCAGATTCTGCGCACCATCGGCCCGCACTGGGGTGCGAACGAGGTTTGGCTGCTCACGGCCGGCGGGGCGACGTTCGCTGCGTTCCCCCTGTGGTACGCCACGATGTTCAGCGGGATGTACATCGCCCTGTTCCTGCTGCTGGCCGCGCTCATCGTCCGCGGCGTGAGCATCGAATACCGGAACAACGTGGAATCCCCCGCCGCGCGCAAAGCGCTGGATTTCTGCATTGCGGCGGGCGATTTCCTCCCTCCCCTGCTTTTGGCGGTGGCCCTTTCCTCGCTGCTGCAGGGCCTGCCCATCGACGGCGGTCACGTCTTCACGGGCTCGCTGCTGAGCCTGTTCTCCCCGCTCACGCTGCTTTCCGGCCTTTCGGCGGTGGCGTTCTTCGTTTACCACGGTGCGGTGGAGCTGGAGCTCCGGATGCCGGAAAGCGGGCTGAAACTGAAGCCGGTTGCCGCTGTTTCCGGAATCGTCGTCCTCGTGCTCGCGGCCGGCCTGTTCCTGGCCGCGGCCATTCAGGTGAACCTGCTTGCGAAGCCGCTTTCGGCCGTTTTACTGGCGCTGGGGATCGCGGCGTTCGCCGCATCCTACTTTGCGAAGCGCGCAGGCAAAGCCGGGACGGCGCTGATTCTCAACGCCGTGACGATTGTGTGCGCGGTGGGCGGCCTGTTTGCGGCGCTCTTCCCGAACGTGATGATTTCCAGCACCTCCGCGGCGAACAGCCTCACCGTTACCAACTCGTCCTCGTCGCAGTATACCCTGCGCATCATGACGGCGGTGACCTGCGTCCTGCTGCCCATCGTCATCGCCTACACGGCGTGGTCCTACTGGCTGTTCGCGCGGAAGAGCGCGGAAAAAAGCGCTTCCGCGGAGCCCGAGCGGGACGCGGTGCCTTACTGAGCCTTCCGGAAAAGCAAAGCGCTTTCCGTTCCGGGAAAAAGGCCGCGCGCCGCACGTTTACTGAAGGCGGGGCGGCGCGCGGCCCGCTTTTGCGGAACCGGAAACGCGCAAAGAGGATAGCGCATGTTTGAAAAGCGGTTGTTCAGGGAAGTTTCCGGCGAAACGGCATACCTGCTGCGAATGGCTCTGAACGGGTTGGTTTCTTTCCTGATCTCCTTTTCCGTGGCGTTCACCATGTCGGAAGCCGTCAGCAACCTCTTCATCCGGAAGCAGACCTTCGCAAAGCAGGTCCCTTGGTTTGCCGCGCTTGGCTGCGCCCTCCTGCTGCGGGCCGTTTCCACGGCGTTTTTCAGCCGGAGCTTCCGCCTTGTGGCCGAACGCAAAAAAAACGATCTGCTGCTGCGGGCAACCGGCGGAATTATGGCGCGCGGCCCCGCCGCGGGCGGCGGGGAGACTTCCGGCGCGCTCGCCATGAGCGTGTTCGAATCGGCGGATAAGATCGAGCTGTATTATTCCGAATACCTGCCGCAGTTTTTTGTGCTGGCGGTATCGCTGCCGCTGCTGCTGGCCGCCGTGTTCTGCCGCGACGCCGTCACCGGCCTGATCATGCTGGTGACGGGGCCGCTGCTGCCTTTCTTTCTGTCGCTCGTGGGCGCGCAGTCGAAAAAAGCCAACGGGAAAAGGCTGGAAAGCCTGAAGCGCCTGAGCGGAAGCATGCTGGATTTTCTCTCCGGCGCGAAAACGCTCAAAATATTCGGCGCGGCGAAATCGTACCGGGAAAAAGTGGCGCAAAACAGCGAAAATTTCCGCAAAATGACGATGGAGGTCCTGCGGATCTCCTTTCTTTCCGCATTCGTGCTCGAGCTCGCGGCTACGCTCAGCATCGCCATGATCGCCGTTTCGCTCGGCCTTCGGCTTATGGCCGGGCGCATGGCGTTTTCGGGCGCGTTCTTCGCCCTGCTGATCTCGCCCGATTATTATTACGCCATCCGCAAATTCGGGGCGAAATTTCACACGGCGATGGCGGCCTCGGCCGCCGTAAAAGTTCTGTTCCCGTATATCGACACCCGGCCGGCCGGGCCGGCAGGCGAGCGCGAACAGCCCGAGCCCGCCGGCGGCGGGCTCGAGGTGGACGTTTCGGAGCTCCGTTACACCTACCCCGGCGCCGCGCGCGAAGCGTTGAGCGGGCTGAGCCTGCGCCTGCGCGTCGGGCAGGTAACCGCCGTGGTGGGAAAAAGCGGTTCGGGCAAAACGACGCTCTCCTACCTGCTGATGCGGTTCATCGACCCGGACGAGGGCCGCATTCTGGTAAACGGAGAGGATATCCGCGCCGTTTCTCCGGATTCCCTGCGCCGCAGTATCGCCTATATTCCGCAAAAGCCGTACGTCTTCCACGATACGCTGCGCGGCAACCTTCTCCTCGCAAAACCCGCGGCGGAGGACGCCGAGCTGCTGGCCGCGCTGGAAAAGGCCGCGCTGCTCCCGTTTTTCAAAAACCTGCCGCAGGGGCTCGACACCGTCCTTTCGGAAAACGGCGGGAACATCAGCTCCGGCGAGGCGCAGCGGCTTTCGTTCGCGCGCGCATACCTGAAGGATTGCCCGCTGCTGCTGATGGACGAAGCGACTTCCGCGCTCGATTCGCACAATCAGGAGCTGATCCGGCAGGCGTTCTCCGAGCTTGCCCGGGGCCGCACGGTGCTCGTAATCGCCCACCGGCTCGAAACGGTGCGAAACGCCGGCACGATTTACGTCCTCGAAAACGGCCGCGTCGCGGAAGCCGGGACGCACCGGGAGCTTACGGCGGCGGGCGGCATTTACAGCGCGCTCGTCTCCGCGTGGGAATAGCCGGAAAGGCGTGAACAATGGGTAAATTTTTTCGCTATCTCATGAAAAGCAGCGGGCGGTGGGTGGTGTTCTGCTGCTTTGTAAGTATGTGCACCGTCCTTTTTTCGGCCGGGCTCTTCGGCGTGGCGGGCTTCATCATCTCCGTTTCCGCCCTGATGCCGGCGTACGACGTCATCATGATGCCCGTCGTTTTCGTGCGCTTTTTCGGCCTCGGGCGCGCGGGGCTGAGCTATCTGGAACGGATGAGCGCGCACAGCACCACCTTCCGCATTTTGAAGGATCTGCGCGTGTACGTGTACGACCGGATGATCGCGCGCCTGCCCGATTCCTCGGGGCGGCGCGGGAACATGCTTTCCACCGTGCTCACCGACGTGGAGACGCTGCAAAACGGCTTTCTCCGGTTTTTCTACCCGATCCTGACCTCGGCGCTGCTCCTCGCCGCCGGCATCGCCGTGGCGGCCTCCTTCAGCGCCGCTCTGGCGGCGGTTTTCGCGGCGGTCTTTATCGTTCTCGTCTATCTGCTCCCGCTCCCGCTTTTCGCCCTGACCGACCGCAGGGAAAGCCGGCGGAAAGCGGAGCAGCGGGCGCTTTACAACGAATATCTCGAGATGATGGGCGGCATGGCCGAAATCACCGTAAACGGCAGGCAGCGGCAGTGGCTCGCGCGCATCGGCGGCAGCGTCCGCGGCGCCGGGGAAAGCGCCCTTTCGCTGCACGAGACGGCCGCGTTCTCGGAGGGGCTCGTCGTGCTGTTCCAGGGCTGTTCGCTGTTCGCCATTCTCACCGCGGCCTGCCGGCTCGGCGCCGCGGGAAAGCTCGGCGGCGTGATGATCGCCGCCGCAACGCTCACGGTAAGCACCATCGTGAGCGAATCCTCCCAGGTGGTAAACGTCTACTCCGTCTTCCGGAAAATCCGCGATGCCGCGAACGCCGTTTTCGCGCTGCCCGAAGCCAAGACGGACGCGGGTTCCGGCTCCGTGCCCAACCGCGTGGAGCCCATTCTGGCGCTCGAATCCCTCGGGTTTTCCTACCCAAGCTCCCGGGAACTGCTCGGCGGTTTGAGCCTGCGGCTGCGCGCGGGCGAGGCGACCGCCGTCGTAGGGGAAAGCGGATGCGGAAAATCCACGCTGATCAGCCTGATTCTCGGGTTCCTCGCACCGTGCGCGGGCCGCGTTCTGCTAAACGAAACGGACCTGAGCACGGTTTCCGGGGAAGAACGGCTGCGGCTGTTCTCCGTGTGCGACCAGCGGCCGTATTTCTTCAACGAAACCATCCGGGAAAACCTCCGCATCGCCGACCCGGACGCGGACGACGCGCGGCTGAAAGACACGCTCGAAAAAGCCGGGCTGCTCGGGCTCGTAAACGCGTCCCCGCAGGGGCTCGACTCCATGGTGTTCGAATGGGGCGCCAATTTTTCGGGCGGGGAGCTGCAGCGCCTCGCGGTTGCGCGCTGCATCCTGAAGGAAGCGCCCGTTTATATTTTCGACGAGCCCACCGCGGGGCTCGACACGCTCAACGAGAAAAGGATCATGGAGCTGATTCTTTCCCTGAAGCGGAAAAGCGCGGTGCTCGTCATCACCCACCGCCGGGTGATGCTCGACCGGTTCGACCGGGTCATACGACTCGGAGAAAACGGCGCGGACGGCATGTAGGACGGGAGGACGAAAATGACCGTACAGACGATTCGAAAGCTGGCGGAGCCGAAAACGCTGATTGCGGGCGCGCTGCCCGTGCTGCTGGGCTCGGCTTACGCCTACAGCCGGTTCCGGCGGTTCAGCCTACCGTATCTTCTTCTGCTGCTGGCCGCCATAGCGCTGATCCAGTCGGGCACCAACATGCTCAACGACTATTACGACTACCGCCGCGGCGGAGACGGAGCGGAGCAGGCGGAGGAAAAGGCGCTGGCGGACGGTTCGGCGACACCCAAACAGGTGCTCGTCCTGATTTGCCTGTTCGCCGCTCTCGCGCTCGGCATCGGGGTAATCCTCGCCCTCCGCACCAGCTTCCTGATTCTGCTGGTTGCGCTCGCAGGCGGGTTGGTGGCGTTTTTCTATTCGAGCGGCCCGAAGCCCATCTCGTACACACCGTTCGGGGAGCTCGCCTCGGGCTGCACCATGGGCTTCGGCATCACCTCCACGGTCGTTTATATCCAGTCGGGCCGGGTTTCCGCGCAAACGCTCCTGATGGCCGTTCCAACGGCGATTTTCATCGCGTCGATTCTGCTCACCAACAACCTGTGCGACCTGGAAAAGGACGCCGCAGCCGGCCGGCGCACGCTGCCCTGCCGCATCGGCTTCGAAGCGTCGAAGCGGCTGTGGGTGGGCGCCTGCGTCTCCCTGCCCGCCGCGGCCGCCCTCCTCACCGCCGCAGGCGTATACCCTCCGCCCGCGCTGATCTCGCTGTTGTTTTTGCTGTACCTGCCAAAGCTTGCGCGCATCGCGCGCTTTCGCCCCTCCCAGTTTCGCAAACGGGAGTTCATGGGACTTATCGGGAAGCTCGGCGCGCAGTTTCACCTGCTCCTCATCCTGGGGCTGCTGCTGCAGGCGTTTTATTTGAAATAGCCGTTTGGCGCCGCGCGGCGTTCCCGTTTGGGCCGTCGCCCTTTCCTGAGAAGAAATCCTACAAAACTGTAAGCTGCCGCCGCCTGTTACCGCCTCCCGTTTCCTGCTACAATAGAGGGGAACGGAGGGGAAGCGCATGCGGCGGATTTTGCTGGTGGAAGACGACCCCGCCCTGGTGGCGGGGCTTTGCTACAGTATGCGAAAAGACGGCTACGAGGTGGAGGCGGCGGGAAGCGTCCAGGCGGGTTGGGACGCGTTCCTGCGCCATGCGCCCGATCTTGCCGTGCTCGACGTGGGCCTGCCGGACGGAACCGGTTTTGCGCTGTGCAAACGCATCCGGGAGCGCTCGCCCGTGCCCATTTTGTTCCTCACGGCCTGCGACGAGGAAACGCAGGTGGTGATGGGGCTCGACCTGGGAGGCGACGACTACATTGCCAAGCCGTTCCGCCTGCTCGAACTGCTCTCGCGCATTCGCGCGCTGCTGCGCCGCGCCGGGGAAAACGCGCCCGCGGCGCTCGCGGCCGGCCCTTTTCTGCTTGATACGGCGCAGCAGCGCGCGTTCCGCGGGGAACGGGAGCTGCCGCTCACGCAGGCGGAATATCGGCTGTTCGCGCAGCTTGTGCGAAACGCGGGACATATCGTGCCGCGCGAGCGGCTGCTCTCCGTTTTGTGGGACAGCGGCGGCGATTTCGTGGACGAAAACACGCTGACGGTCTATATCCGCCGCCTGCGTGAAAAGATCGAGGACGACCCCTCGCGCCCCTCCTTTTTGCAGACCGTGCGCGGCGCGGGATATCGCCTTGCGGCGGAAAGAGGGTGACGGAGATGCCGAATACGGGTGCAAAGCCGGCTTTCCCGCTGCGGGAGCTGTTCCGGGAACCCGCCGCCAAGCGGCTGGCGGCGTTTTTCGCGCTGCTGCTGCTCTGCGCGGGCGCGCTGTTTTGCGCGGGCGCGCAGCTCGGGGCTTCCCGCATGCGCGGCGCGCTGCTCGCGCGCGAAAGCGCCGTGGCGGGAAGCCTTGTGCGGACGGGCGCCGCCGCCCCGCGGGCGGTGGCGGATGCCTTTGCCGCGCGGAAAACGTTGCCGGACGACCGCGCCGCGGGCCTTGCGCTGTTCGCCCAAAACGGGTATGAGCCGGCTACGGCGGATCTCGTGCTGCCCGCCCTGCCCGCGCTCGCGCGCACGGGCCTGCTTGCGGCGGGCGGAGCCGCGGCGGTTTTGCTTTTCCTGTTTCTGCTCGCGGCGCTGCGCGAGCTGCGCGGCACCTGCGCTTTGGCAATGGCGGCACAGGCACAGGCGGCGGAAGCGGGCCGGGGGCATTTCGGCGTGCGGATGGAACAGGGCGCCGAAGGGGCGTTCGGACGCATGCAGCACGCCTTCAACGAAATGGCCGCGGGCGTGCAGGCCGCCACCGGAAAGCTCGAACGCGAGCGCGCCTTTTTGAGCGATCTGCTCACGGATATCTCCCACCAGCTCAAAACGCCGCTCGCCGCTCTCAAAATGATAAACGAGATCCTGCTGCAGGAGCCGATGAGCAAGCCGGCTCGCGAGTTTACCGTGCAAAGCGGCGAGCAGCTCGAGCGCATGGAATGGCTCATCCTGGGGCTTTTGAAAATGGCGCGCATCGAAGCTGACCGCCTTACGCTTCACCTGGCGCGCCGCTCGCTGCGCACGCTCGCAAGCGAGGTGCTCGGCGATTTCGCCGCGCTTTCAAAGAAGCGGGATATCGCGCTCTCTCTCGCCGCCGGCCCGGAGCCGTTTCTTCTGTGCGACGCCGCGTGGCTGCGCGAAGCGGTGGGCAACGTGGTGAAAAACTGCATCGAAGCCACGCCCCCGGGCGGTTGTGTCACCGTGGAGCTTCTGGATTCGCCCGCTTCGGTCTCCCTCACGGTGCGGGATACCGGCCCCGGCATCCCGCCCGAGGCGCTGCCCTTCCTCTTCCGGCGCTTTTACCGCGCGCCCGGCCGCACGGGAAACGGCAGCGGCATCGGCCTTCCGCTTGCGCGCGCCATCACCGAGCAGATGGGCGGCACGCTGAGCGCCGGAAATAAGCCCGGCTCGGGAGCGGTGTTCACCTTCCTGTTCCCGCGAAACGGCCTGTAGCGCAGCGCCTGAAACGCCCGCCTTACGAAAGCGTAAGCCCCGCCGCGGCGCTTTTCACCGGATTGTAAGGTCGTTCCGCTATACTGATGCCGATGTCCGATAAAGCCGTGCGAAAAATCCGCGGCAAAGCCCGCGGGGAAACGCATTTGCCGCGGATTTTTTTGCGCCGGAGGCGGACAGAACGGCAATTCCCATAAAAACGCAGCGGGATTGCCGCGGCAAAAGGCACTTACGGAGGCAGGAGGGTTTTTTATGCAGATTCTTTCCACACAGGGGCTTGCCAAAACCTACGGAAAAGGCGAAACGCAGGTGCAGGCCCTGCGCCCCACCGACATTGCGGTGGAAAAAGGGCAGTTCGTCGCCATCATCGGGCCTTCGGGCTCCGGCAAATCCACGCTGCTGCATCTGCTCGGCGGGCTCGATACCCCCACCGCCGGCAAAGTGTTCATCGACGGCACCGACCTTTACTCCATGCCCGAAAAGTGGCTTTCCGTCTTCCGCCGCCGCAAGATCGGCTTTGTTTTCCAGGCGTACAATCTCGTGCCCGTGCTTTCGGTGGAGGAAAACATCCGTCTTCCCCTGCTGCTCGACCACGCGCAGCCGGACGCCGCCTACCTCGACGAAATCATCGGGGCGCTGGGGCTTGAGGCACGCCGCCTGCATCTGCCCTCGCAGCTTTCGGGCGGGCAGCAGCAGCGCGCGGCTATCGGGCGGGCGCTGGCGGCGAAACCCGCCGTGATTCTGGCGGACGAGCCCACCGGCAACCTCGATTCGCAAAACAGCCGGGAGGTGCTGGCGCTCCTGCGCATGAGCGTGCAGAAATTCTGGCAGACCCTGCTCGTCATCACCCACAACCCCGAAATCGCCTCGCACGCCGACCGTGTGCTGCGCATCGAAGACGGCGCCGTGCAGGAACTGAAAGGGGGCGAAGCCCATGCTGAGTGAAGCGGGAATCGCGCGGCGCTACCTGCGCGCGCAGAAAAGCCGCACCGCCCTGCTGGCGCTCGGCGTGGTGCTGGCCGTAGCGCTCATCAGCACGCTGTTCTCCATGCTCGGGCTGACACAGCAGTTCGAGGTGCGCTCGGCTTCCGCGAGCGGCGTGTGGCACGTGCTGGCGGCGGACTGCACGCCCGCGCAGGCGCAGGCGCTGCAAAAGCGGCTGGACGTTTCCGCCTCCGGCCGGGTTCTGAACACGAATATTCCGGCGGTGCTCAACGGCCGGACGCTCTACCGCATCTCGGGCGCGGACGCCGGCGGCCTCAATGAGCGAAATCTGCATTTCCTCTCCGGAAACGCCCCGCAGGGCGAAAATCAAATTGCGCTCGAAAACTGGGTGGCGCAGAAGGTAAACTCGGGCGCAAAGCCCGGCGCCGTGCTCACGCTCACCATCGGAGGCAAGAGCCGCACGGTCGTCCTCTCCGGCATCCTCAAAGACAACAGCGACAACAAATCCACCGGCATCGCGCATGTGTGGGTTTCGCTCCCGGCCGCGCAGGCGCTTGCGGGCGAAAACCGCACGGATGTCTTCCTGCAGGTGCGCAATACCGTCTCGATTGAAAGCTTCGTGCGCTCCATCGAAAAGGAGAACGGCATTCCGGCGAAACAGGTGACACAGCATACGATGCTGCTGGCCGCCCTCGGCCGTTCCGGCGACAGCCGCGCCGCGGGCGTCTACGGCGCGGGCGGAGTGCTGGCTGCGCTCGTGCTGTTCGCCGCCACGGTGATGATTTATAACGCGTTCAACCAATCGGTTGCGCATCGCGTGCGGCAGTACGGCCTGCTGCGCGCCGTGGGTGCAACACCCGCGCAGATCCGCCGCATGGTGCGCGCGGAAGCTCTTCAGATCTCTCTCTTAGGCGTGCTGCCGGGAGTCTTGCTCGGCGTCGCGGTCACTGCCGCGCTCAACCTGTTTTTGCAGAAGATGCTGCCGCAGCTCTGGGGAGCCGACGGTCCGGTGTTCTTTCTCTCGTGGCCGTCGCTGCTTCTCGGCGCCGTGCTCGGCGTGGGCTGCACGCTCGTTTCGGCGTTCGTCCCGGCCAAAAAGGCGGGCGGAATCTCGCCCGTGCAGGCTCTTTCCGCTTCTTCGGCCGCTCCTCTCAAAAAGCGTCGTGCAAGAGGCTTCGCAACCCGGCTGCTGCCGGTGGAATTCGCGCTCTCGCTGCGGCAGATCGGCACGCGGAAGCGCAGCTTCGCGCTCACGGCGCTCTCCCTTTCGTTCGGCATCCTGCTGCTGCTCGCCTTTTCCCCAATGACCGACCTCGTCCGCCAGGGCGCGCGGCACAACTTCGAGGTGGGTGACGTTTACGCGGCCATTCCCGCCGGCAAAGGTGCGTTTTCGGAAACGACGCTCTCGCAGATGCGGCAGATCGCCGGCGTTTCCTCCCTTTCCGCCAAGCGCGTGGGCCTTGTGGACGCGATGTTCGCCTACCGCCTGCTCGGGGACGATTACCGGCGCAGCGGGCAGTATTGGGGCAAGGCGCAGGAGGCACCGGACGGCACGGTGCGCGTGGGAAAAAACCGGCAGTCGGTGCTCGTGGGGCTTTCGGATTCCGATCTCCGTGCGCTGCAAGGCGACCTCGTGCTCGGAAAGACCGATCCGGCGCAGCTCGACCGCGAAAACGGCGTGCTGCTGATGCTCAACACCATGAGCGCGCAAAATATCGACGTCAGCGACCTGAAGCCCGGCGATACCCTGCGCGTGAGCGGAAAAACGCTCCGGATCTGCGGCGTAGTGCAGAGCAATATGGCGCTTCAGGAATACGCCGGCTCCTGCTTTATCGGGATGTATACCACGAACCGGGTGTTCGAGTCGCTTTCCGGCGCGAAACCGAACTTTGCGGCGATCACGCTCAAAACGGGCGCGGATGGCGACGCCGCCCTGCGCGACCTGCAAAGCGCCGTTTCCGGAATCCCGGATGTTTCCATCGGCAACCAGCAGCAGATGCAGGAGACGGCCCGGCGGCTGCAAAACGTGACGGACGTATTCTTCTATGGCTTCATCGCGGTAATCGGGCTGATCGGTTTGCTCAACATCGTCGGCACCATCGGCACCAGCGTCCTCGTGCGCACCCGCCAGCTCGGCTTGCTGCGCGCGGGCGGCATGACGATGGGGCAGGTAACCGCCATGCTTGTTTGCGAAGCGGCGTTCTACGGCGTTTTCGCCCTCGCCATCGGCCTTTTGTGCGGTGTTCCGCTCCACCGGCTACTGTACCGCCAGCTCGTGCAGAACACGTTCGGGCTGCCCTGGCATCTGCCTTGGGGGCTGATTACGGCGGCCTGCGCGCTCACGGCAGCGGCGGTGTTCCTCGCGCTCATTTCCCCGCTGCGACGCGTAAAGAAGCTCGAGATTACGCAAGCCGTCACCGTGGAATAAAGTGTGCCGGTTAAAGCATCTGCCGCTTTAATTCCCGCAGGCTGAAAACCGGGGCGGCACAGGCGCCGTCTTTGCAAAGATAATACGCCGCCCCGCTTTTCGGAAACGGATATTCTTTCGTAAACGGCGCCGCATCGGCGAGCGCGGCCTGGTTTTCCTTCGTTTTTACGAGTGTGGAAAGCAAAGGCGGCTCATTTTCCCGTAAAAAATCCTGAAGTTCGGAAACGGCCCCGTTTTCGGCCGCCACACAAACAAGCTCCCGGGTAGGATAGAGTTCCTGCATAAAACCGAGCAGGGCCGCGCCGTACCCGGCAGGGAACTGCCCGACGGGCCCCGCAAGGAAGGCAAGCTGTTTTTGCGCGTATTCTCTCCACTTATTTTCGCCGGTAAGCAGGGAAAGCCGGCCCAGTGTGATTGCAGCAACCGAGTTGCCGGACGGTATCGCGCCGTCGTAGATTTCTTTCGGGCGGGCGATCAGCCGTTCGCCGTCGCCGGCAGTTAAAAAGAATCCGCCTTTTTCCGCATCGAAAAAGCTCTCGGCCATCCGGCCGGAAAGCTCCGCTGCGCGGAGCAAATAATCCGCGTTGAAGGTCGCCTCGTAGAGCTTCAGCAGGGCAAAGGAAGTAAAGACGTAATCGTCCAGCTGCCCGGCGCCAGCGGCTTCCCCATCGCGCCAGCGGCGGAGCATCCCCCCGCTCCGGTCGGTCAGGTGTTCCGCGATAAATTTCCATGCCTTTTCGGCCGCCTGCAGGTAAGCCGGTTCCTTCGTCAGCCGCCACGCGTCGGCCAGCGCCGCGATCATGAGCGCGTTCCATGCCGTGAGCACCTTATCGTCCTTATGCAGGCGCGTGCGCCCAAGGCGGTATTCATACAGCTTCGCGCAAAGCGCATCCATGCGCCGGGATGTTTGTTCGCTGATCGGCTCGTCGATTCGGTTCGGGCCGCCGATCCGATTGGGAATGCTCTTGCCCCCGAAATTACCCGCCGCCGTAATTCCGTATTGCCCGCAAAAATCGTTCCCGTCTTTCGGGCCCAGAACGGCACGGATTTCTTCGGGCGTAAAAACATAGTACTTACCTTCCACCCCGTCGCTGTCCGCATCCTGCCCGCAGTAAAAGCCGCCGCCCTCGTCGGTCAGCTCGCGCAGCACGTAACCGATCGTTTTTTCCGCAACCCGGCGATAAAGCGGATTTTGGGTTCGCTGAAACGCTTTCAGATAAGCGCCGGCCAGCAGGGCGTTGTCGTAAAGCATTTTTTCAAAGTGGGGCACGAGCCATTTTTCGTCGGTGGAATAGCGTGAAAAGCCGCCGCCGATATGGTCGAAAATTCCGCCGCGGTACATCCGCTCCAGCGTCTGCTCCGCCATCCTCTGCGGCTCCGCGTCTTTTTCCAAAGCGGCGTAATCCAAAAGAAAAAGCAGATTGTGCGGGGCCGGGAATTTCGGGGGATTTCCAAACCCGCCCCATTGCCCATCATAGGCGCGCTGAAACCACGAAACCGCCGCGTGCAGGGCGTCTTTGCCGAGTTCGGAGGAAGGCTCCGCAGATTTTTCCGTTTGGCGCAGCAGGGCGGCGACGATTTTGTCTCCGGTGTCCGTCAGCTGTTCGCGGTTCGTCTTCCAACGCTGCACCGCGGCGCTTAGAAGATCCAATATGCCGGGTGTGCCGTACTGCGAATTTTTCGGCAGATAGGTTCCCGCCCAGAACGGCTTTTGTTCCGGCGTCATCAGAACCGTGAGCGGCCAGCCGCCGGAGCCTGTCATCGCCTGGCAGACGGACATATACACGGCGTCCACATCGGGGCGCTCCTCGCGGTCGACCTTGATGCTGACAAAGTCCCTGTTTAAAGCATCCGCCACTTCCGGGTCTTCAAAGGATTCATGCGCCATCACGTGGCACCAGTGGCAGGTCGAGTACCCGATGCTGAGGAATACGGGCTTATCCTCGGCTTTGGCCTTCGCAAAAGCCTCTCCGCCCCAGGGGAACCAATCCACGGGATTGTGGGCGTGCTGAAGGAGATAAGGGGACTTTTCATTGATGAGGCGATTCGCATATTCTTTAGCGGGCATGAACATCACTCAAAATGCAGTTTATTCCAAATCTGGTTTGGCACATTTAGGATGCCCAATTCCCGGCAATCGCATCATAGTACTTCCCGTTTGCGCCGCGTTAGAACGGAAGGGTGCAAACCGTTTGGCCAATCGGGAGGGACGTTCGGGTGAAGAATCATTCGCTGTTCGAAACGGTTTGGCCCGCTCTCACGGGCACGAGGCGGCCGATCTCGTCGCCCGCCTCGTGTTTTGGGATGCGCGCCTCCTTGTTCTGCGTGCTGTTGATAGACGATACCTGGAGCCGTCACTTTCCATTTCTGCGGATTTTGGGGCAGCGCCGGCCCAGAACGGCAATCATTCCGCCGTAATACGCAGCACCGAACACGCGGGCAGGTTAAACGCCAGCCTGCCGTCCTCGCCCTGCACGCGGAAAGAATGCGGCGTCACATGCTCCGGATCTTCGAAACGGTTATAATCATGGATGGCTCCCGTCAGGATCACGGCATCCACCTTTTGCGGCTTTTTCCCCTTAAGCTCCACGGCGATCTCGGCTGAATCGTCGGCCGAAAGGTTGCACAGCGTCATGTTGACCCGCCCTTCGGCATCCATTGAGGCGGATTCGTGCAGAGCGGGGATGCCGCCACCGCATTCGCTTTCCTCCGCGAAATAGCTTTCCAGCAGCTCGGCGCCCTGGTGTACCTTGTACAGGTCGAACACATGATAGGTGGGCGTGAGCACCATCTTCTCCCCTTCGGTAAGCACAACGGACTGGAGCACATTCGCCACCTGCGCAAGGTTGGCCATTTTCACGCGCTTCGCGTGTTTATTGAATATATCGAGATTGATGCCCGCAAGGATGGCGTCCCGCATCGTGTTTTGCTGATACAGAAAACCGGGATGCGTCCCCGGTTCCACATCGTACCAGCCGCCCCATTCGTCCACCATCAGGCCGACCCTGCATTCGGGATCGTAGCGATCCATAATTGCGGAATGGCGGGTTACCAGTTCCTCCATATGCAGCGTGCGGCGGAGCGTCGCGTAATACTCGTCCTTGGAAAATTCGGTGGACGACCCTTTTTTCGACCAGTCGCCCGACGGAATCGTATAGTAGTGCAGCGACAGTCCGTCCATCAGACTGCCGGCGTTCTTCATCAGGGTATCGGTCCAGTCCAGATCGTCCGCGTTCGCGCCGCAGGCGATTTTGCAGGTTTTTTCCTCGCCGTACTGCCGCACGAAAGTTTGGTAGCGCCGGTATTCGTTCGCATAATAATCGGCCGTCATGTTGCCGCCGCAGCCCCAGTTCTCGTTGCCGACGCCAAGGTAGCGCAGCTTCCACGGCTGTGCGTGGCCGTTGCGCCGCCGCCACTCGGACATCGGCGTTCCGTCCTTTGCCGTAATGTATTCCACCCACTCCTGCATTTCCTGCACGGTACCGCTGCCAACGTTCGCATTGACATACGCGTCGCATCCAAGCTGGCGGCAAAGTTCAAAAAACTCGTGCGTGCCGAAGCTGTTGTCTTCCACAACTCCTCCCCAGTTGGAGTTGACCATGCATTTTCGCCCGGCCTTGGGGCCGATGCCGTCTTTCCAGTGATATTCGTCTGCAAAGCACCCGCCCGGCCAGCGCAAAACGGGAATCCGGATTTGCCGGAGGGCCGCCACTACGTCGCTACGCATTCCGTTTACGTTGGGAACGGGGGAATCCTCGCCCACGTAAAGTCCCTGATAGATACACCTTCCCAAATGCTCCGAGAAATGGCCATAGATGTCCTTGGAGATTCTGTCTTTTTTCAAGTCCGCGTCAACGAAATAATGAACCAATGGTAGTCCCTCCTGTTATAATAACTGAAGTTGTGCTCAGCAGCCGGAAAGCCGCTGAAAGCAAAAACCGTATGTGTAAAGAGCGCTTTTTCTCCCTGCGCTTCGGCCCGCCCCTGGCGGAGCCGTTCTTTGTGACAACACCTCTTATCTTCCAGGCTGTTTTCACTTCACCCGACGATTTTTTGCAGCCGGCCCGTTCCGCTCCGGCGGCGCCGGCCGCCTACCATTTGGGCGGCGATGCGGCGCAATGGAGCACATTTTTGGCGGCGCGCGCCCGCACAAAGCAGCCGCACAGCCGGCATAACCCGTTTTGCAGAAAATTGCACCGGCGGCAGGCGGCAAGCCTGCGCCGGTAGAGGCGCCAGTCTGCCCGCGCTTCCGCGTCGAATGAACGGATGTACGCGCGCACCGCGGCGACCTCCTCCGCCGCGCCAAAAGCGGCGAGCAGGCAGCGTCTGCACGGTGCCCGTTCATTCTGTCCCATATTCACGCGCCCCCGTTCCCGGTATTCTACCTGCTATGGCTGCGAAGCGTTCGCGTCCTTCGCGACGGAAAAAACGTGCTTTTCCTAACGAACTAATTATAGGAATTTGCCATCTTTCCCACAAGGATTTATAATGAGAAGATACTGACGTATCCTGCTTTTTTAAAGAGAGCAGCGGGAAATCCGGACTGCTTGCGCGGGCGGCCGAAAAGGGTGAATTTCACGGGAGAGGCCCGGAAAGGATGGTTCGGAGCCATGTTCCGAATGTTGAGCTGCGGTTACCATTTCGTCCATGAGGACGGTATTACGATCAACCGCCCCCAGGGCACCGGGTTCTATGTGTTCGTACTCCATCTGAGCGAAGCCGAAGCGCTGCTCGCGGGCGGGCGCACGGCGCTTGGCAGCGGCACCTGCGTGCTGTACGGCCCGCACACATTGCAGTATTACCGCGAACTCGAAAAGCCGTTCGTCAATGATTGGGTCCACTTTCAGGGCGAAGGCCTTGCGGATTTTTTCCGTTCCCTTTCGCTGCC
This sequence comes from Bacillota bacterium, assembly GCA_023391535.1. Lineage (GTDB taxonomy): Bacteria > Bacillota > Clostridia > Oscillospirales > Ethanoligenentaceae > JAEWAU01. The sequence goes on along the minus strand of JAEWAU010000081.1, from coordinate 8,456 downwards.
CATCGGCCGGGCGATTGCGGTCCCCCGCGTATCGTCCCTTTCCCGCTGCATCCGCGATTTGCAGGACATCCAAAGTCAGGGCGGTTCGCTGTGCGAGCGCATGCTCGACATAAGCCTGCAGAAAATGTTCCTGACACTTTGCAACAAGGGAATGGCCGCCAGCGCTCCTGAGAAAGGAGGCCGCTACTTCGCGGAATTCAGCGCTTTGCGCAATTCGTTCTACAGCGCGCCCAAGGCCGGTGTTTCGGTGGGCGAACTGGCCGAGAAAGTGCATCTGAGCAAATCGTATTTTCAGCATGTCTACAGAGAATTATTCGGCCATGCAGTAATGGACGACATCATAGGGGGGCGCCTGGAGCGCGCCAAATATCTGCTGGAGTACAGCCCCTTCCCCGTTTCGGCGATTGCGCATACGTGCGGTTACCAAAACGACACTCATTTTATGCGGCAGTTCAAAAAAGCGACGGGGTTAACTCCAAGCGAATATCGGAAGTACAATATAAAATAATGGGGGAAGCTCTCTTTTTTACAGTATTTCCAGAGAAGATTGATACGGCCTGGAACGTTTCGCCTCATCAAGGAAGGCGAACAGGCGCATAACCGGCCCCGTTTTGGGTACTTCGGCCAGCGAAAAAAGCAGGGGACAAATTGGCGTACCGTTTTTTTTACGATGCTTCAGGATGTGCTCCGCGATGCACGGGCGCTGAACATCGATACCGGCGTGGCCTGCGGCGAAATCGAAGCGCTTTATGCCGAGTACGGAAAATATTTTGAAGAGGTAAACCTGCCGAGGCTTGTCCATTGGGATCTGTGGGAAGGAAACGTCTTTATAAAAAACGGCAGAATCACCGGGCTGATCGATTTTGTAAGATGCCTTTGGGCGGATTCCCTCATGGAAGTTGGGTTCCGCACTGATCGCCAAAACAAGGATTTTCCGGACGGTTATGGAATCGGTGAATTTACGTCCGGCCAAACGGTCCGCATCGTCTGGTACGATCTGTATCTGTACCTGATATCCTCCTTAGAATACGATTATCGAAAATATCCCGATAACGGAATTCTCCTCTGGTCCAGAGAAAAGATAAAAAAGACCGTTGCCCTGCTTCGCGGCGGGCTGCCGGACAAAGCGGAGCGGGATCGCGGCTTTCTGCCATAAGGCCGTATCATTCGGCAAACCCTGCCAAGCGCCCGCCGTTTCGGCGCAGCGGCTATATTTTTTCAAAGGTCATGGGCTGCAGAATTGCTCCCAGGTCGGTTACTGCGGCCGATGTTGTCAAGGCTGCGGGAAAGTCTGCGATTTTCAGCTGCAGATTTTCATATGTATTGAAAAAATATCTGCGCGTGTGCAAATCCATAAAGGCTGTGTATTGTGTGTAATCGTCCATGTTTCGTGCGCTCACAACGGCCCCTTTGGGGATGGATACGCTCTTCATAATCTGAAAGAAAGAGACGACTGCGGCCTCCGCGTTTTCGGGCGCAGGAATATGCGTTTTCAAATAGGCCGCCCGGACGAAACGTTCCGGCGACGTAAACCCGCCGGGCAAAGGACTTGTGCCCCCACCCTGGCCGAAAGGCATGAGTTGAACGCCGCCCCAAACCGTTTCCTCCAGCTGCCGAGGCGATACTTCCATATAATTGCGCAAATTCGTCATATGCCACCGCAAATCCGGGCTGTTCGCCAAAACACCGAGGGGGTTGCAGAATATCTCGGCGCCTCTGTCCGTCAGTTCCAGAACAACACAATTTCCGAAGCGATCCGCGGCAATCCAATGCAGCGGAGCCACCGTTTGAGTCAGCGGATCTGATATTCCAATAATATGAATATTGCGCGCCTGTGCCAGAAAATCTTCCACCGATGCGCAATGCCCCAGGATGTAAGCGAGAAAATCATAGGATGCCACCTGTATGGACGATGCGTCGTATGCGGCGGCATCCTCATACTTGGCATATCCGGCGAAGTACAAAGCAGCAGCCGCAAAGCCGTGTTCGTTGACTCCATCGAAAAAGCCGAGCACCCCGTCCAGTTCCTGCCCGATCCCCATAAAACTGAACGGGCCGCGCATCTCTTCGTGGGTTATCGTGTTTGCCCATGGATAATTTTCCGGTACAAAATAAAAATGAGGCTGGAGTAAATAGGAGAAGTCCATGTTTCTTCCAAGGAAGACCGCGCCCGGCAAAGATTGCAATGTGATGGCTGTGCACACAGGTTTTATCTCCTATCAAAATGAAATATAGGCCATCTTATGTGAGCGGCCGTCTTTTGTGCCCCTCGGATACGGCACGGCACAGCGCAGGCGAAATCTCCGAATGATTTTTCGAGGCGGCAAGAACTCCTGTGCAAAAATAGTATAAAATGTCGCACGGTATCGTAAATTCTTTTCGCCGCAGAACTTTTACAATTTGCTAAAAAGCCCTTTATCCTTGTCCCCGGGCCGATGGGCGCGCCATTCGCTTTCTGCGTAAAAACGCCGCCGAATACCATGTGGACCCGGAGCGCGTCGCCATCCGGGGCACATCCTCCGGCGGCAGCACCGCCCTGCTCGTGGGGTTTACGGGTGACGGCCCCGTTTATGAGACGCCGGAAGATCCCGTTCGGACCGCTCAGATGCACGTGCCAGCAAAAAGCAAGGATGCGTTAACCGGAAACATAGGCCTTCCGCTTTCGGAGAGGCACCACGATACAAAAAATCAGCCTCCCTGTCTGCATCAGGGGGGCTGTGAAAAAAGGAGGAGGAGTATGAAAAAGTCCATGCATATAGTACCGCCCGCGGATGAACGGGATATGAACGGCATGTAAAGCATCTGTCAAGAATAGAATAGCCCTCGCTTCCGAAATGGAGACGAGGGCCTTTTTATGGTTGCGGAGAGAGGATTTGGACCTCTGACCTTCGGGTTATGGGCCCGACGAGCTACCGGACTGCTCCACTCCGCGATATGCAACGGGTTTAGTATAACACACGGATGCGGAGTCTGTCAAACCTGTTTCATTGGTGCCACTCCGTCTCGCAGGCAACACGATTGACTTGTCGGGAAGCACCCGGCCGGGATTGGCTTTGCGATTACCCAAATATTCGCGCCCATGATGCGCCCCCTAGTATCCATCATGCGCACCGTGTCGCAGTCAATGCGCCGCGCTTTGAACAGCTCCGGGTAATCTTCCCGGCGGATCGTTCTGCCGTCCAATTCGATGCAGCGCGGGCAGGTAATGACTCTGTCCGATATGATCAGGCTCCCCACCTCGTGCGACAACATGACAAACATTATCTGCCACCCCTAGAACCAGCATAACACAAAGGGCGGTGCAGAGCAATTCAATATATTATGAGAAATAAGCACTATCTTTTGGTTTACACAAACCAGCCGCCCGAGGATTGACCCCGGGCGGCCGTTTATATGCCATTTTCTCTGAAAAAAAGGACAAGCGGGGTATCGTGAGACAAAGCCAGTAATTTTACTTAATTCACACACCAGAGCCATTTTCGCCCATTTCCGGGCAACGCAAAACCCGCACAACGCCAGGCGTTATGCGGGTTTGTGATGGTGGACACAACAGGGCTCGAACCTGTGACCTCATGCGTGTGAAGCATGCGCTCTAACCAGCTGAGCTATGCGTCCGAATATGGAGCCCCGTAAAAACAGGGCTTTTGGTGACCCGGAGGGGAATCGGACCCCTGTTACAGCCGTGAAAGGGCCGTGTCTTAACCGCTTGACCACCGGGCCATATGGCAGAAAACTGAAATACGCTCATCCCGGCGGCTGCCCGGCCGGGATGACGGCCCGTGGTAGCGGCGGTTGGAATTGAACCAACGACACTGCGGGTATGAACCGCATGCTCTAGCCATCTGAGCTACGCCGCCATATTTTGAAACAAAGGGGCGAAATTTATTATACATAAATCAGCCGGACTTGTCAAGCGAAAATTAAGAAAAAGACGTTTTTCCGAAATCGAAAGGGGGTGCGGACGAAAAGCGTTTTGTGCAAACGCTACCCGTCCCTGTTTTTTCGCTCCGGAATCCTGCGGCAATTTCCTTTGCGGCGGGGGAAAGAGTGCATTTCTATCGCAATTTCATTCAGAATTGAGAGAAGTCGTATTTCGTCTGTCCGTCTCCCTTGGTTTGGGGAAATATCCCGGAATGTACCCATCTGGAAATGCGGTAAAAATCGGAATCACCGTGCGCGTTCAGAGAGAGCCCTGTTTGCGGCTTGTACCGCAAAGCAGGGCTCTCTTTACAGCCGCACAGGCGGCATTGTCTTCCGGGGAGCCCGCCGAAGCGGGCTCCGTTTCGCCGGGAACGGCGGGCTGCCCCGCCGGCCGTCAATAATCCATATCCGGGTTCGGCGCGGCGGCTGGAGCCGGCTTCTTCTCCGGCTTGTCGGCCACCGTGCTCTCGGTGGTGAGAATCATGCCCGCAATGGAGGCCGCGTTCTGGATAGCGGAGCGCGTCACCTTCACCGGGTCGATGATGCCGGCCGCGAACATATCCACGAACCGGTCCTTCGCGGCGTCGTAGCCGTGCGCCTTCTCGCTGTGGCGGATCTTGTCCACAACCACCGAAGGTTCGCCGCCCGCGTTGCGGACGATCTGGCGCAGCGGCTCCTCCAGCGCGCTCAGGATGATTCTGCCGCCGGTCTTTTCGTCGCCCTCCAGCGTTTCCACAAACGCCTGCACGTCGGGCAGCGCGTCGATAAGAGCCGTTCCGCCGCCCGCGATGATGCCTTCCTCCACCGCGGCGCGCGTAGCGTTGAGGGCGTCCTCCACGCGGTACTTCTTTTCTTTCATCTCCGTCTCGGTGGCCGCGCCCACGCGGACGACGGCGACGCCGCCCGAGAGCTTGGCGATGCGCTGGTTGAGCTTTTCTTTATCGTAATCGGAGGTTGTGTTGGCAAGCTGCCCCCGGATGGAGCGGACGCGGTCCTGAATGGAGCGCTTGTCGCCCGCGCCGTCGATGATAAGCGTGTTTTCCTTATCCACTTTAACGGATTTCGCCCTGCCGAACCATTCGGCCTTGAAATCCTTCAGCGCCAGGCCGAGATCGTCGGAGATGACCTGCCCGCCCGTTAAAACGGCGATATCGCGCAGCATCTCCTTGCGGTTGTCGCCATAACCGGGGGCCTTGACGGCCACGGGCGTGAACGTACCGCGCAGTTTGTTCACGATCAGGGTGGCCAGCGCCTCGCCGTCCACATCGTCGGCGATGATGAGCACTTTGCCGCCCTGCTTGACGGCGATTTCCAGCGCCGGAAGCAGATCCTGCGCGCTGCTGATCTTTTTATCGGTGATGAGGAGGAGCGCGTCGTCGAGCTGCGCCGTCATCTTCTCGTTATCCGTGGCGAAATACGGGGAAATATAGCCCTTGTCGAACTGCATGCCTTCCACGGATTCGATGTACGTCTCGGAGGTCTTGGATTCTTCGATGGTAATGACGCCGTTCTCCGAAACCTTCTCCATGGCGTCCGCAATGAGCTTGCCCACTGTTTCGTCGCCCGAAGAGATGGTGGCCACGAAGGCTATGTCGTCCCGGCCGTTCACCTTGCGGCTCATGCCGCGGATAGCTTCCACCGATTTGGCGGCCGCTTTATCGAGCCCCTTTTTGAGTGCGATGGGGTTTGAGCCGGACGCGACGTTTTTGAGGCCGTTCTTCACGATGGTCTGCGCGAGCAGCGTGGCGGTGGTGGTGCCGTCGCCGGCCACGTCGTTGGTCTTGCTGGCCACTTCCTTCACGAGCTGGGCGCCCATGTTCTCATAAGGGTCCTCGAGCTCGATCTCCTTTGCGATGGTGACGCCGTCGTTGGTGATGATGGGCGAGCCGTATTTCCGCTCCAGCACCACGTTGCGGCCCTTCGGCCCCAGCGTGACCTTCACGGTATCGGCCAGCTTATCGATGCCGGCCATCATGGCGTTTCGCGCCGTTTCGTCAAACGCGATCTGTTTAGACATATTCCGCACCTTTCCTTCCGTCATTTTTTCCCGTATTTTCTTGTTACTTCTCTCCGTTCCCCGCGCCGCGGCGGAACCTCATTCCAGAACGGCGAGCAGTTCGCCCGCGTTCACGAGCAGGTATTTCTGGCGCTCCACTTCCACTTCGGTGCCCGAATACTTGCTGTAGATTACCCGGTCGCCCTTCTTTACGGGAACCGTGATCTCCTTGCCGTCCTTCACCTCGCCCGGGCCCACTTCCACGACCCTGCCGAAATTAGGGCGCTCCTTCGCGTTCGAGGGCAGCACGATCCCGCTCTTCGTCTTTTCCTCCGCTTCCTCCTGCTGCAGCAGGACGCGCGCGCCAAGAGGCTTGATGACCATACGATCCACTCCTTTTCCCGTTTCCTGCGGCAATGCGCTCCTATGCGCCGCCGCGCGCCGCTCCGGCCTCCCGGCGCGACTCCCGTTTTAGCACTCGTTGCTTTTGAGTGCCAACATGGTCTATTTTAATCTTCTGTCCCCTTTTTTCAATCCCGATTTTCCCAGTTCTGCGCGGATAATTATTCCTTATGCAGATTTATCTTGCGCGTGCTTTCGATTGCTCACGATTTTGCCACAAAGCGAATTTTCTCTGTTTTCCACGGCGATCCCCATTTTTCGGGCGGAAGCACAGTGGGTGGCACTCTGTTTTTTTGAGTGCCACCCACTGTGCTTCCGCCCGCTTTTGCGTTCAGGCGGAAAATTTCCGATCGCCGCGTTTTTCCCAGCCCGAAGCGGTACTTTTTTTGCCTGGGGCGTCGGCGCCGTTTACAGCATCCGCCGGGGCAGCGGGCGGGCGCCCGCTCTTCCGCTCAGCGGCGCCGCCGCTGGCATCCTCGTCGCCGGCATTGCCGCCGGTTTCGTCCTCCTGCATTCGGACGGGCGGCAGGTCGAGCTTTGCCGCCTCCGCAGCAGCCTCGAACCCCGAAAGCAAAAACGTCATGCCCAAAAACCAATAGAGCATCAGGGGCTGAGCCGGCCAGCCCAGGAACGTAAGCACGCCGGAAGCCAGCTCCGCCGCCCCGCAGAGCAGGAGAAGCGGCAGGTTTACCAGCGGAAGCAGGCGCGCGTAGGCCAGAATGCGCGAGATTCCGGCCAGAAAAAACGCCAGCGAAAACGAAAGCCACCAGCGGCCGATATCGTCCGTGCCGCTGCCCACCACCCAGCCGCTCAGCGCATACAGGCAGGAGAGCAGCAGCGCCATGGCCGCATCGGCCACGCCGCGGCTGTAGAACAGCGGGCGCAGCAGGGTCAGCGCCAGAACCGCGAGCAGCAGCCAGCTCGCCGCGAACGCGGCATACCCGCCGCCCGTAAACGGCACCAGCAAAAGCGCCGCGCCGCACAGGAACCCGGTGCACGCGCAGCCGATCAGCCAGCGTTTTTCTCCCGCCCGCCGCTTTTCGGCGCGCGCCTTTTCCGAAACGAATGCGGAGGCCTTCCACATATGCTCCATACGCCTTTTCATACGCTTTTTAATCCTCTCTCCCCGGCAATTCCGGAAAAGATCGCAAAAACCGTACTCTCCTCTTTTCCGGGAAGTGCCACGGCATTTCCCCTTTCGGGCTGCGATCTGCCGCGCGGCGGCGCAGGCCCGCCGTGTGGGAGTATGGGCGGCGCGCGCGTTTTTTATGCGGCGGCGGGCCCGGTGCGCGTAAGCGGTTCGAAGCGCAGAAAAGCGCCTGCGTTTTTCCCGCAGGCGCTTTTTGAAGCCAGGGCCGCTTTACGGCTCTTCGGGATGCCCCTGTTTTCCGCACGGGCAGGGTTCGTCGCGTTCGTCGGGGTCCACAGTCCTTGCGCCTTCGATGCAAAGCTGCTCCATGCGCGTCACCTTGAACTTCAGACGCACAACGGTTTTCTCCACGAGCTTATTGTAACCTTTCACACCGCCGCATTTTTCCGGAGCGGCGCGCCAATCGTCGCGTTTGCCCTCGATGCAGGCGCTGAGCAGAACGGGGACATCGCCGTCTTTGCCGTCCGGGCAGACTTCCACGAATCCGCCGAAGGGGATCTTCACCGTGTCGTGGTAGACCGGGCCGCAGACGCTTTCGTCGCAGACCTTTTCGGCAACCTTATAAGTGATATCCTTCCACAGATAGGCGTTGAACAAAACCCTGCCGCAGATCACCTTCATATCGTATACGTCCACCCATTCGTTGATGTCCTTTACTTTATACACAGGCGGGCATGTCGGGGGGATAACGATTTCCTTTTCGATGAAGAAATCCTGCTCCCCTTTTCCGACAACGACCGCAACCTCGATAATCTTCTTTCCGATCATTTCCATGCTGACGACCAATCCTTTCCACCGGGCGGGACGGTTTTCGGCCGGAGCGGATAAATTCCGCCCCAAAGCACCGGATTCCGCGCTTTTTTCCACCCGAAATTACCACGCGGCGTCCGCCGCCTTAAGAGGCGCTTCGGACATTTGTGGTTCATTCCAGTATATTCGCAGGGGTGGGACATGTGTACGGCCTGTACCGAATTCACGCCGGCCGGG
>JAEWAU010000114.1 GCA_023391535.1 Bacillota bacterium | reverse complement strand
AAGGTTCCTCGAAGTTCCCGCGCAGGCCGAGATAGCCGTTCCCCTGTGAGAAAAGCGTCTCGTGCGCGGCGTTTTCGCGCACGGGCGGCTGCGTTTCGGCGATTTCCCAGCCGTCGCCGCCTAAGGTGCCGTTCGGGATGTTGTTCTTCAAAATTGGATCAGACTCCCTGCCATGATGAAGCGGAGCTCCGCAAAACTGCGGCCACGCCCCGCGGCGCTTTCACGCGCGGGCAAACGGGTGCAGAGCCCCCTCCCCTTTCCCATCGCGGGACGGGCGGGGCGGGGTTTCTCCCGCTTACAGCATTTCCAGAAAAGGCTGAACTGTTCCGGCGTGTTTCGCCTTCCCGCCGGAGGCGGACAGACGAAACACCACCTCTCTCAACCTTGAATGGAACTGCCCTAGAGGGGGGACGGCTGCAAAGCTCCGGCTTCCGCCGGATGGCTGTTATTTGATTGCGCCGGAAACGACGCCCTTGATGATGTACTTCTGGGCAAACAGATAGAAAATGATCACGGGGATCACCGTCATAACAAGGCCGGCCAGCGCCAGGTTCCACTGGATGTTGAACTCCCCGAAGAAGAAGAACGTGGCGAGCGGGATGGTGCGGAGCTCCGGGCTGCGCAGCACGAGCGAGGGCAGCAGGTAGTCGTTCCACAGCGAAAGGACGTTGAGGATGGCCACCGTAACGGTGATGGGCACGAGGTTGGGGAACACGATGCGCCAGAAGAGCTGGAATTTGTTGCAGCCGTCGATGGTGGCGGCCTCCTCCATCTCGTAGGGCACCGTTTTGATAAATCCGTGATAGAGGAAGATGGCCATGCTCATGCCGAAGCCGATGTTCATGGAGATGAGGCCGTAACGCGAATTGATCAGCGAAAAATGGAGCGGTGCGATCGCCCATTTGCTCATGTACTGCACGAGCGGGATCATGATGGCCTGAAACGGAATGAGCATCGTGGCGATGAACGTGTAGAAAATCACGCTCGAAACGCGGGCTTTGCGGCGCACCAGCACCCAGGCCGCCATGGCGGCGAAAACGACGATGAACGCCACGCTGATGACCGTGATGAGCAGCGAGTTCCCGAGCGCGACGCCGAAGCCCATCTGCTGCGCAGCCTGCGCGTAATAGGTAAAGCTGAGCGAATGGGGCAGGCTGAGCTGGTTTGTGAAGATCTCCAGCCGGTTTTTAAAGGAGTTGACCAGCGTGATATACAGCGGGAACAGCACGACCAGCGTGAGCAGCCAGCCGAGAATGACGAGCGGCGAAAACTTTTTTGCGGCTTTGCCTTCCATCACATCTCCACCTCCTTATCGGAAGTGAGGCGCACCTGAATGAGCGTGATGACCATGATGACCACGAAGAAGATCATGGCTTTGGCCTGCGCGAGCACGTATTGATTATGGCTGAAGGCCGTTTGGTAAATGTTCATGGCCAGCAGCTGCGTGGTGTTGTACGGCCCGCCGTTTGTGAGCGAGAGGTTGGTGTCGTACTGCTTGAACGCATTGGAAAGCGTGATGAACAGGCTGATGGTAAACGAGGACATCATGAGGGGCAGCGTGATGTGCGTAAGCCGCCGCATCGGGCCGGCGCCGTCGATCTGAGCCGCCTCCAGCACGTCGGTGGGGATGCTCTGCAGCCCCGCGATATAGATGATCATCACATAGCCCGCCATCTGCCACGTGCCCACGACGATCAGGCTGGAAAAGGCGGTGGAGGGATTGGTGAGCCAGTTGAAGAACACCCCGCTCATATGCAGCACCTGCCCGAGCTGCACGAACAGCTTTGAAAAAACGAACTGCCAGATGAAGCCCAGAATGAGGCCGCCGATGAGGTTCGGCATGAAGAAAATGCCGCGCAGCGCGGTATTCGTCTTGATATTCTGCGTGACGAGCAAAGCCAGCAGAAAGCCGATGACGTTCACCGCCAGCACCATGATGATCGCGTAGCGGAAGGTGAGGAGGAACGACGCGAGGAACTGCTTATCCTGAAACGCGCGCAGGTAGTAGCGGAAGCCGACGAAATGCGAGCCGGCGAACGAAAAGCCGTTCCAATCGGTGAGCGAATAGACGATGCCCATGATAAACGGCACGATGACGACGTTGACGAAGAAAAACAGCGCGGGCAGCAGGAACAACCAGAAATACAGATGGCTCTGGCGGTGCTTGCGCTTTGTTGGCATAGGATCGCCCCTTTGTGCAGTGTGGCGGGCCGGGCAGGAACCCTCGAGGGGCCGGTTCCCTCTCCCGCCGGCGGAATTGCGTTCGGCTTTTTTCAAAGTATGAAAAGTATGAAAAGAAGGAAAGGTACGATATAAAGGGAAGGCCTCCGTTCAGGCGGCCTTCTTTTGAAACCCCGATACGAATAAGTGATAAAACCCGGCGAAGAAAAATCCGCGCCAAAACCCACGGAGAAAAGCTTTTGACGCGGATTTGATCTTCGTATGAACCGGGCAGCCGCAGAACGGAAATGCCCGTTCCGGATTCACCGGCAGCGCCGGAGGTTATTTCTGTGCGTCCTGCACCCAAACCTGGGTGAGCTGGTCGAGAAGCTGGGTGCTGCTTATGGCGCCCGCATAGTACTTCTGCATCAGGGCCGCGCCGTCGGCATCGATGCCGTTGGGGAAGTTGGTGTTATACACCCACGGAATAGTCTGGCCCTTCTGCACGTAATCGGAAACGGATGTGGCAAGCGGAGTGCTGGCCGACTTCATGCCCTTGTAGGCGGAGATGAAGCCGAACGTATCGGCGCAGACCTTTTGGCCATCGTCGCTCGTGATGATCCAGTCGAGGAAGCTCATCGCGGCTTTCTGCTGCGCGTCGGTGGCGTATTTGTTGACGCGCCACGCGTTGGCAAGGCCTACGGAAAGCTTCGTGTTGCTGCTCGTGGGATACGGGATCATGCCGTACTGGAAGCTGAGCTTATCCTGGTCGAGCATGCTCTGCACCCAGTCGCCCTGGTGAATCATGGCGTATTTGCCGCTGGCAAAGCCGGAAACCTGGTCGTCGTACGCGTCGAGCGCCTTGTTCGTGTAAGGCTTGATGGCGTCGAGGTCCTTAGCCCACTGCACGACCGAGGGGATGCCGCTCATCTTGATCTTGCCGCTGTCGAGCTGCTGGATCTGGTTCGCGTAATCGCTGGAAACGGCGAACGCCCAGTTGAACGGATGGATGAAGATGAAGTAGTTCTCTTTGCTGAACGCGATGGGAGCCGTTACGCCGCTGACGCCCTTGAGCTTTTTGCAGGCGGCCACGAGCGCGTCCATGGAGGTGATCGAGGAGGCGTCCACGCCGGCCTTCTGGAACAGATCCTTGTTATACACCAGCCCGAAGCCTTCCACGGCCATCGGCAGGCCGAGAAGCTTGCCGTCCGCCGTCACTTCGTTCTTGAACTGGGGGAGCAGCAGGCCGGCGGCCTTGGTGCTGTCGAGCGCGGCTTCAAACGTGTTGAACTTTTCGGAGCCCGGCCCCGATACGGTGAAGATGGTGGGAGCAGAAGCCGGAGTTGCGGAGAACTGCGACTGCAGCACCGTGTTGTAGTTGTCGCCCGACGTGCCGAGGAGCTTTACGGTGGTGTCGCTCTGGGAAGCGTTGTACTGGTCCACCACTTTCTGCATGTCGTTCTGGATTTCCGTTTTGCTCTGCATGATCGTAATGGTGGTTTTCGCGGCCGGTGCACTGGAGCTGCTGCTGCCGGACGCCGCCGAAGAAGAAGAGCTGCTTCCCTTCGCCGTGCTGCAGCCGGCCGTTACCGATGCAACCATGAGCACGGAGCAAAGGATGCTGAGTGCGCTGAGTGCCTTTTTCATGTATTCTTCCCCTTTTCGTATGGTAGATGAGGTTGCGTGCCTCTTTGTCGACAATGCTTATTTTATCCCTTCGCACCGGGCGTTTTTATGAAATCATAATATAATTTATATTTTTCCAATATAATTTTCAATTTTATCTGTTCTATTTGTGTTTATTTTATGCAGTTTTAAAAAATACTTCCGATGAATCGCCGTTTCGTGTACAATAAAGGGAGCCGAAACCCGCGCGGGAAAGCGCAGAACCGGAAAGGAGATGTTCCCTGTGCTTCCAGACAAACATAAGGAGAACCCGCCCGAAGAAATCCGGAACGAGGGGGCTGTGCGGGACAAGATCTCCAACATCCTGTGCTCGTACCATCATCCCCCCTACGTGCTGGAACGGAAGCTGATCGCCTTCATCAAACAGGGCGACAGCGCCGGCAGCGAGGAAACGCTGCGGCAGATCAACCAGCTGGAACGGGCGACTCTGGCCGACAGCCAGCTCCGTTCCGTGAAAAATTCGCTCATCGGCTCGTGCACCATGTTCACACGCGCCGTCATCGAGGTGGGCGTGGACTCCGAGAGCGCGTTCAGCCTCAGCGACCGCTGCATCCGCGCCATCGAGACGTTCGCCACCGTCGCCCAGACGGAAAATTTCGAATACGAAATGCTGCACCAGTTTCTGGCGCTCCTGCACGGCAGCGGGCAGAACCAGTACAGCCCCACGGTGAGCCGGGCCATCACCTGCATCAAGCAGAATGTTCAGCACAAGCTCGTGCTGACAAACATCGCCAAAACGGCGGGCGTGCACCCCAACTACCTTTCCGCCATGTTCCACAAGGAAGTGGGCATCAGCATCGCCGCCTTCATCGAGCAGCAGCGGGCCGAGGCCATCCGGCTGTTCCTGCTGGAAACGACCATGAGCCTCACGGATATTGCCTACACGTTCGAATTCAGCAGCGTCGCCTACTTCTCCGGCTTTTTCAAAAAGCATTTCGGCATATCGCCCCTCAAATACCGGCAGATGCACGGAAGCAAGGAATAACGGCGGCGCCCGCGCGGATTTTTGCAAAAAATACCCGGAGACGGCAGGCGGCGCCTCCGGGGTTTTTATGTCCGACGCTTCTTTCCGGCAAAAAAAAACGGAAAAACCCGCCGCAAGGCCTTTGCCCTTTGGGAATCCGCAAAACCGGCGTCAGCGGCCCTTCCGCTCCCCGCCCGGCGTATCCGCGAAGGTCAGCTGCACCGCTTCGTCCGATTCGGGCGCGAACCGCAGCCGCTCGCGCGCAGTGACGCAGGCTTCCCCATCCACCTCAAAGCCCAGGTAATGCCGCCCGCACTCCTTGGCCGCCACACATTCGCTGCCCGTTCCGCAAAACGGCGCGAGCACGAGATCGCCCGGCCGGGAGGAAAGGCGCAGCATCCGCTTGAGCAGACGCACGGGCTTCTGCATGGGGAGCCGGCCGAACCGCAGCTCCGCCGGGTCTTTGTTGCTGGGGATATCCCACACCGTGCGCATCTGCTTCCCCGGCTCCTTCAGGCGGTCGCACGCAAGGTCGTCCGCCTTGGCGTAGGCGTAGTTGAAATAGTACTGCCGCTTCTTCCCGCCCTTGTGGCACCACAGGATGGTTTCGTGGCTCGCCGTGAGCCGCCGGCACGAAAGGTTCGGGAACGCGTTGCGCTTGTACCACACCACCTCGTTGAGGATCTCGATGCCCAGCTTCTGGCACAGTACATTGAGAAACCCCGCGTTGTGGTAGGTGCCGAAAATCCACATGGAGCCGGTGGGCCGGAGCACGCGGCGCGCCTGCGCAAGCCAGGCCTCCGTGAAATTCCAGTAATCCCCGAAGGACATGTCGTCCCAGTTCTCCATCACCTTGTTCCACGCCCCGCCCATGCCCGGCAGGCCGGAAACGCCGTCCCAGCTCCATTTCTTGCCCTTGGAAAGGTTGTAGGGCGGGTCGGCGACGATCAGATCCACCGAATCGTCCGGCAGCCCGCGCATCCCGCTCAGGCAATCCCCCTGAATGACCGTGTCCAGCGGCAAAACGTCCATCGCATCCTCCCGCGGTATTCTCCCGCGCATCCGAAACCGATACCTTCAGTATAACCGCGCGGAGGGAAACAGTCAATTTTATACCGCTTCAGGCCGGAAGAAACGCCGCGGGCGTGATATAATAAACCAAAGCAATTCCATTCATGATTGCGCGCGGAAACGCCGTAAAGCAAGCCGCGACGCACGGGAGGAATAACCATGAATCTTGCGGAAGAGCTCGCCGGCCTGCGGCGGGAGCTGCACCGGCACCCGGAGCTTTCCATGGAGGAGCGCGGCACCACGCGGACGATCAAAGCCTGGCTTACGCGCGCGGGCGTTCCGCTGCGCGAGGTTCCGGGGCTTACAACGGGCGTTGTGGCGCAGGTGAACGGGGCCGCGCCCGGCCCCACCGTGGCGCTGCGGGCCGATATCGACGCTTTGCCCGTGGAGGAATGCACCGGTTTGCCGTTTTCCTCGGAGGTTCCGGGCGTGATGCACGCGTGCGGCCACGACGTGCACACGGCCGTGATGGCCGGCGCGGCAAAGCTGCTGCAGGAGTGCCGCGGCGAGCTGTGCGGCAGCGTGCGCATCCTGTTTGAGCCCGGCGAGGAGAGTGCGAGCGGCGGCAAATGGATGGCCGGGCTGGGCGTGCTCGAGGGCGTTTCCGCCGTGTTCGGCTGCCACAACCGCCCGGATCTGCCCGTGGGCACGGTGGGCGTGCGCGAGGGCGCGCTGATGGCCGGCGTATGCCGGTTTTCCGTGGATATCGAGGGCCGGGGCGGCCACGCCGCCATGCCCGAAACCTGCGCGGACCCCATCGTGGCGGGCGCGCAGCTCGTGGGCGCGTTCCAGACGGTGGTGAGCCGCGCCGTGAACCCGCTTGAAAACGTTGCCGTGAGCATCACGCAGTTCCACGCGGGGAACACCTGGAACGTCATCCCCGGGCAGGCGCGCCTCGAGGGCACCGTGCGTCTCCTGCAGCCCGAGGCGGAGCCGCGCGTGCGCGAACGGATGCGGCAGATCACAGAAGGCGTGGCCGCCGCGAACGGCGTTTCCGCACGCTTTTCGTGGGAGGACTGCCTGCCCCCCGTGCTCAACACGCCCGCCTTTACGCCCATCGTGCGCCGCGCCGCGCAGCTTGAGGGGCTTGAGAGTGTGGAGGCGCGCCCCAACTTGGGCGGCGAGGATTTCGCCGTTCTCCAGAGCCTGGCGCCGGGCTATTTCGTCTGGCTCGGGGGCGGCGGAAGCGCGGAATGGCACCACCCGGATTTCACGGTGGACGAGCGCGCGCTCGAGCCGGGCGCGCGGTATTTCGCGCGGCTGGCCCGCCTCGCGCTGGAGCTGCTGCAAACGCCCGCGGCGTAAAACGCAATAAGCTTTGCATAAAAACCGGCCCCGCAAAACGAATCGGATTCGTTTTGCGGGGCCGGCGGGCGATTCGGGCGGCGCTTTACCGCGCGCGCTCCCGGAGCGTCTTCGCAAACTCGGTTTTTTCCCACGAAAGGTTCAGATCCTCACGGCCCATGTGGCCGTAGGCCGCGAGCTGCCGGTAGATGGGGCGGCGCAGGTCGAGGTCGCGGATGATGGCGGCGGGGCGCAGGTCGAACAGCTCCCGCACGAGCGCCGTGAGCTTTTCATCCGAAACGGCGCCGGTACCGAAAGTATCCACGAGCAGCGAAACGGGGCGCGCCACGCCGATGGCGTAGGCGAACTGCACCTCGCAGCGCCGCGCGAGGCCGGCCGCCACGATGTTCTTAGCCACGTGACGCGCGGCGTAGGACGCGGAACGGTCCACCTTCGTCGGGTCCTTGCCCGAAAACGCACCGCCGCCGTGGCGCGCGTAGCCGCCGTAGGTATCCACGATGATTTTGCGCCCGGTGAGGCCCGAATCCACCGCCGGGCCGCCCAGCACGAACCTTCCGGTGGGGTTGATGAAGTAGCGGGTGCGCGCGTCGAGCAGGTTTTCGGGAATCACGGGCTTTACCACCTGCGCGATGATATCGGCCCTGATCTGCGCGAGCGTCGCCTCCGGGTCGTGCTGCGCGGAAACCACGACGGTATCCACACGCACGGGACGGCCGTCCTCGTATTCCACGGTCACCTGCGTTTTGCCATCCGGCCGCAGATAGGGCAGCGTGCCGGTTTTGCGCACCTGCGCGAGCCGGCGAGCGAGCTTGTGCGCAAGCGAAATGGGCAATGGCATCAGTTCGGGCGTTTCGTCGCAGGCATAGCCGAACATCATGCCCTGGTCCCCCGCGCCGATGGCGTCGAGCCCCGCGTCGGAAAGATTGGCTTCCTTGGCTTCGAACGCCTTATCCACGCCCAGCGCGATATCCGACGACTGCTCCTCGATGGCCGTGAGCACGGCGCAGTTGTCGGCGTCGAAGCCGAAACGCGGCTCGGTGTAGCCGATTTCGCGGATGGTGCCGCGCACCACCTTCGGGATATCCACGTAGCAGGCCGTGGTGATCTCGCCCGTTACGAGCACCAGCCCCGCGTTGGTAACCGTTTCGCAGGCCACGCGCGCGTCTTTGTCCTGTGCGAGGATGGCGTCGAGCACGGCGTCGGAGATCTGGTCGCACACCTTGTCGGGATGCCCCTCCGTCACCGATTCCGAAGTAAACAGCAGTTTTGACATTGTAAAATTCCTTCCTTTCTATTCTGCCCCCGCGCCCCGCGCGGGCCTTGCGCCTGGAATTGCGCCGAAAAGCCCTCCGACGGCAGGCCGGAGGGCTTTGGATATTCTTCCTCATCTTTACGGCGTTTCCGCAGGATTTGGCACCTTGCACAGCGTGCAGGTTGTCGGGCTTCATCGGGCCTTTCCCTCAGCCACTCTTGATAAGGCATTATTCTTTTTTAACATTCTTATTATAGGCAGGCCGCGCGAAATTGTCAAGTACCCGCAGTGGCCGTACCCGCGGCGGATGCGTCCGCTGCGGATGCGTCCGCGGTAAATTCCAGGCGGTTGCCCTCCGGGTCGGCAAAGCAGCTCTCGTAATAGCCGTCGCCCGTTACGCGCGGGCCGCTCAGGCGCGAAAGCCCGAGGGCTTCCAGCCGCCGCGTTACGGCATCCACCTGCGCGCGGGTTCCCATTTCAAAGGCGATATGCGCGTAGCCCGCCGCCTCGCCCGAAGCGGCGGATACGTCCGCGGCGGGAATATCGCCGCGGTGCATCAGCTCCACGGCGGCTCCCGGCCCGAAGCGCACGAAATAGGAGGAAAAACCGGTTTTGGAGTTCCGGTAGAGCCGCCCGGCCCGCCCGCCGAGAATTTCCTCGTAGAACCGCCGCATGATTTCCAGATTTTTCACCCAGACGCCGATATGCCCGACTTCCATAACGGGTTTCTCCTTTCGCTTTCGCACGGAACCGGATTCAGCGGGGCTGCCGCCCCGGAACGAGCTTGGTGGCGTGCAGGGCCCCCAGCAAGGGCAGCATGAGCAGCGAAACCGCGGCCGCCTTCACCACGTTGAGAACGGTGGCGCCGCCGATGGCGCCCCACAATGCGGGGCCGGCGAGCTTTACATGCATCACAAACCAGAAATACGGCGGCGCGATAAGGTAGTTGCCCACGACGCCCGCCGCCGCCATGGCGGCCATTCCCGCGATTCCCGCGGGCAGCACCGCCGCGAAGCGGTTATGTCCGCGCCCGAGCACCGCGCGCAGTACGGCGGCAAACGGCGCCGTGAGGGCCGCGCCCACGATAAAGTTGATGAGGTCGCCGAAGCCCATGGTGCCTCCGCCGCCGGTGGCGATGCCGTGGATGAGCGCCTTGATGAACTCCACGGCCACGGCCGCGAGCGGGCCGAGAACCACGCCGGCCGCGGCGGCGGGCAGGTCGCCGAGGTCGATTTTAAGGTACGGGAACGCCGGGATGATGGGAAATTCAAAGAACATGAGCACCGTGGCCGCAGCGGCGAAAACGCCGCCGTAAACGAGGAAGCGGAGCCTGTTCGAGGCTAATGGACGCGCGGGATGCTGTGACATGGATAAACTCCTCCCTGCTGGGGACGGGCGCAAAAAAGCCCCGGATGAAGAGCAACTTCATTCGGGGCGACATTTTGCATCAGCGGCGTTTCGCATGCAGCGAAGTTTCGCTGGGCCGTCTTTTTTCATCCGGACTGTACCGTCGGCCCCGGGATCGCACCGGATCGTGCCGCGGCACCAGATGTGCCGCATGGCTCGCGGGCTTGTCGGCATAGCGCCGCATTACCGCCGGTGGGGAATCAAACCCCGCCCCAAAGACTTTTCGATTTACTAAAAGCATAACACAGCGCGGCGCGGATGTCAACGGGCGCGGGCTGCGCGTTTTGCGCAAAAGCGCCGCGGGAAATTTTTTCTCTCCCGCGGCGCTTTTTTACCTATAAAAAATTATTTTGCCAGGAACTTCATCTTGCTGCGCAGCTCCTGCCCCACTTTGACGCACTGGCTCTCGGCGTGCCGGCGTTTCATGGCCAAGAAGTGCGGGCGGCCGATCTTGTTCTCAAGAATCCAGTCGCGCGCGAAGGTGCCGTCCTGGATATCGGCGAGGATCTTCTTCATGTTCTGCTTCACCTCGTCGGTGACGATCTTATTCTGGGAGATGTAATCGCCGTACTCGGCGGTGTCGCTGATGGAATAGCGCATACGTTCGAAGCCGCCGTTGTAGATGAGATCCACGATGAGCTTCATCTCGTGGATGGTTTCGAAATAGGCGTTTTCGGGTGTGTAGCCCGCCTCCACCAGCGTGTCGAACCCGGCCTCCATCAGGGCGGTGACGCCGCCGCACAGCACGGCCTGCTCGCCGAAAAGATCGGTTTCGGTTTCCACGCGGAAGGTGGTTTCGAGGATGCCGGCGCGCGCGCCGCCGATGCCCGCCGCATAGGCGAGGGCGAGCTCCTTGGCCTTGCCGGAGTAATCCTGGTACACGGCGATGAGATCGGGCACGCCCGCGCCGCGCTGGTACTCGCTGCGGACGGTGTGGCCCGGGCCCTTCGGGGCGATCATGATGACGTCCACATCCGCGGGCGGCACGATGCAGCCGTAGTGGATGTTGAAGCCGTGCGCGAACGCCAGCACCTTGCCCGCGGTCATGGCCGGGGCGATGCTCTCCTCGTAGAGCTGAGCCTGTTTCTCGTCGTTGATGAGGATCATGACGATATCGGCCGCCTTGGCCGCTTCGGCGGCGGTCATCACTTTAAGCCCCGCTTCCTCCGCTTTGGCCCAGGACTTGCTGCCCTTGTAGAGGCCGACGATGACGTTCACGCCGCTCTCGTGCAGGTTCAGCGCGTGCGCGTGGCCCTGGCTGCCGTAACCGATGACGGCCACGGTTTTGCCTTTCAGAAGCCCCAGGTTGCAGTCGCTTTCATAATACATGTGTGCCATTGTGGTACCTCCCGGCCTTGCGGCCCATCCAGATTGATGCGGTTCCCCGGCTTCCTCCCCGGGCGAAACTCCGCCCCGCAGACGGAACTTTGCCCCCGCGCGCAGGAACTTCCGGAAGCCGATGATTGTATGGCAATTCCGGAGCGCGGCTGCGCCCCGGCGTCACGCCGGATTGTTTCGTCCGGATTGTTTCGTCCGGATTGGTCCGTCCGGATTATTCGGCGGGCGGGGCTTCCTCCGCGGCGGATTTGCGCGCCACGCCGCCGCCGCGCTCGAGCGCGATGGTGCCGGTGCGCGCCAGTTCGCGCACGCCGTAAGGCTCCATCATCTCGAGGAAGCTTACGAGCTGGCTGCTCTGGTCGCACACCTCCATGGTGAGCGTAGTGCGCGAAACATCCACGATCTTCGCGCCGAAGATCTCGGCGATCTGCACCACCTCGGTGCGGGTGGAGGCGTTGGCGTGCACCTTCACGAGCATCAGCTCGCGGCTGATGAACTCGCCCGGGCGCAGCGCCCGCACCTTGATAACGTCGATGAGCTTGTTGAGCTGCTTCTCCACCTGCTCCACCACCCCCTCGTCGCCGTTCACGACGATGGTGACGCGCGAAACGGCGGGGTCCTCCGTGGTGCCCACGGCGAGGCTGTCGATATTGAAGGCCCGGCGCGAAAACAGGCCCGAAATTTTGGAAAGCACGCCGGGATGGTTTTCCACAAGGACGGATATTGTATGCTTCATACGAAAACGACCATGCCTTTCCGTTTGATGAACGTGTTGCGGACGCATCCGCCGCGGACGCCTGCGGACGGGCCCGCAGACGTCACAGGGAGCTTTCCTCGGGGCTGACGGGGACTTCGAGCAGAAACGGCCCTTTGTGCGCGAGCATCTCGCCCACGGCGCTTTCCGCATCCGCATCCGAGGCGACGCGCCGGCCCGGGATGCCGTAGGCGGCCGCGAGCGCGATGAAATCGGGATCGACGAGCTGCGTCGCCGTGTAGCGCCCGCCGTACTGGGCGCGCTGCACCTCGCGCACCATGCCGAGGCAGTTGTTGCGCATCACCACGATTTTCACGTCGAGGCCGTACTGCATAAGGGTGCCGAGCTCCATAAAGGACATCTGGAACGCGCCGTCGCCGCAGCAGGCCACCACCTGCGTGCCGGGCTTCGCGGCCGCCGCGCCCTCGGCGGCGGGGAGCGCGTAGCCCATGGTGCCCATGCCGCCGGTGGTGAGAAAGCGCCCGCGCCGCGCCAGATAGCGGTTGGCGCTCCAGATCTGGTTCTGCCCCACGTCCGAAACAAACACGGCGTCCTCATCGAGCTTCTCCGAAAGCAGCGCGGAAAACGCGCGCGGCTCCACGCAGCCCTCGCGGGATACGGCGGGCGGCTCGGGGGCCGGGGCGTCCCGCAGGGAGCGGCAGTATTGCACCCATTCGGCGGTATCCCCCGGCTCGGCCAGCGCGTAAAGCTCGTGCAGAATCTGGCGCGCGTCGCCCACCACGGGGATCTCGGCCTCGAGGTTTTTGCCGATCTCGGCGGGGTCGATATCGATATGGATGACCTTCGTGCGCGCCGCGATCTGGTCCGGGCGGGCCATGGCCCTGTCCCCCACGCGGGCGCCCACGATGAGCAGCAGGTCGGCCTCATGGATGGCGCGGTTCGCGGCCGCCACGCCGTGGGTGCCCAGCATCCCGATGGCCAGCGGGTGCCGCGCGGGCACGGCGCCCAGCCCCATCATGGTGGTCACCACCGGAATTCCGCACTTTTCCGCAAAGCCCAGGAGTTCCTCCTGCGCGCCCGAAAAGAACACGCCGCCGCCCGCGCAGAGTACGGGGCGCTTTGCCTGCGCCACGGCCTGCGCCACCTTTTTGAGCTGCAGCGCGTGGCCGCGGAAGCTCGGCTTGTAGCCGCGGATATCCACCTTGGCCGGGTAAGCAAAATCCAGCTCCGCCTGCTGGATATCGATGGGCATATCGATGAGCACCGGGCCGGGCCGGCCGGAGCCGGCGATGTAAAACGCCTCGCGGAACACGCGCGGAATATCCTCGGCGCGCTCCACAAGGTAGCTGTACTTGGAAAACGGCTCCGCCGCGCCCGTGATATCGGCCTCCTGGAACACGTCGCGCCCGATGAGATCGGTGCGCACCTGCCCCGTGACGGCCACGAGCGGAATGGAATCCATATACGCGGTGGCCAGCGCCGTGATGAGATTGGTGGCGCCGGGGCCGGAGGTGGCGAAGCACACGCCGGGCCGCAGCGTCATGCGCGCGTAGCCGCTGGCGGCGTGGCCGGCGCTCTGCTCGTGCCGCACAAGCACGGGCCGCACGGAGGATTCGGCGAGCGCATCCAGAAACGGGCAGATGGCCGCGCCGGGGTAGCCGAACGCGAGCTTCACGCCCTCGGCCTCCAGCGCGCGCGCCATGGCCTGCGCACCCGTACAAATCATATTTCCAACCATCCTTTGCAAAAAAGCGACGCCTTTCCCGCGCGGCGGGAAACGTCTGTAAATAAGCCGTTCAAAAATGCAGGAAAAAACAAAAAAATGAACCTCGTTTTGGAACAAAGCGGGTTCAGGACGGCCCTGTCAAGCAATATTATACGGTTTCGGCCGTTCTTTTGCAACACTAAAAAATAAAATCTTTCATTTTTTCATCTTTCGTTTATGCGTTTTCAAATTGACAAACGCTCCCCCGGGCCGTATACTGGGGAAACACACGGGCCCGGCGCGCGGCGTGCCGCCGCGCGGGCCTTTTTTCTGCAAAACGAGTTCCGGGGCGCGGGCGCTCCGTTTGGGAGGTTTTGGGGGTGGATCGGATTTGTACGGCGCGGCTGGCGCTTTCGGCGCTCACCGTATACCGCGGCCTGTGGCGCGACGGCGTGTTCGCGGCCTATGCGCGCCTGCTGGAGGCCGTGCGCGGCGCAAGCGCGCGCGCCTTCTTCGACGCTTACGGGGAATTTTACGCCGCTCTGGGCGCTTTGCCGGACGCGTTCGCACCCGAAGCTTCCGGCGGGGAGGACGGCGCGCCGTCGTTTCCGGAGCACGTAGAGGCGCTGCTGCGCGGCGACGATAACCCCTTTTCGCGCGCGGCGGCGGCAAACCGCGCGGCGGGCGCGCTTTCCGGCGCGGCGGAAAACGACTTCGCGCTGCTCTCCCGCGCGCTGCTGCCGGCCGAAACGATCAAGGCCGCGGCCTGCGAAGCCTTTTGTGAGCAGGACGCGGAGCTGCGCGGGCTGCTGCTCGGCCTGCCGGAATGGGAACACGTTCCGCTGCGCCTGGACGCGGAGAGCGCCGCGCGCTTCTACGCGGAGCACGGCTGCGGCATCTTCGCGCGCTACGGCGCCCTGCGGTGGCGCGGCGGCGCGCTGCACGGCGTGGACGCGCCGGACCCGGTGCGTTTTCGCGACCTCAAGGGCTACGAATACGAGCGCGGCGCGGTGGCGGACAACACCCTGCGCTTCCTCGAGGGCAGCGCGGCCAACAACATCCTGCTCTACGGCGACCGCGGCACGGGGAAATCCTCCACCGTGAAAGCGGTGGCCAACGAATACCGCGCACGCGGCCTGCGCATCATCGAGGTGCCCAAAAAAGCCATTGCGGAGTTCCCCGCCCTCGTGCGCCAGCTCGAGGACGTGCCGCTGCACTTTATCCTGTTCATCGACGACTTAAGCTTCGAGCGCGACGACGACAGCTACGCCGCCCTCAAGGGCGTGCTGGAGGGCGGGCTTGCCGCGCGGCCGCGCAACGTGGTGATCTACGCCACCTCCAACCGCCGCCATTTCGTGCGCGAGCGCTTTTCGGAGCGCGAGGGCGACGACGTCCACGCCGCCGACGCGGTGCAGGAAACCCTTTCGCTGGCCGACCGTTTCGGCATCACGGTGACCTTCTCCGCGCCCGACCAGGCGCACTATCTCGCCATCGTGCGCGGCCTTATGGCCGACCGCTGCGGCGGCGGGGCCGGTTCCGAAATTCAAGCCGGTTCCGCGCGTACGTCGGATGCTTCCGCGGGGGATGCTCCGCAGGCGGAGCGCGGGGAAATCCCCTGGGACGAACTGGAGCGCGGGGCGCTCCAGTGGGCATTGCTCTACAACGGGCGCTCGCCCCGCACAGCCCGCCAGTATGTGGATTGGGCGCAGGCGCGCCTGCGCGCGGGCCTTCCCCTTACGCCCTGAGCCGGGGGCGGTGGCGGGGTGCCCCCGCAGGCAAAACGCGGACCGGCCGAGTGCGAAAGGCCGGCCGATTCCCCGCGCACGGAGCCCCGGAACAGATATAAAATTCGCCTTTCTACTATCCGGATTTTCCGACAGGAATTACGCGATGCGTATAGAACGACCGCCCGCCGCAACTTTTGCGGCAGGCGGTTTTTTCTTCTCCATTTAGTTTTCTTGGTTTTCCGGCTCCGGCGCGGGGCGGAGCTTCATGGAAATATCGAGCGCACGCACGGAATGGGTGAGCGCGCCGAGCGAGATCACGTCCACACCCGTTTCGGCCACGGCGCGCAGCGCCCCCGGTTCCAGCCCGCCGGAAGCCTCTACCGCCGCGCGGTGCGAGATAAGCGCCACGGCGTCGCGCATCTGCGCCACGTCCATGTTGTCGAGCATGATGATATCGGCGTGGGCGTCGAGCGCCTCGCGCACCTCGCCGATGGTGCGGGCCTCCACCTCCACCTTCAAGGTGTGCCCGAGGTTTTGGCGCAGGCACTTCACCGCCTCGCCGATGGAGCCCACGGCATCGACGTGGTTATCCTTCACCATGGCGGCGTCCGAGAGCGTGTAGCGGTGGTTGCGCCCGCCGCCCGTAGCCACGGCGTATTTTTCAAGCGCGCGCAGCCCCGGCAGGGTTTTGCGCGTGTCGGTGATGAACGCGCCGGTGCCCTCCACCTCGGCCACGGCCCGCGAGGTGGCGGTGGCCACGCCCGAAAGGTGCTGGAGCAGGTTGAGCGCCGTGCGTTCGGCCTTGAGCAGCGCGCGCGTTTTGCCGTGCGCCTTCGCGGCGATGTCGCCGCGCTTCACACGGTCGCCGTCGCGAAACAGCGCCCGGGTGCGCACGTCCGGGTCGAGCATGCGCAGCGTGAGGAACGCGGCTTCGAGGCCGCAGAGCACGCCGTCCTGCTTCACGAGGAACACGGCGTCGGATTCCTGTTCCGGGGGGATGAGCGTATCGGTGGTGACGTCGCCGTAGCCGAGGTCCTCGCGCAGCGCGGTGCGGATGACGTCCTGCATCTGAAATACGGGCAGCTCCATCGGGTCGATCTTCCTTTCCTGTCTCCGTTTTTTCACGTTTTTTCTCTTGCCTTGAACCGCCTTTATTCGAGCACTTCCTGCAAAATCATGCCGGCCACGGCGGAAAGGCTTTGCAGCTCCGTGCGCTCGGGGGAATCGGCGTATCCGCCCGCGAGCGCCGTTTGCATCTCGCGCACGCGCGCAAGGCCCTGCCGGGCGGCGGCGGGGTCGGGGTTCACGAAAAAGCTGCGCTGCAAAATGGCGCGGATCTCCTCGCGCACGCCCTGCGGGGCTTCCATGCCCTGTTCGGGCTCGAGAGCGCGGGGCGCCGGGCATTCCGCTCCGGCGCGGCATTTTTCGGAGATTTCCAGCGCGGCGCGGCGCGAAAACACCATGGCCTCCAGCAGCGAGTTGGAGGCGAGGCGGTTGTTGCCGTGCACGCCGGTGCGGGAGCACTCCCCCACCGCGTAAAGCCCCGGCACCGTGGTGCGCGCCATGGTATCCACCTCGACGCCGCCCATCAGGTAATGCTGGCAGGGGAAGACGGGAATACGGTCGCGCGTGATATCCACGCCCTCTTTCAGGCAGTTCTCGTAAATGGCGGGGAAGCGCCGGCGCACGAAATCCGGGTTCTGCGCCGTGATGTCGAGAGTAAAGCGCTCGCTGCCGGTGCGCGCGGCCTCCTCCATGATGAAGTGGGAGACCACGTCGCGCGGGGCGAGCTCGCCGCGCGGGTCGTAGCCCGGCATGAACCGCTCGCCGCGGCAGTTGAGCAGCACCGCGCCCTCGCCGCGCACCGATTCCGAGATGAGAAAGCGCTCGCGCGCGCCGCCCGCAAACGCGGTGGGGTGGAACTGGATGAGCTTCATGCCGCTCACGCGCGCGCCCAGCGCGCGCGCGAAGGCGATGCCGTCGCCCGTGGCGATATCGGAATTGGTGGTGTACTCGTACGCCTGACCGATGCCGCCCGTAGCCAGAATAAAGAACGGCGACGCCACGGTAAGAAACTCCCCGCCGCGCGCAATGCCCGCCGTAAAGCCGTTTTCGCCGCGCGCAAGGCGCAGCAGCGCGGCGCCCTCCCAGATGGTGAGATTCGGGCGCTTTTGCGCCTGCGCGAGCAGCTTTTGCACGATCTCGAGGCCGGTGGTATCCTTATGATGCGCGATGCGGTGGCGCGAATGCCCGCCCTCCAGCGTGAGGTTGAGGCTTCCGTCGGGGTTGCGGTCGAAATCCACGCCCAGGCGCACGAGGTTTTCCACGGCGGCGGGGCCTTCGTCCACCAGCGTTTCCACGGCTTCGGGCTTATTGGCGAATCCGCCCGCCACCATCGTATCGCGGATATGCAGCTCGCGGCTGTCGTGCGCGCGGTCGAGCACCGAGGCGACTCCCCCCTGCGCGAGCGCGCTGTTGCTCAGGGGCAGCTCCCGTTTGGAGAGCAGCAGGGCGTTCACCCCTTCGTCGAGATTCAGGGCGGCGTAAAGCCCGGCGAGCCCCGTTCCGGCGATCACCACGTCGTATACGGCGGTGCGGTTTTGCTGTTGCATGGATGGGTACAGTCCTTTCGTTTTCCGGAAACTCCTTTCCGGCTGTTTCCGGCCCCGCCGAAGCCCGGCGCGGCAATGGGTATATTGTATCACAAAACGGGCGCGTTTTGTCGCACCCTCCAAAACATTGACGATTTTATGCACAGTTTCCACAGCACAGCCCCGTGCCTTGAAAAAGCCGCGCCCGGCTGATAAGATAGGAGCGTATCAAAACGCGGCTCCGTATGCGCGGGCCGCTGCGGAAAGGTCGTTTGCTATGGAAACAAGACGGATGGAAAAGCTCGGCGCGGAAGTCTCCCTGCTGGGGTTCGGCTGCATGCGCTTCCCGTTTTCGGGCGGCGAGCCGGATATGGAAAAAGTTCAGGAGATGATCTCGCGCGCTTACGAGAGCGGCGTCAACTATTACGACACCGCTTACGTCTACAACGGCGGCAAATCGGAGGAAGCCATCGGCAGGGCGCTGAAGCGCTACCCGCGCGAAAGCTACTATCTGGCGGATAAACTGCCCATCTGGTGCGCCGAAACCGAAGAGGACCTGCAAAAGCTCTTCGACACCTCCCTGCGGCGTCTGGGCGTGGAGTACATCGACTTCTATCTGCTCCATTCCCAGGGCAAGGAAAACTGGGAAAAGGTTCAAAAGCTGCACGCGGTGGAATTCTGCGAGAAGCTGCGCGCGCAGGGGAAGATCCGCCACCTCGGCTTTTCGTTCCACGATAAGCCCGCGGTGTTCCGGGAAATTCTCGGCGCGCACGACTGGGATTTCGTCCAGATCCAGCTCAACTATCTCGATTGGGAGGCGCAGCGCGCAAGCGAACTTTACGAGGCCGCCGAAGCCAAAGGCGTCCCCTGCATCGTGATGGAGCCGCTGCGCGGCGGCAGCCTCGCAAACCCGCCCGAGCACATCGCGGAGGTGTTCCGCAAAGCGGAGCCGGAGCGCTCGGTGGCCTCCTTCGGGCTGCGCTACTGCGCGTCGCTCCCAAACGTCAAGGTGATTCTGAGCGGCATGTCCACACTCGCGCAGGTGGAGGACAATCTCGCCACCTTTTCGGACATGAAGCCGCTCTCGCAGGCGGAGCGCGGCCTGATCGGGCAGGCCCGCGCGCTCATCGCCAAACAGCCCCGCATCGGCTGCACGGCCTGCCGCTACTGCATGCCCTGCCCCTCGGGCGTGAATATTCCCAGCATGTTCCACCTTTACAACGAGTACATGCAGCTCTACGACAAGGGCGGCCTGAACTGGCAGGTGAAGGAGGGCGATTACCGCACCGCGGGGCCGGACCAGTGCGTCCGCTGCGGCGCGTGCATGAGCCATTGCCCGCAGCATCTGGAAATTCCCGACGAGCTTGTGCGCGTAAAACGCGAGGTGGAAAAGGCGCTGAGTTCCGTGAACTGACGCCGTTTCCCACATATTTTACCGCGCCGCAAAAGGGGTGTTGCAAAATGAAGTTTCAATTCATTTTGCAACACTCTTTTTTTATGTATGCGTGCGTTTTTGCCGCGCGGCGCGCGGAAAAGCCCCGTTTCTCGTGAAGCGGCGATAAAATCATGCAAAAATCCGCGTTTTCCCGGATATCGCGTCAGCGGATTTCGGCGCCGAAGGGCATGAGCGCGAGGCGGGCGATTTTGAAGCATTGCAGCCCGAACGGTATGCCCACGATGGTGACGCAGAACACAAGCCCCACGCACGCGGCCTCAAGCGCCAGAGCCAGCCCGCCGAACAGCAGCCACAGCAGGTTGAGCAGCAGCGAAACGGCGCCGCCCCTGCCTGCGATCTCGCGGCCGAACGGGAAAAAGGAAAGCTCCGCGAACTTGAAGCACTGCACCCCCACCGGGATGCCCACAACGGTGACGCACCACAAAAGGCCCACCGCGCACCAGCTCAGGCCCAGCAAACAGCCTCCCAGCAGAAACCACAGGATATTTCCGATCGCCCGCATGTTCGATTCCTCCCGCTTCGCAACGTCTTGCTTCCGCCTTCAGTGTACCGCACGGGCGGCGTTTCCGCAACCGGCGCGCGCAAATTTACGCGCCGGTTTTCCGCCTAACAAATCTTCCTCTGTGCACCGCCGCGGGCACAGGAGCCGCCCGCGGGCGGTTCCTGCAGGGCTTGCAAAATGAATCGTAATTCATTTCAATAGCCCGGATTGCCCGAGAAGCGGCGGCGCCCCCCGGAAGGCGGCCTTTCGTAAAAGCACAGCTTCCGGGAAGACGCGCCGGCCGCTTCTCAGGCAATGCAACCGCGGTGGACGGGCATATAAAAAGCGGGCGGGCTGCCCACGGCGGGGAATGCGCCGGCTTCCCAAGGGGCAGGCGCGCAACCTGCCGCCGGCGCGCCGCGCCTGCGGATTTTCCACCCGCTAACAGCTTATGCCGCGTTTTCCCCGCGGGCAACCGCGCGCCGCCCGGCCGTGATCCGCCTCAAAAGCATTGACCTTTCTTTTCATGTGGTTTAAAATTGTTCTGAAAGGAAAAACCAACGAAAAAAGGAATTTTGCCCATGATAAAAATTTCGCCTTCCATCCTTTCCGCCGACTTTGCGCGGCTGGGAGAGGAAACGCGCCGCCTGTGCGCCGCGGGCGCCGATTATATCCATGTCGACGTGATGGACGGGCGGTTCGTGCCGAATCTCACGCTGGGTCCGCCGGTGATCGCAGCCCTGAAACCTTACGCGGCCGTGCCGCTGGACGTTCATCTCATGATCTCCGCCCCCGGCCGTTTGCTGGACGCTTTCCTGCGCGCGGGCGCGGATATCCTCACCGTGCACGCCGAAGCCGCCGAGGATTCCGAGGCTCTGGGGGCGCTCCTGGGCCGCATCCGCGCGGCGGGCGCTTCCCCCGCCGCGGCCCTGCGCCCCGCCACGCCGCTTTCCGCCGTGCTTCCCCTTCTGCCGCTGCTCGATATGGTGCTGGTGATGACCGTGGAGCCGGGCTTCGGCGGCCAGCCCTTTATGGAGGACATGCTCCCCAAGATCCGCGCGCTGCGCGGCGAGTTTCGCGCGCGCGGGCTTTCCGCGCGGATCGAGGTGGACGGCGGCATCAACCCGGGCAACGCGGCGCGCGTGGCCGCCGCGGGCGCCGACGTGTTCGTGGCGGGCAGCGCGCTGTTTCGCGCGCCCGATCTCTCCGCCGCTGTCAAAGACCTGCGCCGCGCGGCGCAGGAAGGCGCGGGGCCTTTCTGCGCGGAATAGCGCAAAAAACGGGGCGGCGCGGAAACCCGTTCCCGCGCCGCCCCGGAGCCGCCTGGCTGCCGCCCGTTTAGTGAAAATACCGGATGAACGCCTCCACCGCGCGGTTTTTGAGGATGGTTTCCCCATGCTCGGCGAGCAGGGCGGTGCGCACGGGCGAAGCGGTTTCCGTTTCGCCGTATTCCGACAGATCGGCCAGCAGCGAAACAAGGCGTTCCCGGTTGAGCCCCAGCGCCACGGGCAGGAACACCAAATGGTATTTGTTCTGGTAACAGTACAGCGCGCTGCTCCGAATGGGCAGGTCCGGGTATTCCTTGAACCTTCCGAGCGCCTCGATGGCGTCCTCCAGCCCGTCGCAGCAAAGGACGTAGCTGTCCGGCGCCGGGTGCCGGTTTTTGCGGGCGGCTGCGGGGCCGGGGGTTTTGGTGAGGTACAGGATACAGCCGTTGTCCTTTCCCGGCAGCACTTCGATGAGTATTTTGCAGCGGATGGCGGTGAACCCGGATTTCTGCGCTTTTTCGAGGATTTCCCTCAGCAGGCGCTTGGTGCCGGGGCTTTCCCTGCTGATGGAAAAATAATCGAGATTGTATCGGTCAAGGTCCGACGAGTCGAGCGCGACACGCAGCTTGTCGGTACTGATCTGTTGGATGTTCATGGGTTCCCTCTCTTCCATGCGGACATTCCGGCTGTGGCGTTTCCGGCTCCGGCGGGGGCTTCCCGGGCGTTTTGCGTAAACTCCCGGGCCGGGCGCCCCCTTCCAAGCGGCAGCCGAACGCCTATGTTTCCGCGCCCGGCCGGGTGCCGCAGGCCTGCGGGGCCGCGGAAAAATCGTCTTACTACAGTATAATGAATCGCGCGGCAAAAGTCACTGTGGTTCTTTTGGCAGCGCGTGCGGGCGGGTAAGCCCGGAGAATCAATTTGGGACCGGAACGCTCCGGAAAAGGCCGCTCCGGCCGGGTAAAACAGACCGAAACGCCGATTCCGGCGATGGGGGTTTCTTGGCATGATGCGAAAAAAAAGGCCGCGGGGCGGCGTGTGGCTCGACCCGCAGAAAACGCCTTTGCTCGAGCGGCCCGTGGACGAGCTGAAGGCCCCGGAACGGCTCGTGCTGCCGCTTCCGGCCGCCGCGGCGCTTTGCGTGCGCGAAGGGGCCTTTGTGGAGATGGGCCAGCCGCTGGCGCGCCGGGAGGACGGCTTCCCCGCCCTGCACAGCCCCGTTTCGGGCGTTGTGGCGGCGGCGCGCGGCGGGGAAGCCTGCGTGCGCGTCGCTTTGCAAAACGACGGACGGGACACCCCCTTTGCCGGGCGCTCCGGCAGCGCCGGGGCCGGCCGCGGCACGCCCGGCCTTTCCGCCGCGCTGCGCGAGGCCGCCGTGCTCGCGGCGCTCTCCGCCCGTCCGCTCGCGGACGAGCTTGCGGCGATGGCCTCCCGGAAAACGCGGACGCTCGTTTTGCATGTGGTGGAAACCGAGCCGTACCTGTGCGTTTCGCAGAAGCTGCTCGACGAAAACCCCGACGACGTGGCCGCCGGGTTCCTGCTGCTCATGAGCGCCTGCGGCGCCCGTCTCGCGGCCCTGGCCGTGGGCGACGACGTGCCCTCCTCCACGGTGGACGCGTTCACCGCCGCCGCGCGCATGCGCGGGCTTGCCGTGCAGGTGGAGCACATTCCCCAGAAGTTCCCCTACGGCGACGAGCGCTACCTGCGCCCGCTGCTCGAATCCCGCGGGGTGGGCGCGCAGCAGCCGCAGGCGGCGCGCATGGGCTTCGTGTGCCCGGAGGACTGCCTCTTCGCCCTGCGCGCGCGCGACGGCGAGCCTCAGCTCAGCCGGTTTCTGGCCGTTGCGGGCGACGCGGTGACGAACCCGCAGATTCTGGAGGTGCGCATCGGCACCCCGGTGCGGGCGATTTTCGACCGCTGCGGGCTGAGCTTCGAGCCGGACCGCGTGGTGCTGGGCGGCCCCATGCGCGGCGCTGCCGTAACGGATCTCGACGCGCCCGTGGAAAAGAGCACCGGCGCGGTGCTGGCTCTGCGCGCGCCGCACCACCCCGCGTCGCGCTCGCTGTGCATCGGGTGCGGGAAGTGCGTTTCCGTCTGCCCCGAAGGGCTGCTTCCGAACTACATCGCCCAGCGCGCGGTGAGCGCCGATTTCGACGCGCTGCGGGAACTGCGCATCGGGGACTGCGTGGAGTGCGGGTGCTGCTCGTATGTCTGCCCCGGGCGGATGCCCATCGTGGAACTCATCAAGAACATCAAAAAAGCCGCGCAGTAACGGCTTTGGGGACGGGGGCCTTTGTTTGAGACTGTTTGCCGCATCCTCGCCGCATATCCGGCACGGGGACGACGTAAAGATCACCATGGGGGACGTCGTGCTGCCGCTCCTGTTCGTGCTGGCCGTGGCCGTGTACTACAGCGGCGTGCGCGCGTTGACGCTCGCCGCCGTTTCGGTGCTGAGCTGCCTTACGTTCGAGTACCTCTACCGCCGCGTCCTGCGCAAAAGCCGCAGCGTGGGCGATCTTTCCGCCGTGGTCACCGGCCTGCTTACGGCGTTCTGCATGCCCGTCACCGCGCCGCTCTGGTTTCCCGTGCTGGGGGCGTTCTTCTCCATCGTCGTCGTCAAGCAGCTCTTCGGGGGGCTCGGGCGCAACGTGTTCAACCCGGCCGCGGCGGCGGTGTGCATGCTCACGGTCACCTGGCCGGGCGTGATGTCGGCGTTCCCGCTGCCCACCCACGCCTCCTCGCCGCTGCCCGCCTTCGCCACGCCGCAGGCGTTCGACACGGGCCGCACGGTGCTCTCGATGCTCAAAAGCGGCGTGCTCCCGAGCGACAGCTTCTCCGACCTGCTGTTCGGCTACACGCCGGGCAACCTCGGCACCACGCCCATCCTGGTGCTCTGCGTGGTGGCGCTCGTGCTGCTCTACCGCCGCATCATCAACTGGCAGACGCCCGCCGCCTTTCTGGGCACGGTGGCCGCGGCGGCGCTGCTGTTTCCGCGCTGCCCCTCCGGCAGGCTTGATTCGATGCTCTACGAGCTGATGTCCGGCTCGCTTTTGTTCGTGGCGGCGTTCATGGCCACCGACCCGGTAACCAGCCCCGTTACGCGCGCGGGCCGCTTTCTCTACGGCCTCGGCTGCGGGCTGTTCACCGTGGTGCTGCGGTATTACGGCATCTACCCCGAGGGCGCGTTTTTCGCCGTGCTCCTGATGAATCCCTTCGTGCTTCCGCTGGACCGGCTGGGCTGGAAATGGAAGGTGCAAAGGGCGAAAGGCGGGTTGATTCATGAAGAAGCGTAAAAAGCCCGGAAACCCGGCGGCATCCGGAAGCCCGGCGGCAGCCAGCGGCCCGGCGAAAACCGCAGGACAGGCGTCGCCCGCACCAGAGGCAAAACCCGTAAAGGCGGACGCATCCGCGCCCGTGCCCGAAAACAAGCCCGCAAAGGCGGAAACCGCGCCCGCGCCCGAAGCAAAGCCCGCGGAGGCGAACGCCGCGCCCGCGCCCGTTCTCGAAAACAAGCCCGCGGAGCCGAACACCGCGCCCGCACCAGAAGCAAAACCCGTAAAGGCGGACGCATC
>JAEWAU010000097.1 GCA_023391535.1 Bacillota bacterium | reverse complement strand
GGGGCGGCTTTGCTTTTTCGAAAGACTTTCGCGCTTACAGGTGCTCCTCGATGAACCCGACGATGCCGGCCTCCACCTCGTCGCGGATGGCGGGCTCGTTGTGAATCTCGTGCCGGTAGCCCGAATAGACGCGGGTTTTCGGCTTCTTGCCGGTTTTCCACAGCCAGTTCGCGGCCTGGTAGACGCCCTCGCCGTAGTTCCCCACGGGGTCCTGGTCGCCGGAAATCAGGTAGAGCGGAATAGCGGGAACCGCCGCGGCCCAGCTCTCGCTGCCGATATCGACCCAGAGCTGTGTGAAATCGTACATGGCCTGAATGTTGGGCGCGGCCTTGAAATTGTTGAAGGGGTCGCGCGCATGGTCCGCCACGACGCCGGGGTCGGTCGCAATCCAGTCGTTGGGCGTTTTCACGTCGTCGTACCGGGAGGTAAAGTCCCCCAGCAGCTCGCCCAGATAGGCGGGCTCCACTTCGCCGCCGTGCCCGCTTTCCACCAGGGCTTTGAGCTTTCCGCTCAGCTCCCGCACGCTCTCGCGCACGCCCGTGGTTCCGCAGAAAACGGCGCCCTGAAGCAGATCGCCGTGCTTCGCGGCGAAATCGCGCGCGATCATGGAGCCCCAGCTGTGCCCGAACAGAAAGAACGGGAGGCCGGGGAACCGCTTAAGGGCGAGGTCGTGCAGCGTTTTTTCGTCCTCGGTGGTGGTGGCGTAGCCTTTGTAGCCGTAGTCGCCCCACGTGTTCCCGGCGGCGGCCGTGGCGCCGTGCCCCACGTGGTCGTCCGCGCACACGACGAACCCCGCGTCGAGCAGACGCAGAATCAGGTGCATGTAGCGCCTGGAATGCTCCCCGAAGCCGTGCACGACCTGCACAATCGCCCTGGGCGGGGCAACCGGCGTATAGATCCAGCCGAGGATGGTGTCCCTCCCGTTAAACGACGGAAACGAGATCTCATAGGTCGCCATTGATACGTCCCCCTTTACGGTTTGAATGATGTGGTGAAAAAAGCGGGAACCGGGCGCGGCGCGGCGGATTTTTCCGCCGCAAAAAAAGGCGCGGCAAACACCGTGTTCCGGCGTTTACCGTGCCCTTCTCCCCGTCTCACAGCACAAATACCTGTAAGAATCGTACTATATCTTTATGCGCATGTCAATCCGTTTCGCGTAATATGGACAAATTCGCCCGGATTACCGCTTCGCGCGCTTGCGGAAGAGCACGGCCGCGAGCACCGGGCCGATGGCCGAATAGGCCAGCACCCACAGCAGCATGCGCGGCCCGAGCGCCACGGTGCCGAACACCGGCTGGAGCAGCGGCAGGTACACGGCGGCTAAAATCAGCGCGAGCGAGACGAGCACCGCCAGAATCAGCGGCGGGTTGTTCCCAAACGGGATGTGCAGGATGGTTTTGGTTTCGGATTTGCACTCGAACACATGCACGAGCTGAACCGCCACCAGCGTGAGGAACGCGGCGGTGCGCGCCATGGGCAGCCCGCCGTGGGAATACCCCGCGAGGAACGCGCCCAGCGTGGAAAGCCCGATCACGCAGCCGCGGAACACCATCATGGAGGCGAGGCCGTGGGAAAACACGCTCTCGTTCACGCCGCGGGGTTTGCGCTCCATCACGTCGTCGTCGGGCGGCTCGAGCGAGAGGGCAATGGCGGGCAGGCCGTCCGTAACGAGGTTGACCCACAGAATCTGGATGGGCGTGAGCACCACGGGCAGCCCCAGCAGCATGCCCGCGAACATGGTGAGCACCTCGCCGATGTTGCACGAGAGCAGGTAGCGGATGAATTTGCGGATGTTGTCGTAGATGACGCGGCCTTCCTCGGCGGCGGCCACCATGGAGGCGAAGTTGTCGTCGAGCAGGATGACGGAGGAGGCCTCCTTGGTGACGTCGGTGCCGGTGCGGCCCATCGAGACGCCGATGTCGGCCTCCTTCACGGCCGGGGCGTCGTTTACGCCGTCGCCCGTCATGGCCACGATGTTGCCGTTTTTCTTGAACGCGCGCACGATGCGCAGCTTGTGGGCGGGCGAAACGCGCGCGAACACCGCCGCGTCCCGCACGGAGCGCGCAAGCTGCGCGTCGCTCATGGAATCGAGCTCCGCGCCCGTCACCACGCTCCCGCCGGGCCGCAGGATGCCGAGCTCTTTCGCCACGGCGGCGGCGGTTTTGGCGTGGTCCCCCGTAATCATCACGGTGCGGATGCCCGCGCGGCGGCATTTGCGCACGGCTCCCACCGCTTCGGGCCTCGGCGGGTCCATCATGCCCTGCAGCCCCGCGAACACGAGGTTTCGCTCCGCGTCCGGCGAAAGGCGCGCGCCCGGCGGCATCTCCTTGTAGGCGAAGGCGAGCACGCGCAGCGCGTCCTCCGCCATGCGGTCGTTGGCCGCAAGCAGGCGCGCGCGCACGTCCGAGCCGAGCAGTTCCTCGCCCGCGGGGGTGAGCACGCGCGTGCAGCAGGGCAGCAGCAACTCCGGCGCGCCCTTCACGAGCAAAAGGCGGCGCCCGCCGCTCTCGGCCAGCACGGACATGCGCTTGCGGTCGCTGTCGAACGGGAGCTCGCCGAGCCGCCGCCAGCGCCGCCGCAGCGTTTCGGGCGAAAGCCCCGCCTCGCGCGCGCTGGAGAGCAGCGCGGTCTCGGTGGGGTCGCCCGGCCCGCCGCCCTCCTCGGCGTTGTTGCACACGGCCCCGATTTCAAGCGTGAACAGCACGTCGCGCGGCAGGGAGGCGGGCTTTTTGCCGCTTCCCAGCTCCGCCTCGCGCGCGGCCGTCACGGCGCGGCGCACCGTCATGCGGTTCTGCGTGAGGGTGCCGGTCTTATCCGAGCAGATCACGGTGGCGCAGCCGAGCGTTTCCACGGCGGGCAGGCGGCGGATGAGCGCGTTGCGTTTGAGCATCCTGCCCACGCCCAGCGCGAGCGAGATGGTAACGATGGCGGGCAGCCCCTCGGGCACGGCCGCCACGGCCAGCGAAACGCCGGTGATAATCATGTTCATCACCGGTTCGCCGCGCAAAATACCCGTGACGGAAACCACGGCGCACACACCCAGGCACCCGGCCGCGATGAACTTGCCGAGCTGCGCGAGCCGCTTCTGGAGGGGCGTCTGGTCGTCCTCGATGGAGGAAAGCATCCCCGCCACGCGGCCCATCTCGGTCTGCATCCCGGTGGCCGTGGTCACGGCGCGCCCGCGCCCGCGCACCGCCATCGTGCCCATGTAGATTTTCGCCGCGCCCGAAGCGCCGCCCGGCGCCTTCGCCACAGGCAGCGATTCCCCCGTGAGCAGCGATTCGTCCGTTTCGAGCCCGTCGGCCGTAAGCAGGCGCGCGTCGGCCGGGACGCGGTCGCCCGCCTCCAGAACCAGCAGGTCGCCCGGCACCACGGCGCTCGCCGGCACGGTTTTCAGTTCGCCGGAGCGGATGACGCGCGCCACGGGCGCCGCGAGGTTCTTTAGGGCGTCCAGCGTCTTTTCGGTGCGGTACTCCTGCATAAAGCCCAGCACGGCGTTGAGCAGCACGATGAGGATGATGGCCGCGGCCTCGCTGGCCTCGCCCAGCACCAGCGAAAGCAGCGTGGAGGCCACGAGGATGAGCGTGAGAATATCCTTGAACTGCCCGGCGAACAGCGCAAGGGGGCTTTTCTTTTTGCCCTGCGTAAACGCGTTGGGCCCGGCCTTTTTGAGCAGCCGGAGCGCTTCCTTGTCGCTGAGTCCCACGGGCCGGTCGTTCGGGAGCAGTTCCATGCCGTTTCCATCCTTTCCTTTGGGCGGAAGCCCTGTCCTTTATATCTATTCGGGCCGGGCGGCGTTTATCACCGCGCGTGCACATGCCGCACGCGCACGTGCCGCACGCATGCGTCGGATCGGGTGGAAAAGGGCGCGATAAGGCTCGATAACGAACATAAACCGAAGAGGCGGGAAAGCGAAGGCTATCATTTCGCCTTTTAAGGCGAAAATGTGCACAAAAAGGCCGATTTCGCGCAAATTTGTTCTCAAAACGGTTGACACGCCGCCCGAATGCGGCTATCATAGGATTGCCTGAAAAAGGGGGCGGCGGCCGCACGCCGGCCGCTCCGAACCGCGGGGGTGACGAGGATGTACCTGGTGTCCACATTTTATTTCAGCCGTATCCTGGGCCGGAAGGTCCTGGGCGAGGGCGGCCGCGTCGTGGGGCGCATCAAGGACCTGGCGGTGGACCGTTCCACCGAGCATCCGAAGCTCGCGGGCGTGCTGCTGCGCGACGGAAGGCTGCTCGACGCCGCCTTGTTCGACATCATCAAGGACAACGGGCAGTACGTGCTCTCCTGCACCGGCGAACGGGAGATCGTTCTTTCGGGCGCGCAGATCCTGTTCGTGGACCGCGACATGCAGGACCGTCAGATCGTGGATACCGACGGGCGCAAGGTGGTGCGCGTCAACGATCTGCGCTTCGCCATCACCTCCACGGGCGCGTTCCTCATCGCCGTGGACGTGGGGCTCGAGGGGCTGCTGCGGCGCCTGGGGTGGGCAAAGCCTTTGGGGCGCCTGCTGAAGCTGTTCGGCAAAAGCCTGCCGAGCAAGCTGATTTTGTGGGACGACGTGGCCACCATCGACACGGCGCGCCCCGGCATCCAGCTTTCCAAGGAATCGTCCAAGCTGCTCACGCTGCACCCTTCGGACATGGCCGACATCATCGAGGATCTCGACCGCACCGCGCAGAACACGGTGTTCGCGAGCCTCGACGAGGAGCGCGCGGCCGACGTCCTCGAAGAGATGGAGCAGGAGGCCCGGCTCAACATCATCGAAAGCATGCCGGTGGCCAAGGCGGCGGACCTGCTCGAAAAGATGCCCTCCGACGAAACGGCGGACATCCTCGACGCGCTGGGCGGCGACCGGGCCGAGAGCATTTTGCGCGAGATGAACGGCGAAACCGCGGGCGAGGTCCGCGAGCTGATGGAATACCCGGAGGGCACCGTGGGCAGCGTGATGTCCACCGACTTCCTCTCCTTCGGCAAGGATCTGACGGTGAGCGACGTGTTCGAAAATCTGCGCCGCCAGAAGCCGGAGGGCGACGAGCTCAACTACCTCTATGTGGTGGATAAGGAGCGGCTCGTGGCCACCGTTTCGCTGCGCGATCTGGTGGTTTCGGAGCCGGACGTCCGACTTTCCGAGATCATGGACCGCGAGTTCATCTCGGTGTACGACGACGACGACATCGACACTCTTAAGGAAACCGTGAACAAGTACGACCTGCTGGCGGTGCCCGTCATCGACCATCAGGATCTGCTGCTCGGCTCCGTGGTGGTGGGCGACGTCGTGGATATCCTGCTGCGCTCGCGGCGGCGCTGAAATGCCGCGCGGGCCCGTTTATAAACCGAAAGGAGGCGCTGCCATGCGGGAAAGGTCCGTGAGAAAAGAGGCCGGCTCCCTGAAAAAATCGCGGTTCCGGGGCCTGTTCGCCCTGCTCGCCGTGGTGGGGCCGGGCATCATCACCGTAAACGCCGGCAACGACGCCGGCGGCATTTACACCTACGCCGCCGTGGGCGCCACCTACGGCTACAAGATGCTCTGGGGTCTTGCGGTCATCACCGTGAGCATGGCGGTCATCCAGGAGATGAACGCGCGCATGGCGGTGGTGACGGGCAAGGGCCTGGCCGATCTCATCCGCGAAAAATTCGGGGTGCGCGTCGCGTTTTTCGCCATGGCGGTGCTGCTCGTGGCCAACTTCTGTACGGTGCTGGCCGATTTCGCCGGCGTCGCCATGAGCCTCGGGCTGTTCGGCGTGAGCAAGTACGTCGCGGTGCCGCTCGCGGCCGTGCTCATCTGGCTGCTCGTAACGCGCGGCTCCTACAGCCGCGTGGAAAAAATCTTTCTCGCGCTCACCTTCGTGTTCTTCGGCTACATCGTTTCGGCGTTTCTCGCCAAGCCGGATTGGGGCGTCGTGTTCGGCAGCATGGCGCACCCCTCGCTTCCCATGGACGCGGGCTTTCTGAGCATGTTCATCGGCATGATCGGCACCACCATCACACCCTACATGCAGTTTTACCTGCAGTCCTCCATCGTGGACAAGCACCTGAGCCTCGGGGATTACGGCTTTGAAAAGGTGGATGTCTATTTCAGCGCCTTCTGGGGCGACGCCGTTTCGTTCTTCATCATCGTGTGCACGGCCGCCACGCTCTTCAAGGCGCACATCCCCATTGAATCTGCCGCGCAGGCCGCGCTGGCCCTCGCGCCGTTCGCGGGGAAATTCGCCTCGGTGCTGTTCGGCGTGGGGCTCTTAGGCGCCTCGATGCTCGCGTGCGCCATCATCCCGCTTTCCACCTCCTACGCCATCTGCGAGGCGTTCGGCTTCGAAAGCGGCGTGGACCACGATTTCAAGGAGGCTCCGGCGTTCTTCGGCATCTACACAGCCATCATCGCCCTGGCGTCGCTGCTCATCCTCATCCCGGGCCTGCCGCTCGTCTCCCTCGCGCTCGTCACGCAGGAGATCGCGGGCATTCTCTCGCCCGTCATCCTCACGCTCATGGTCATCCTCGTCAACGACAAACGCATCATGGGCAAGCATGTGAACACCGCGCTCCAGAACGTCGTTTCGGGCGCCACCGTGGGCCTCATCGTGGTGCTCTCGCTCTTCCTCGCCGCGTCCCCGCTGCTCCGCCTGTAACGGCCGGGCTGCGAAAAGGCCGCCGGCCGCCTCCGTTGGGGGAGGGGGCCCGCGGCCTTTTAGGCTTGCAGCCACGGGGCGCGGGGTT
>JAEWAU010000103.1 GCA_023391535.1 Bacillota bacterium | reverse complement strand
TTTATGCGTTTCGCGGCGGCTCCGCTTTTTTCGCGCCTGCGGATTCCATACAGCGTTTTTCGACGGAAAAACCCCGCGTTTGGCAAGACAATCGCAAGATTTACGCGAAAAACGCAGAATCGGTACGAAAAAGAGAAAGTTTGGAACTTTACCCGGAATGTATTGAATTTTCCAACTCACGCGTATATAATGAACCTTGTGGTTAAAAGTGGGGCAAAGTGGGGAATCTGATTCCGAAACGCCGGGGTGGGATCTTATGCTGATAGGCGAATATCCGCACAGCCTGGACGAGAAAGGCCGCGTATTCATACCGGCCCGCCTTCGTGAGGAGCTCGGGGGGCGTTTTATCGCCACCAAAGGGCTCGACGGCTGCCTGTTCGTCTATTCCCTGGAGGAGTGGAAGCTGCTCGAGGAGAAGATCCGCGCCATGCCCCTTTCCAAAGCGCGCAACCTGCAGCGCTTTTTCTTTGCCGGCGCGGCGGAACTGGAATCCGATAAGCAGGGACGCGTGCTGCTGCCCGCGAACCTGCGCGAATACGCGGCTCTTGCGCGCGACGTGATGATCATCGGCGCGTCCAACCGCGTGGAGATCTGGGACAAGCAGCGCTGGGCCGAGCTGAACGAAAGCGTCACGGCGGAATCCGTTGTGGAAGCGATGGAAACGCTGGGGTTCTGAGCGAAGGATTAGCCCGCGCGTTTTCGGGCCATACTGAAAACCAGCCGGCGTTCCCGGAGCCGATAACAGCTTTCGCGGGGAATAAGATGGAACAGTATCACAACAGTGTGTTGCTTCTGGAAAGCATAGAAGCCCTTGCCGTCCGTCCGGACGGCGTATATGTGGACGGCACCGCGGGCGGCGGCGGGCATTCGCTTGCCATCGCGCAGCGGCTCACCACCGGGCGCCTCATCGCCGTGGACCGCGACCCCGACGCCATCCGCGCGGCGGGCGAGCGCCTGGCCCCGTTTTCCGGGCGGGTGACGCTGTGCCGCAGCACGTTCTCGCGCCTTCCCGAACTGCTGGGCGGGCTTGACATCAGGCAGGTGGACGGCATTCTTCTCGATCTCGGCGTGTCCTCGCATCAGTTCGACGCGCCCGAACGGGGATTTTCCTATCAGCACGACGCTCCCCTGGATATGCGCATGTCGCAGGAGGGGCCGGACGCGCGCGAACTGGTGAACACCGCATCCTATGCCGAGCTTACGCGCATCCTGCGCGAATACGGCGAGGAAAAGTTCGCGCAGCGCATCGCCTCCGCCCTTGTGCGGGAGCGTGAAAAAAAGCCGATCGAAACGACGCTGGAGCTGGCGGAGCTGGTCAAGTCGGCCATTCCCGCGGCCGCCCGCAGGGGCGGGCCGCACCCCGCGAGGCGGACGTTCCAGGCGCTGCGCGTAGCGGTTAACCACGAGCTGGACGAGCTTTCCGCGCTGCTCGACGAAGCGCTTCCGCTGCTGCGCCCGGGAGGGCGGCTCGCCGTCATCACGTTCCAGTCGCTGGAGGACCGCATGGTCAAGCAGCGGTTTTTAAGCTGGGCGCAGGGCTGCATCTGCCCACCGGATTTTCCGGTTTGCGTCTGCGGACGAAAACCGCAGGTGCGCATCCTCGGCAGAAAAGGCGTGGAACCTTCCCCGGAGGAGCTCGCGGAAAATCCGCGCAGCCGCTCCGCAAGGCTTCGCACCGTGGAAAAACTCGAAGAAGCGTAAACCTGGCGTTTTGTGAACAGCCGATTCAAAAGCGGAGCAAATCCGCAGTAAAAGCATTTCTGTTTGCACCTTGGCGCGGATTTTTTTCCGTTGGTTTGTCGCTTTGTTGAAACCGTATCGGCCCACCCGTGGCGGAATGGAGGAAGAATTCATGGATTCCCTCAAAACCGGTGCAGCCTACGACTTTTCCGCCTTTCTGCCGGAGCAGCGGGAGGAGGAAGCGCCGCAGCCGGAAAAACAGCCGCGGCGTGCGGCGGCAAAACCGCGCGTAAAGCCCGGGATTAAGCCGGGCACCGTCGTAAAATACGCGTTCGTATCGATTTTTGTCATGCTGGCGCTGGGAAGCACGATGGTGGGCAATATCAAAATCAATCAGCTCAGCGACGAAATTTCCAGCACGAACAAGCAGCTGACGACGGCGCAGAGCGAACAGGTGAGCCTGAGCGCAAAGCTCGAAGCGCGCCTTTCCATGCAAAAGGTGGCGGATTACGCCACCGGCGTGCTCGGACTTTCCAAAATACAGCCGTACCAGATCGAATACGTCCACCTGGTGGATCAGGATAAGGTGGTGGTTTCTCCCTGCGCGAACGACCCGCTGGATTTCATCAAGAATCTGGCCGCATCCGTGGTGGAATATTTCGACTGATCTTTTCCCCCGCATGTTGAAAAAGCAAGACCGCAGCCACCCCTTTCCGCTCCGGTTCCGGCGCCTGCCGCAAAGCTCCGCGCTTCCCCTGGAATACTTCGCCGCGCCGGACAATACGTTTTGTTAAGGAGGCTTTCGTCCCGCGTTTCGCGCGGCCGAAAGCGCTAACCGACAAAAACGGGCGCAGGGGGTGGCGTTTTTGAAAGGTCCCAGCCTTACGATGCAGCGGCGGATGGCGGCGGTGCTTTTCCTCGTTTTCACACTGGGGTTCGCCGTGCTGGTGCTCCG
Source organism: Bacillota bacterium (assembly GCA_023391535.1). Taxonomy (GTDB): domain Bacteria; phylum Bacillota; class Clostridia; order Oscillospirales; family Ethanoligenentaceae; genus JAEWAU01. The sequence continues at coordinate 13,715 of JAEWAU010000103.1, read as the reverse complement.
GCTCGTTAAGCTCCAGATGGCGGACGGGGCCTCTCTTCAGCAGAAAGCGCTCGCCCAGCAGACGGGCGTGTTCACCATCCGCGCCAACCGCGGCACCATCTACGACCGCAACAGGACGGCGCTTGCCGAAAGCGCCACGACATGGGACGTGGTCGTCTCCCCGGCGTTCCTCAAAACGGGCGCCCCGGAGGATTCGGCGGCCAAACGCGCGAAGCTGGCCGCCGACCTCGCCTCGCTGCTCGGAACCGACAGCGCCTCCATTCTTGCAAAAATCTCCCGCAACGTAAGCTACGTGGTGGTGGCGAGCCGCGTGGAAAGCGACGTGGCCGCGCTGGTGCGCGCCTACAAGGCCGAAACCGGGGCGGACAGCGTCAGCCTCGTGGAGGATACCAAACGCTACTATCCCTATAACGACCTGGCCGCGCAGCTTATAGGCTTTACGGGGAGCGACAATCAGGGCCTTTCGGGCCTGGAAGCCTATTACGACAGCGTGCTCAAAGGCAAGGACGGCCGCATCGTCACGGCCAAAAACGCGGCCGGCACCGATATGCCCATCCAGTTTTCCGACCGCATCCCCGCCACGCCGGGCGACAGCATCGTGCTGACGCTGGACGAGGTGGTGCAGCACGCGCTTGAAAAAGAGCTCGACAGCGCGGTGGCGGACAACAACGTCACCGTGGGCGCCACGGGCATCGTGATGGACGTGAAGACCGGCGGCATCCTGGCCATGGCAACCGTGCCGTCGTTTAACCCAAACGATCCGTTCACGGTGGCGAGCGCTTCCGAGCTGCAGAAGATCGACACGCTCACCGGCGACGCGCAGAAGGCCGAGCGCAGCCTCGCGCTCCAGACCCAGTGGCGCAACAAGGCCATCACCAACCCCTACGAGCCGGGCTCCACCTTCAAGATCGTCACGGCCGCCGCCGCGCTGGACGCCGGGGTCGTGAAGGAAAGCGACCGCTTTTTCGACGGCGGCAGCACGCAGGTTTCGGGCACCACCTTCCACTGCTGGAAGCACGGCGGCCACGGGTCGCAGAACTTCCTGCAGGGGTTTGAAAATTCCTGCAACGTCGTGTTCATCGAGGTCGGGCAGCGGCTCGGCGTGGCGAAGTTCTATCATTATTTCACCGGGTTCGGGCTTTCCGCCAAAACCGGCATCGACCTGCCGGGCGAGGCGCAGAGCATTTTCTATACCGCCAAGCAGATGGGCCCCGTGGAGCTTGCCTCCATCTCCTTCGGGCAAAGCAACAAGCTCACGCCCATCCAGCTGCTCACGGCGGTTTCCGCCATAGCAGACGGGGGCAAACTGGTGAAACCGCACCTGCTGGAAGAAGAACTGAACGCTTCCGGCCGCGTGGTGAAAAGCTACGCCGACCAGAAGGGCAAGCAGGTGATTTCCGCCGCCACCGCCAAAGAGATGTGCTCCATGATGCAGAAAGAAGTGGAGGAGGGCACCGGCAAGAACGCCTATGTCGCCGGGTACCGCGTGGGCGGCAAAACCGGCACCTCCCAAAAGCTCGACCAGCCGGGAAGCACCAGCGTCATCTGCTCGTTTATCGGCATCGCACCCTGCGACGACCCCCGCTACGCGGTGCTGGTGCTGCTCGACGATCCGCACGCGCCCAGCAATTTCGGCGGCACCATCGTGGCGCCGGTGGTGGGCAACCTGTTTTCCGAAATTCTGCCGTACCTCGGGGTAAAAGCGGAATATACGCCCGGGGAGCTGGAAAAGCTCGAAGTGAAAACGCCGAATACCGTGGGGCAGAAGCTTTCCGCGGCCGAGGCGGACCTGCAAAAGGCGGGGCTGAAGGTTTCGGCGCAGGGCGGCGGCCAGACGGTGACGGCCCAGGTGCCCGAGGCGGGCGGGCCCATTCCGCGCGGCGGAACCGTCATCCTCTATATGGGAGGCGCTTCCGTGGAAGACAGCGTCAGAGTTCCGAAGCTGACGGGGCTTACCGCCGCGCAGGCCAGCGCCGCAGCGGAGGCGAGCGGGCTCAACATCAGCCTGCAGGGAAACAGCGTGACGCAGGCGGGCGAGGTTTCCTACGCGCAGAGCATGGCGGAGGGCGCGAAGGTTCCGCCCGGCACGGTGGTGACGGTGCAGTTTAAGGATGATACGATCGGGGACTGAGCGCCCTTTGCGGCGCGCAGAAAACCGGATGGTGCAGATTTGGAAAGGAAACGAAGAAACGCATGAAACTGGCACAGCTGTTCGAAGGGGTGGCGCTTAAAGGTGCCCTCCCGGATATCGAGGTAACCGGCCTCACGTCGGATTCCCGCAAGGCGGGGCCGGGCATCGTGTTCTTCTGCATCGCGGGGGAGAAGGCCGACGGGCACGATTTCGCGCCGCAGGCGGCCGCCGCGGGCTGCGCGGCGGTGGTCGCGCAGCGCCCCACGGGCGCGGGCGCGCCGGAGCTGCTCGCGGCGGATACGCACGAGGCCTACGCGCTGTGCTGCGCGAATTTCTTCGGAAACCCCGGCAAAAAGCTCAGGCTGGTGGGCGTGACGGGCACCAACGGCAAAACCACCACCACCTGCATCCTCAAACACATGCTGGAGCGCTGCGGGCATAAAACCGGGCTCGTGGGCACCATCCGCAACCTTTCGGGGGAGCGCGTGCTGCCCGCGCACTACACCACGCCGGAGCCGCTGGAGCTGCAGGGGCTTTTGGCCGAAATGGCGCGCGATGGCTGCGAATACTGCGTAATGGAGGTTTCCTCCCACGCGTTGGCACAAAAGCGCGTGGCGGGCCTGACGTTTGCGGCGGGCGTGTTCACAAACCTCACGCAGGACCATCTGGATTTCCACAAAACAATGGAGAACTACCTGAAGGCCAAGCAGAAGCTGTTTGAGCAAAGCCGCGTGGGAATCATCAACGCGGACGACCCGCGCGCGCCGATCATTCTGAACGAGGCGCCCTGCCCCACGTTCACCTACGGCCAAAAGGCCGCGGCGGACTACGCGGCGCTTGATGTGCAGTACCGCCCGGACGGCATCTCCTACACGCTGGGAGGGCGGGAAATGAACGCGCCCGTGCGGGTGGAAGCGCGCCTGCCCGGCGGCTTTTCGGTTTACAACACGCTGGGGGCGCTGGCCTGCGCCATCCGGCTCGGCATCCCGGCGCGGCAGGCCGCGGAGGCGCTCGCGTCGTTCCCCGGCGTGAACGGCCGCATCGAGGTGGTGCCCACGGGGCGGGATTTCACCGTTATCATCGATTACGCGCATACGCCGGACGGCCTCGAGAAAATCCTGAGCGCCGTGCGCGCTTTCGCGCGCGGGCGCGTGGTGGCGCTGTTTGGCTGCGGCGGCGACCGCGACAAATCCAAACGTCCGCAAATGGGCCAGATTGCGGCGCGCGGCGCCGATTATCTGATCGTCACCTCCGACAACCCCCGCACCGAGGACCCGGAGGCCATCATACGCGACATCCTCGCGGGCCTCGCGGGCGAGAAAACGCCGTATACCGTGCTCGTCAACCGCCGCGAGGCCATTGAATACGCGCTGACGCACGCGCGCAGGGACGATGTGATCGTGCTTGCCGGCAAGGGCCACGAGGATTACCAGGTGCTGGGCACCGAGCGCGTCCACTTCGACGAGCATGAGATCGTGCGCGAGATTCTGCGCTCCGGAAAAGCATAAGAGCGGCCGCGGGGCGAATTGAGTTACAGGAGAAAAACATGGAAAGCATTTCGCTTGGCTTCATATTGAGCGCGACGGGAGGCCGTCTCGCGCGGGAGAGCTACAACATCAAGGTGACGGGCGTGTGCACCGACACGCGCGCCATCGCGCCCGGGTGCCTGTTCATCGCGCTGCACGGCGAGCAGTTCGACGGGCACGACTATATCGAAGCCGCCTTTGCCAAGGGGGCGCGCGCGGCCGTTTCCGAAAAGCCGGTGGAGGACGCCCGCGGGCCCGTGATTGTGGTGCGCGACACGCGCGCCGCGCTGCTGCACCTGGCGCAGGCCTACCGCCTGCTGTTCGGGCTGCCGATTGCGGCCGTAACGGGCAGCGTGGGCAAAACATCCACCAAGGAGACCGTGTACGCCGTGCTTTCGCGCCGGTTCAAAACGCTCAAAAACGAAGGAAACCGCAACAACGAGATCGGGATGCCCATGTCCGTGTTCGGGCTGGACCGTACCTTCGGCGCCGCGGTGTTCGAGATGGGCATGAGCGGCTTCGGGGAGATTTCGCGCCTTTCGCGCGTGGCCCAGCCGGATATCGGCGTCATCACAAACATCGGCGTTTCGCACATCGGCAAGCTCGGCTCGCGCGAAAACATCCTCAAAGCCAAGCTGGAGCTGCTCGACGGCATGAAGCAGGGCGGCGACCTCGTGCTCAACGGCGACAACGACCTGCTGCGGGATTATATCGGCCAGGCGCGCGGCAGGCTGCCCATTGAAATCACCGTGTACGGCGTTACGAGCCGGGACGGCGTCTATGCCGAAAACATCGAGGAAAACGAAACCGGCTCCTCGTTCGATATCCGCTTTGCGGGCGGCTCGGTGCGCGCGCGCATGCCCGTGCCCGGCCGGCACAACGTCTATAATGCGCTGGCCGCATTCTGCGTGGGGCAAAAGCTCGGCATTTCGCCGCAGGAGGCCGTGGAGGGGCTCGCCGCCTACCGCCCCTCGGGAATGCGGCAGAAGGTGGAGCGCGTGCGCGGCGTAGCGTTCGTGGAGGATTGCTACAACGCGAGCCCCGATTCCATGAAGGCCGCCTTCGACGTGCTGAACACCATCCGGCGCGGGCGCGTGATTGCGGTTCTGGGCGATATGCTCGAGCTGGGGGACGCTTCGCGGGGCGCGCACATGCAGGTGGGCCGCGATGCGGCCGGCGTCGCCGATATTCTGCTTGCAACGGGCGCCGACGCGCGCTATTGCTGCGAAGGCTTCCGCGAGGCGGCCTCTCCGGGCGCCGAATGCTGCTTTTTCGAGGACCGGCAGGCGCTGGCAAACGCGCTGCTGGGCCTCCTGCGCGAGGGCGATACCGTGCTGTTCAAAGCGAGCCGCGGCCTGAAAATGGAGGAAATCTACGAAACGGTGCGCGCGGGCTGGAGCCGGTAGGCGCGTGTTCGGGGAACCGGCGCGGCGGGAGCCGGAAAAAGGGAAGGCAGAGTGATACGGATCTTCTTCCGGGATCGCAAACCGAAAGATCCCGGGCGGAGAGAAGTATGAAAGGCGGGTATTTTCAAATGACGGGTCTCGGCGCGGTCGTCACAGCCGTTTTATCGTTTACCGTTTCGTCGCTGCTCGGGATCGTGCTGATCCCCTATTTCAAGCGGATCAAGTACGGGCAGAGCATCCGGGAGGTAGGCCCCACCTGGCATAAGAACAAGCAGGGAACGCCCACCATGGGCGGGCTGATGTTCATCGCCGGCATCACGGCGGCCACCGTGTTCCTGCTGCTCTTTTGGAACAGCCTGCGAATGGACGGCGGCGGAACGGATCTTTTCGTCACGGAACGCCCGCGCATCCTATGCGGCTTGCTCATGGCGCTGCTGTTCGGCCTGATCGGCTTTGCGGACGATTACGTCAAGGTGATCAAAAAGCGCAACCTGGGGCTGACGGCGCGCCAGAAGCTGTTTTTGCAGATTCTAGCCGCGGCGCTGTACCTGGTGGCGGAATATTCCTTCGGCGGCCGGGGTACAACAGTGATGGTACCTTTTACCGATATTTCCTGGCATCTGGGCGTGTTCTACTGGCCGGTGGCGTTGTTCATCATCGTGGCGATGGTGAACGCCGTGAACCTCACCGACGGCATCGACGGGCTGGCGGCCTCCGTTACCACCGCGGCGGCGGTGGCGCTCATGATCGCCTCGAAGCTGCTCGGGAGCGCGGGCTTCGCGGCCGTTTCCGCCGCCGCCGCGGGCGGCTGCCTCGGCTTTCTGGTGTGGAACCTGCACCCGGCGCGCGTCTTTATGGGCGACACCGGCTCGCTGTTTTTGGGCGGGCTTTTGTGCGCGGTGGCCTTCGGCATCGGGCAGCCGCTGCTGCTCGCGCCCATCGGCATCATCTACATCATCGAGGTGCTTTCGGACGTCATCCAGATCACCTCGTTCAAAACCACCGGCAGGCGCGTGTTCAAGATGGCGCCGATCCACCATCATTTCGAGCTGATGGGCTGGAAGGAAAACAAAATCGTCGTCGTGTTCACCAGCATCACGGCGGTCTTTTCGGCGGCGGCGCTGATCTGGCTCGCCGCGGCGGTGGGCTGACCCGCGCGGGGAAGTGTTTCGCAGCATGCGAATAAAGATCCGCAGCAAACGCTTTTTCCTATGGGATGCGGATTTTCCCCATCATTTTATTGGAAATTCGTATAGAACTCCGGCAAAGGAGGGGTACGATGGAAAAGCAGAGGGACCGTGCGGCCCCCGTCCGGCGCAAACTCCTCCGCGGCGGCGTGGATTTCCCGTTTCTGGCGCTCACGCTCGTGCTGCTGATGTTCGGGCTTGTGATGATGTTCTCGGCCAGCTACGCCTACGCCTACTACCACGAAAACCACGACAGCTTCTATTTCATCCGCAAGCAGGCGGTTTGGGCGGTGTTCGGGCTTGTGATGATGTTCCTCGTTACACGCGTCGATTACCACTGGCTGCACCGCTTCGTCTGGCCGATGCTGGGCGTCACCTATATCCTGCTCGTGGCGGTGCTGTTCCTGCCCGCGCACAACGGCAAGGGCATCCATCGCTGGATTTACATCGGCTCGTTCAATTTTCAGCCTTCCGAGGTTGCCAAGTTCGCGGTGATTCTGGTGTTCGCCCATCTCATCGCCAAATATTACGGCAAAATGAAAAGTTTCCGATACGGCGTGCTGCCGTTTCTGCTGATTCTGGGCGGCATCGCTGCGCTCATGGTGAAGGAGCCGCATTTTTCGGGCACCATTCTGATTCTCACCATCGGCTTCGCGCTCATGCTCGTGGGCGGCACGCGGATGCGGTGGTTCGCCGCGGGCGTGGGGCTCGCGGCAGTGGGCATCGCCCTGAACATCAAGAAGATCGCCTACGCTTCGGGGCGCATCACCTACTGGCTGCACCCGGAAAAGGACCCCACCAATAACGGCTGGCAGACGCTCCAGTCGCTCTACGGCATCGGCTCGGGCGGATTGATGGGCTTGGGGCTCGGGAATTCGCGCCAGAAGTACCTGTACATCTCCGAGCCGCAGAACGACTTCATCTTCGCCGTGGTGTGCGAGGAGCTCGGTTTCGTGGGGGCCACCATCGTCATTTTGCTGTTCGCGCTTTTGGTGTGGCGCGGCTTCGTCATCGCCATGCGCTCGCCCGATAAATTCGGCGCCATGCTCGCCGTGGGGCTTACCATCCAGGTGGGGCTGCAGGCGCTGCTCAATATCGCCGTGGTGACCAACACGGTGCCGAACACCGGCATCAGCCTGCCGTTTTTCAGTTACGGCGGCACCTCGCTTACCATGCTGCTGTTCGAAATGGGGCTCGTGCTTTCCGTTTCGCGCTTTTCGAGCGTGGAGCAGACGTAGAGTTCCGCCGGGTTTCCGGCGGATGGGAAACGGGACAAGCCCGCCCGGGGCAAAGCAAGCGAAGCGAAAGGAGGGGCTGGCATGCACGGAAAAATCGGCGCGGCGCCGGCGGTTGAACGCCGCCCGGCGCGCCCGCATACTATGGGATTGCAGGGGGGAGAGTTGCCCTGCGGTTTGAAAGGGTGCGGTACGATGTCGAGACTGCTTGTGGAAGGCCCCACTCCGCTTGCCGGAGAAATCCGCGTTCAGGGCGCGAAGAACAGCGCGCTGCCGATTCTGACCTCGGCCCTGCTTTGCGATTCGCCGAGCATGATACATAATTGCCCCGACCTGCTGGACGTGGAGGCCTCGTGCGGCATCCTGCGCCATTTGGGCTGCAGCGTGCGCCGCGAAGGGCAGAGCGTTTTTATCGACCCCGCGGGCGTGTCGAAATACGACGTACCCGACGCCCTCATGCGCGAAATGCGCTCGTCCATCGTGTTCCTGGGGGCTATCTGCGCAAAGCTCGGGCGCGCGCGCATCTCCTTCCCGGGCGGCTGCGAGCTCGGGCCGCGCCCCATCGACCTGCACCTGGCGGCGCTGCGCCAGCTCGGCGTGCGCATCGAAGAGGACCACGGCTGGCTGAACTGCCGCGTGGAGGACGAGTTGCGCGGCGCGGACATCATGCTGTCGTTTCCCTCCGTGGGCGCCACCGAAAACATCATCCTGGCGGCCGCCACCGCTCACGGCACCACCACCATCGTAAACGCGGCGCGCGAGCCGGAGATCGAGGATCTTGCCGCATTCCTCAACGCCTGCGGCGGAAATGTGCGCGGCGCGGGCGAGAGCACCGTGGTGGTGGAAGGCGTGCGCGCGCTGCACGGCTGCGAGCACGAAGTGATCGCCGACCGCATCGCGGCGGCCACCTATATGTCTGCGGCGGCGGCCACCGGCGGCTCGCTGCGGCTCACGAACATCAATCTGCGCCACCTCACGCCGCTGCTCCCGGTGTTCGAGGAGGCCGGCTGCGCGCTTAGCAACCGGGCGGCGCCGCAGGGGCGCAACGCCGACGTGCTCGAAATTTCGCGGCGCGGAAAGCTTCGGCCCGTGCGCGGCGTGCGCACCATGCCGTACCCGGGCTTTCCCACCGACGCGCAGGCTCCCGTGATGGCGATGGCCGCTTTGGCCGACGGCATCAGCATCTTCATCGAAAACATCTTTGAAAACAGGTATAAGCACGCGTCGGAGCTCGTGCGCATGGGCGCGAAGATCAAGCTCGAGGGCAAGGTCGCCATCGTGGAGGGCGTGCCGAAGCTCTACGGCGCCCAGGTGGAGGCCACCGACCTGCGGGGCGGCGCCGCGCTGGTGGTGGCGGGCATGGCCGCCGAGGGCGAAACCGTGGTTTCGGGCGTCCATCACATCGACCGCGGATACGACGGCATCGAAGCGGCGCTTTCTTCCCTGGGAGCAAAAATCCGGCGCATCGGGGACACGGATGCGGCGACGTAAAAACGCCCGCGCCTTCTTCCGCGTCGGGGATAACGGGGAATCGGGAAATCGGGAATCGCGAGTCGTGAAGTCAGGAAAGGCGGAAGGAAGTTTGAACAGGGGATTTTGCGGGCGGGCGCGCGCTCCCGCCCGGAGAGGCGCCCGCTCCGCGCAGCAAAGGGGGTGTTCGCCTTGACCGAAAACGGACAGGCCCGCCCGCGGCGCGCCCGGCGCCGGAAACGAAAGCTTTCCAGGCTTTCCTACGCGCTGCTGTTCCTCACGCTGGTGCTGGCGGCGGCCGCCATAGCCGCTTCCGTCCTGCTCAAGGTGGATACGCTCGCGGTTTCGGGCAAAACGCGCTACACCGCGGGACAGGTGGAGCAGGCAAGCGGCATCGAAACGGGGCAGAACCTGCTGCGGGTGGATACGTCCTCCGCCGCGCTCCGCATCGAAACCGCGCTCCCATACATAAAGAAAGCCGCCGTTACGCTCTGCCCCGACGGAACCGTGCGCATCCGCGTGCAGGAGGAATCCCCCGCCTACTGCTTTTTGGAAAACGGAGCGTATCTCCTCACCGATGAGGCGTTCAAAGTGCTGGAGACGCGCGGCACAGCCGCTTCGGGCATTCCCGTCGTTACGGGCGCGAAGTTTTCATCTGCTCTTCCTGGGCACGCCGCCGCGTTTGAGGATGCCGCAAAGTCCGCGGCGCTCGCCTCGCTGCGGGAGGCCGTTGCCGCATCGGGACTCACGGTGACGGCCATGGACATCTCGAACGATTACGAGCTTTCCGTGGTGGCGGAAGGACGCATCAAGATTCTGCTCGGAACGGGCATGGATCTCTCCTCCAAGCTGGAGAACGCCGCCGGAATCATCCGCCTCAAACTCCCCAAACCGAACAAGGGGACGCTCGACGCATCGGAGGAAAACAAGCGCTTTCCCTATACGCCCGGCTCCTGAACGGGCGTGGAAAGCAGCCCGGCGGAAAAAAAGCAACGAAAATACGGCGAAAATACGACGAAAATACGCAGGGAAATATCTGTATCTATTCAGCTCGGACAGTGGCGTGCCGATAAGTTTCATGATATAATGAGTGAAAGCTGCTCGATACTTGAGGAGGCAACGGAAATGGGATTTGAACTCGACCGTGAATTTGATAACATCGTTCAGATAAAAGTGGTGGGCGTTGGCGGGGGCGGTAACAACGCCGTGAACCGGATGATCCATTCCGACGTCAAGGGCGTCGAGTTCATTGCCATCAATACGGACAAGCAGGCGCTCGCTTTTTCCCAGGCCACGCACAAAATCGCGATCGGCGAAAAGCTCACGCACGGCCAGGGCGCGGGTGCAAACCCCGAAAAGGGGCAGCGCGCCGCCGAAGAGAGCAAGGAAGAGATCGCCGACGCGCTCAAGGGCACGCACATGGTGTTCATCACGGCGGGTATGGGCGGCGGCACCGGCACCGGCGCGGCGCCGGTGGTGGCCTCCGTGGCCAAGGAGCTGGGCATCCTTACGGTGGGCATCGTTACAAAGCCGTTCCGCTTCGAGGGCAACCGCCGCATGCAGCAGGCCGAGATGGGCATTTCCTCCCTGCGCGAGCATGTGGACTCCCTCGTGGTTATCCCCAACGAACGCCTCAAGCTGGTTTCCGAGCAGAAGATCACGCTGGCCAACGCCTTCGCCATCGCCGACGACGTGCTCCGGCAGGGCGTTCAGAGCATTTCGGATCTCATCAAGGTTCCCGGCCTCGTGAACCTGGACTTTGCGGATATTATGGCCGTGATGAAGGACGCCGGCTACGCCCACATGGGCATGGGCAGCGGCACGGGCAAGAACAAGGCGGAGGAGGCCGCGCGCGCGGCCATTTCCAGCCCGCTGCTGGAAACCTCCATCAAGGGGGCGCGCGGCGTGGTCATCAACGTCACCTCGTCGCCCGAGATCGGGCTCGAAGAGGTGGAACTCGCCGCCTCCATGGTGACGGAGGAGGCCGACCCGAGCGCGACCATCATCTGGGGCGCCACGTTCAACGAGAACCTCAACGACGAGCTGCAGGTGGCGGTGATCGCCACCGGGTTCGACAGCCAGCCGGAAGCGACCCAGGCGCCGGCGCGCCCCGGCCAGCCGGCGGCCAAGGTTTCGGGACATACGCAGCCGGCGCATCCCGGCGAAAAGCCCGCGGTCCCGCAGCCGCGCAGCTCGGCAGACGACGAATATTTCGATATCATGAGCATTTTCAACCGCAGGAAATAACGCGCCGCGCGCCAAGAGCGGCGGAGCAAACGAAAACGCCGCAAACGGGAATCCGCTTCCCGCTTCCATTGTGCATCCATACATAAAAATCCGCTTCAAAGCTTTTTGCCGATGAGTTTTGAAGCGGATTTTGTCAACATGTTTCCCGGAGGGACCGGAAAACCGGACCGCAAAAGCCCGGTTCCGAGCGATTCAGATTACAAAGGGGGCTTGCGCGCGATGCGCAGAAACGGAAAAGGCGTCCGCCTGCGCCGGGCAGCGGCCGCACTGTTTGCGGCGGCTTTGACGCTGCTTTCCGGCGGCTGCGCCGGGCAGCGCTCGGTGACGGTGGGCGTAGAGGCGGGCAACGCGCCGCTTGCGAGCCGCGGGAGCGACGGCGCCGCGCAGGGCTTTCTGGTGGAGCTTACAAGCGACATCGCGCAGCGGATGGGCGTTTCGGCGCGCTTTTCCTTCGTGAGCCTCCCACAAAGCGGAGCGGCCGCCGCGCAGCTGCTCAACCGCCGGCAGGTGGATGCCGTTTGGACCACCGCGGCGGCGCAAAACGCCGCGGCCGTCTCTTCGGCCGCCGGCGCGTCCGCCGATGCCGGCGCATCCGCGGATGCGCTGTTTACCCGCACCGTTTTGCGCGACAACGTGGCGCTGGCTGTGAATGCCGCTTCGGATATTCAGCAGAAAAGCGACCTTTCGGGGCGCGCGGCGGGTGCGCTCAAAGGCTCCGGCGCATTCCGCGCCCTGGCCTCGGCCGGGCTTTCCCTGAAAGGCGGAGCGCCGGCGCAGTATTCGAGCACCGCAGAGGCGTTTCTGGCGCTGGACGGCGGCAGCGTGGACGCGCTGGCCGTGCAGGAAAGCGAGGCGCGCAACCGCATGACGGAGCATGCCGGGCAGTACCGCCTGCTTCCCGGCAGCCTCGGCTCGCAAAGCTATTGCCTCGCGGTGCGCCGCAACGACAGCCGCCTGCGCGACCGCATCGAACAGGCGCTGAGCTCGCTGCGGGCGGACGGCACCACGGCCGCGCTCTCGAAAAAATGGTTCGACAGCGATATGACTTCCGGCTGACGGCGTTCTCTGCTCTCCCCAAAGAAGGCCCGCGCGGTTTGCTTCATACGCAGCATCGATAGAGATTACGATCTCAGAAGAGGATGCGCATCAGCCGCGCGGGCCTTTGCGGTTTTGAACGCGGATGAAAACGAGAGAAAACGAAGGGACAGATGCGCCTGGAGCGCGAAATTTCTCCGATATTGTTCTTTTTGCTTGCATATCGAGCCCTCTGTGTTATAATATAAGATGCGAATGCTGTGCGGATGAAAACGTTCTCCCTTGCGGCATCCACGGAAAAGTTTTATGAATTTGTTTTTTATAAAAGTGAGGTGAGTCTGCCGTGGGCGACCCGGGCGACAGTCGACAACAATGCCCATATCACGCGAAGCGCGGCCGCGGCGGGCTCCCTGCGGGGCTCCCGGGCGCGCTTCCCTCAAAGGAGAGTGCATGGAGCCATGGTACGTATTTATAAGACCGCAGGCGAAAAGCTGACGCCTCTCGCCGCCGCGGAAGAGGGCTGCTGGGTGAACGCCGTAGCCCCTTCGGAGGAAGAGCTGGGCAGGCTGGCCGTGGAATCCGGCGTGGTGCCGCAGTTTCTGCGCGCCGCGCTGGACGAGGAGGAAACCTCGCGCGTAGAAACGGAAAACGGGCAGACGATGCTGCTGTTCGGCGTGCCCTACGCCGAAAAACGCGACAATACGGTGAGCTACGCCGTTACGCCGGTGGCCGTGATCGTCACGGCGCGCAGCATCGTCACAGTGAGCAACCGCGTGAACTCGATCGAGACGGATTTTGCCGACGGGCTGGTGCGGGGCGTGCACACGGACCAGAAGACGCGGTTCGTGCTGCAGCTCGCCATGCGCATTTCGGCGCGCTACCTGCAGTATCTGCGCCAGATCAACAAGATCGCGGGTTATCTGGAAAAGCAGCTCGGGGGCTCTTTACACAAGAAGGAACTGATCCAGCTGTTCGACCTGCGGAAATCGCTCGTCTATTTTTCTGCCTCCATCAAGGCGGACGAGATCACGCTCGAAAAGCTTCTGCGCGGGCGCGTGCTTCCGCTGGCGGCCGAGGAACGCGACCTTCTGGAAGAGATTCTGGTGGAAATGAAGCAGGCCGTGGAGATGGCGGGCATCTATTCGAACGTGCTTTCGGGCACCATCGAGGCGTTTTCCGCGGTGCGTGCGAACGGTCTTAATCAGATGGTGCGGGATCTTTTGCTGCTGGGGCTGCTCGCGTTCACGGCGCTTGCCGTGCTCGCCGTGCTGTTCGCGCTGGGCCTGCAAAAACCCAACCTGTGGTTCCCGTTCGCGGTGGCCGGCATCGCCATGGCCGCGTGCGGCACGCTTTTCCACTACCGAATGAAGCGCTGAAGCGCGGGCGCGTGAAGGCTTCCGGACCGGGCGTTCCGCCTGAAAAATTGCAAAAAGGGGCTGCCGCAGATGCTTTGCGGCATCATCGGGCGCCCCGGTTTG
>JAEWAU010000087.1 GCA_023391535.1 Bacillota bacterium | reverse complement strand
CTCCTGCGGCGCGGGGGCGGCCGGAAGCGCGGCGCCGGCGCGGCGCGCCCGGATCTTGCCCACGGCGGCCGCGAGCACCTCGCGGTCCACCGGCTTGAGCAGGTATTCGGTAACGCCGATGCGGATGGCCTGTTTGGCGTAATCGAAATCGCGGTGGCCCGAAAGGATGATGATATCCACGTCGCGGTACTGTTCGCGCACCGTGCGCGCCAGCGCGAGGCCGTCCATGCAGGGCATGCAGATATCGGTGAGCAGAATATCGGGTCGGTCTTTGCGCAGAATGCCCAAAAGCTCCCGGCCCGAGCCCGCCTCGCCCGTGATCTCCACTCCGTACTCCGCCCACGGGATGCTGCGTCGGAGCAGCGTCCGCTCCAGATATTCGTCGTCCACAATGTACGCTTTCAGCGGCGTCATGGCAGATCCTCCTTTCGTTTTTGCGCGGCGGGCGGCACAGGCTCCGCCGGCAGCTCCGGCAGCTCCGGCAGCACCGGCACGAGGATGGTGACGCGCGTGCCCTCCCCCTTCTCGCTTTCGATGCGCACCGGATCTTTCACCCCGTAAAACAGCGAGGTGCGCACCACGGAGCTGTGGATGCCGAAGCCGCCCCGGCCCTCCGGTTTTCCCCCGCGCAGCAGAAATTCGGCCTTTTCGCGGGGCATTCCCACGCCGTCGTCCTCCACTGAAAATTCCAACATATCCCCGTTCCTGCGGCCGCGCACCGTAAGCAAACCGCCGTCCTTCTCCTTGAGCCCGTGGGAAATGGCGTTTTCCACAAAGGGCTGCAGAATCAGCTTGAGGATGCGCAGGGGCAGGATGCCGGGATCGATGTCGTACTCGGTGCGGAAAATGCCCTTGTACCGGATGTTGAGGATGGTGATATAGTCGCGGATGCAGCGGATCTCGTCCTCCACGGTGATGACGTCCCGCCCGCTGCTGAGGCTGACGCGGTAAAAATGTTCGAGCGACTGCGCCAGCGTAAACGCGCCGGTGTTATCCCCGATGAGGGCGAGGGCGCTCACGGCGTCGAGGGTGTTGTAGAGAAAATGCGGGTTGATCTGCGCGCGCAGCGTGGCCAGCTCGCTTTTGCGCAGCTGCTTCTGCTCCTCGGTCACCCGGTCGATGAGTGCCTGAATCTGCCCCACCATGAGGTTGAACACGCGCCCGAGCCGGACGATCTCGTCGTCGCGCACCGCGTCCACCGGGATCGGCTCGAACACGCCGCCCTGCACCTTGCGCATGGAGACACTCATCCTGGTGAGCGGGGTGGTAACCAGCCGCGTGACGTATTGCTGCCCGGCGAGCAGCACGAGGACGGCGATGGGAATGATGAGCAGCATCGCCGTTTCCAGCCCCTGATACCGGCGCGAAAGCTCGCTCACCGGCAGCACGCCCACCAGAGTCCACCCGTTCGTGGTCTGCGACGGCGCGGAAACCACCACGCACCGCTTGCCGCCGATGGTTTTTTCCACCAGATGCGATTTTTCGGCGAACGGCTGCAGCGGAGGCAGCTCCGATTCCCGAACGCCCACCGCGTGCGTGATGTAGCCGCCCGAGCTGTCGATAAGGAATACGCTGGCCGATCCGAGCCGTTCCTGCAGGGCGCTCGTGTCGATGTTGATGATCAGGATGCCGAGCGGGCGGTAGGTGTTGACGTCGCAGATGACGCGCGCGAGCGAAACGGGGCGCGAACCGTCCGACATCCGGATGATTTTGCCGCTGTCGAGCACCCAAACCGGGGTTCCGTTCGCGGCGAGCACCCGCCGATACCACGGCGCGGAGGAAAGATGGGCGATATCCACCGTTTCGTTGTGCAGCTTGCTCATGCTGTAGCAGTTGCCGTAGTTATCCACCAGATAGGCGGAGGCGATGTCGTTCGATGAGATGATCATATTGATGATGCTCTGGTTGATGACCTCCTGCGCGGAAAGCTCGATGCCCGAGGCCCTGATGGAGCGCAGGGCGTTCTGAACCTTGTCGTCGAAATAGAGGTAATCCGAGAACTGGTAGACGTTTTGCAGGATATAGCCGTAGTTCTTATCCACCGCCGTCAGGGTCTGGTCCGCGCTCGCGCTCATCTGCCGGCGGATGAACGCCTCGTCGATGCCGGTGACGGCGAAAATCAAAATCAGCAGCGCGGCCGCCAGCACCGATATGTAATAGACGTTGATCTTGGTTCTCAGCCGCGCCCGCATCAGCTTCTGGAACGGCGGGAACTTCAGCAGCGGGTGAAGAGTTCGCCACAGCTTCGGCCGGATCTTTTGTCTCACGCGCCCGCACCCGCTTTCGGCGGCGCGCAGGACGCGCGCTCCACGATCTGCACGGGCAGCTTGTACTGCGCCGTGCAGACGCCCCCGAGCTTTCCGTGCATCAGGTCTTCAAGGCTTTGCACCGCCAGCGCGGACATCTCCCAGAAGGGAAGGCGCACCGTGGTGAGCGCGGGGCGCAGGTGCTCCGCAAGCTCGATATCGTCGAAGCCCGCCACCGAAATATCTTCCGGCACGCGCAGGCCGTTTTCCTCAATGGCTTTGAGCCCGCCCAGCGCCATGCTGTCGTTTGCGAAAAAAACGGCGGTGGGGCGCGCGCGCGAAAGCAGGGCGCGCGTGGCCTCGTACCCGCCCGCGCGCATGAAATCGCCGGTTTCCACAAGCTCCGGCGCAAACGGCACGCCCGCGTCGGCAAGCGCCTGCCGGTAGCCCCGCAGCCGCTCGGCGCCGGAAAGCTGGCTGGGCGGCCCCGCGATGTGTGCGACGCGCCGGTGCCCCAGTTCGAGAAGCCGGCGCGTCATCGCGCAGGCGCTGCCGAAGCTGTCGATATTCACGGTGACCGCGCCGGCCACCTCGGGGCGGCCGTCCACCGCCACCAGCCGGCACCCCAGGCGCGCCAGCTTCTCCAGCTCGGTTTCGTCCTGCTCGCCGATGAAGATGCCGCCCGCCACGGTCTTATCCAGAAACATGCGCCGCACGCCCTCGTACTCTTCCCCGGACGTGACGGTGCAGGCCAGCACATGAACCCCGTATTCCCCCGCATGGTCGATGGTTCCCGAAAGAAACGAGGAGAAATAGCCGCTGAGGGAAACCTTCCGCCCGGCGGTGCTGCTCTTGCGGTCCACCATGAACAGGCCGATCACGGGGTTCTCCGCTCCGGCAAGCATCCGCGCCTGCGCGTGGGGCACGTAACCGTACTGCTCCACCGCCCGCAGAACCTTCCGGCGCGTGGCGTCGGGTACATTGCCGTATTGGTTGATGACGCGCGAAACGGTGCTGCGCGAAACGCCCGCGATCTTCGCGATCTCCTTGCCGGTGATGCGCACCGCCCCCTTTCCTCCGGTTCCTGGTTTGAACACGCGTTTATGAATCCGTGTGCAGCTTCTTTGCCGGATGCCGGAACAGAGGCCAGGCATCCGGCGGAACGCTCCAACAATTCTTCACTTACGCTCAGTATATAGTATTGTGTTTAAAATTTCAATTCCTTCTTTCATTATTTTGTCGTGTTCTCCGCGAGAAGTAAAAATATTCTATTGCCCGGCGGCGGATTCTTCGATACAATGGATTTCGCAGTATAAACGCGCGTTTATTTTGAACGGATTTTCACCCGCCGCGCCGCCGAGGCAAAACGCATGCTCCGTTT
>JAEWAU010000063.1 GCA_023391535.1 Bacillota bacterium | reverse complement strand
CAAAGCCACTGGAGTCTGGATGAAAATTCCTTTTCTCCGGTCTGTTTTTTGATACCCTTTTCAGCCGCATAAATTTTCGTTTTCTCTTTCAATTTGGGACTTGACTTTTATTTGCAGGACTCCTTTTCTTGTTGTATAACACATTCGGTTTGCCAAGAGCGCCCCGGCCGGTATTTTCCGGCCTGAAAAAGGAACGGACGGGAAGCGGAACCGGGGGCGCGGCTTACCGTATGGCGGAGACAGCCGCAGAAACGCCCATCCCGCCGCCCACGCAGAGGGTAGCAAGCCCTAGGGAGGCTCCCCGCCGCAAAAGCTCTTGGATGAGCGTAACCAAAATGCGGCAGCCGGAGGCGCCCACAGGGTGCCCGATGGCAATGGCCCCTCCGTTCACATTTACGAGCGAAGAATCCCAGCCGAGCTCCATGCCCACCGCGAGGGACTGGGCGGCGAACGCCTCGTTTGCCTCGATCAGATCAAAGCTCCGGACCGTCCGGCCCATTCTTTTCAGCAGTTTCCGCGTGGAAGCCACGGGGCCGATTCCCATGAAAGCCGGCTCGACTCCCGCAATGGCGCCACCAAGATAGCTCGCCTGAGGCTTCACGCCGAGTTCGGAGGCCTTTTCCGCGCTCATCACCACAACGGCGGCCGCGCCGTCGTTGATTCCGGACGAATTGCCCGCTGTTACCGTTCCGTTTTCTTTGAAAGCCGGCCGCAGACGCGCCAGCTGAGCACTCGTTACATTATCCCGCGGAGATTCATCAAAATCAATCAGCCGGATTTCTTTTTGGACGGAGACCGAAACCGGCACGATTTCGCTGTGGAATCTGCCCGACTTGCGCGCCTCCTCGCATTTCCGCTGGCTGGCTACCGCGAATTCGTCCTGCTTTTCACGGGTGATTCCGTATTTCTCCGCAAGGTTTTCCGCCGTAATACCCATATGGTAGTCGTTCATGGCATCCCATAGTGCGTCGTGCACCATCGTATCCACCAGGACGCCGTTGTTCATGCGGTAACCGAAGCGCGCTTTCTCCAGCGCGAAAGGAGCCGAGGACATGCTCTCCATGCCCCCGGCCACCATAATATCCGCTTCTCCGGAACGGATGAGCGCCGCCGCGAGGTTCACGCTCTCGAGGCCCGATCCGCACACGGTATTCAGTGTTTGCGCAGGCACGGCAGCAGGCAAGCCGGCGCCGAGCGCCGCCTGCCTGGCAATATTCTGCCCCTGAGCCGCCTGCAGCACGCAGCCCATCAGTACCTGATCGACCTGTTCCGCCGGAACCTGCGCGCGCCTCAGCGCCTCGCTGATTACGATGGAACCGAGCCGGGCCGCCGGAAAACGTGAAAGCAGCCCGCCCATTTTCCCAACGGGAGTGCGGCATGCTCCGGCGATAACCACTTGTTTCTCCATGCAATTCATCCTTTTTCGCTTTGCTAGGAATTTAGGCAGGATTCGCTACCTTTCCAGATAATCCTCCTGCGCCGGTCAGATTACGCCTTCTTCTGCAAATTTCTCCAGATCTTCATTGGAATAGCCAAGAAGACCTCCAAAGATTTCCCTGTTGTGCTGGCCCAGCGTGGGGGCCGGCATGCGGATATCCGGCATCGTCTCCAGGAGCTTGACGGGGTTGCCGTTCACCTTCATTTTGCCGATGATGGGATGCTCGACCTCCACGAACATTTCGCGGGCGCCGGCGATGTGCTCGTCCTCTATGATCTGCCGCACGTCGTAGATCGGCCCGGCCGGGATGCCTTCCGCGAGCACGATATCCACGATCTCTTTGACCGTGTACTGCTTCGTCCAGGATTCGATCCGCTTTTTCTGCGCCTCGTTGTTTTTCACGCGCAGCGGCACCGTCAAAAACTGCTCGTCCGTAATCATCTCGGGCATGTGCACGACATTGTTACAAAATTTCTCGTAGAGCTTCTGGTTGCCGCATGCGATGATGGCATAGCCGTCCTTCGCCCGATAGGAATCGTACGGCGCGATGGAGGCGTAGGCGTTGCCGTTGCGTTCCGGTATTTTCCCCGATTTGAAATACCGCTCGAACGCGTTTTCAAGGCTGGCCACAACGGAATCCACGAGCGACACGTCCACGCGCTGCCCGTGGCCGAGGAAATTGCGCGCGTTCACCGCGGCGAGCAGCCCGATAACAAGATTCATACCGCCGAGCATATTTCCCATGGCGTTCCCTGCGCGGGTAGGCTCGCTGCCCTTGGAGCCGGTGAGGCTCATGAGGCCGCCCATGGTCTGGGAGATGATGTCGTAGCCCGGGCGCTGTGAATAAGGGCCGTAGCTTCCGAACCCGGAGATCGCCCCGTAGATGAGCTGTTTGTTCACTACCTTGAGCACATCGTACCCGAGCCCGAGTTTATCCATCACGCCCGGGCGGAAATTTTCGATTAAAATATCCACTTTTTTGACGAGCCGGAGGAAAATTTCTTTGCCCTTTTGCGTCTTCAGGTTGAGTGTGATGCCGACTTTATTGCGATTAAGGTTGGCGTAATATGTACTTTCGCCGTTCACATACGGGCCGTAGCCGCGCGCGTCGTCGCCCCGGCCGGGAATTTCGATTTTGATGACGTTCGCCCCGAGATCGCCCAGGATGGAGCCGCAGTAGGGCCCCGCCACCACGCGGGTAAGATCGAGGACGGTGAGATTTTCCAGTGCTCTCTTCATTTCCATGCTGTTGCCTCACTACATTTTGAGAGTATCCACAAAGGAGCCGGGCGGGCCGATACCCTACTGAACCGACAGCAGGACTTGCGACGGAGTATCGGCGCCGGTATAGATCGTTTGTTCCGCTGTCCTCGCCTTTTTCTGAAGCGCCCATACGCCCTTGTAATTGGTGTGCACGGCGTACTGCGGGCTATCGGACGAGGAGATGTCCACGCGCAGGCGCGAACCCGCGTGCAGGCGCCAGGAAATATCCCAAAGAACGATTCGGGCTTCAACCGTGTTGCCTGCAACATATTCCGTGCGGGGCCGGTCGGCGTCCTCGCGGTAAGCCAGCGTCGTGATACCCGAGCGGATGTTGTAAGCGCTTCCATCGGGGTATACCTCCATCAGCTTCGCCGTAAAGGCAGTGTCGTCGGCCGTGGAGGAAACGTAGAGTTCTACCTCGATCTTCCCAAGGATTTCGAGATCGCTTTCCACCGGCGCGGAAACGAAGCTCACGACATCCTTCCGCCAGCCGCAGGCGGGCTGGCGCAGGCTGCCGATTTCGCCGAACGTGCGCAGAAGGGATTCCGAGCCGTGCGACGGCACGGGGTTATCCGGATCGTATCGGTAAGAGACGGAGCTTTGCTCCGGGGGAACCATATCCGCGAGCAGGCGCGCGTCTTCCTGCGCGGACGCGGCGTTTAAATAAAAGCGGCGCACGTTTTTGCAGGAGAACGGGAATGCGGATTTTTCCTGCCAGCGGTCCGCGCCGATCTGATAAATACGGACTTTCCCTTCGGGGAGCGTCTTTTTGCGCAGAATGGTATCGAACCACGAAAACGCGGAGAGCGCGTCGCTGTTTTCCAGATGATCGCAGGCGGTTCCTTCCACGCAGGGGCCGAAGCCATGATTCCACGCCCCGACGCGCAATACGCTGTGCGCGCGGCTCTCGGGTGAAAGCGCCTCGAACGTGCGCAGAGCGCTCCCGAGATGATGGTCATACCAGCCTTCGCCGATATAGACCGGAATTTTGACCTTTGCGGGAATCCCTTTGAGCATTCCCCAGAACCCTTCGCTCCAGTAGGGATCGTCCCTGTCGGTATGGGTAATCCAATCGCGGTACCAATCGAGCCTGCAGCCCCACAGCTTTTCGTCCACTTCCGCCTGCGGACGGTAGCGGACGGATTCCATATAATCGGCCTTCACGGGAAAGCCGGCGTTTTCCATCGCCCAGGCCGTCAGCACGTCCTGCCGAAAAAGTCCGCCCTGGTAAGCCGAGGTGAAACGGTCCGTTCCGTAATGGGTCAGGTACAGCGTTTTCACCTTTTCCGGCACGATATCCGCCATAGCCCAACCGGTAAGCGCGAGGTAGGAGCAGCCCCAATACCCGATGTTTTCCACCCATTCCTGCGCATTCAGCCAGTCAAGCGTTTCCTTGCCGTCCTGCCGCTCATGGATATTGGGCACCCATTCGCCCTCGGATTCGCCCGAGCCGCGGCAGAATTGGTAGACAAAGGCGAACCCGTGCCGGCAAAACTGTTCGGCGAACGTATGAAGCATCGGAATCTGTTTTGGATAACAGCTTCGCATGAGGATTGTGGGAAAAGGCCCGGCAGCGGACGGGACGCGCTTCACCGTATAGAGCCGGACGCCGTCCGGCATGGGCAGCATGGTTTCTTCCGGAGGGCCGACCACAAGCGCAGGCTTTTCGGCAAGCGAAGCAAAATCCGCCTGAATCGCCGAAATCACCGCGGCGATCTGTTTTCGTTCTTCTTCTTTCTTCTAATCCGCTCTATCCGCCAATTTGCAGCAACCCTTTCTGAAATATGTGGGTGACTCATTCCCCGTTGATCTTCATGCGCAGGAACGCGGAGCCCATGGATTTGCCGAGCGTATCCAGACGAAGCGAATGTGTGGCGCCGCCGCCGAGCGCGTGTTTCATCACGAAGTTGAACCCGTTTAGGGAGGGAACTTCGTACCGCACGATTTCGCCCTTAACCATATCGCCGAAATAGGCGCGGACCTTTTCGACCGTCACTTCGCGCCGGATGAGCTCGTAGTCCTTGGGGTCGCGCGCGAAGATGCAGACGTTGCTGGTGTCGCCCTTGTCGCCGGAGCGCCCGTGGGCCACCTGGTTCAGGTAAATTTCCGCCATGTTACTTCACCTCCACGATATGGGAAGAAAGCTTTACCGCATCCCTGGGCACAAGGGTCGGCCACAGCCCGATGACCTCCTGCACTTTTGCGCGGCCGCCGAAAAAGCTGGCTCCCGGAGGGCCGTTGAGCTGCAAAGGCGAGATTTCGGGAATGATCTTGGCCGCCTCTTCCTTTTCCTGCGTGCGTATGGCGATGCGCAGCACCACTTCGTTTAAATTTTTCACAAGCTCCGGGTCCATGTTGGCGACGCCGAGGTGCAGCGCGTTAAGCCCCACGAAGCTCGTGTGGATTTCGTCGGCGCGCAGCCCTTTCCGTTTCATTTTTTTCATGAGAATATCCGCGGCGTACCGGGCCTTTTCATAGGCGTCGGGCCACGCGAAGCTCAAATAAGTAACGACCTTGTAGCCGGCGTGGTAACCGATGCAGAGCTTGAGCTTTTCCGGCCGGGTCTTTCCGCTGACGTTCCCTACCCGCACCCGATTTTCGCCGTCCTGCGTCAGAGTGGCGCGGCTGATATCCACGTTCACATCCGGCGTCAGGTAATTCGCGGGGTCGTGAATCTCGTAGAGGAACTGCTCTTTTACCGACTGCTCGCAGATCACGCCGCCGCAATCGGGCGCTTTGGTGATGTGGAAGCTGTCGTCGGTAAGCTCGGCGATGGGAAACCCGAGCCGGTCCATATCGGGTACGCCGCGCCAGTCGTATTCGTAGTTGCCGCCGGCCCCCTGGCCGCCGCATTCCAGCAGGTGCCCCGCCATAATGCCGCGCGCGAGGTTGTTCCAGTCGTTTTCCGCCCAGCCGAACTCGTGCATCAGCGGCGAAAGAAACAAGGCGGAATCCGTGGCGCGCCCCGTCACCACCACATCGGCGCCCTGTTCCAGGCACTCGACAATGGGCTCGTGCCCGAAATAGACGTTCGCGTTGAGGATTTTGTCGGCAATCTCTTTAAAGTCGCCCACGTCGTCCATGTTGTCGAAGGGAACTCCCTGAGCGATCAGCTCCGGAATCTGAGCCTTCATGTCGTCGCCGAGAACGTATCCGATTTTATACCCGTGCAGCTCTTTGGCTTGCGCGAGCTTGCGCAGCTCTTCCACGCAGGCCGTGATGTTCATGCCGCCCGCGTTCGTAAGGATGCGGACTCCTTTTTCCTTTCCTTCTTTCGCAATCTGATCCATGAGCGTGATGAAATCCCGGGCATACCCGGCCTGCGGATTTTTGAGCTTCTGGCGTTCCATAATGGAAAGCGTCAGCTCCGCGAGATAGTCACAGGCCAAATAGTTCAGGTCTGCCCGATGGATCATATGGATCGCGGCGTCGTTGCTGTCACCCCAAAAGCCCTGGCCGCCGCCTATTGAAACCTTTTTCAACGAAATTTCCCCTTTATGATTCAAGTATAAGTACAACGTTATACTGTATCGAATTACTAAAAATTATAGAACAAGAATCGAAATCTGTCAAGCTAAATAAATGGATTATGTAAAAGCCTTCCGGTAAAAAGAGTTCTGCCTGTTGCGCAATGGCAAACCGTCTGCTATGATGATGGAGAGCGCTTTGACGGGCGCTTCGCTTCCCGCGAAAGCGGCGAACACCCGTTTTCCGCATAAAGCGAACGCGCGGAATCTCCTTATTCAAACCCGTAAACGGAAATCCCCGCCGGACTATAAAAAAGCCGTGAAATACGGTTCTCTGAAAACGTGCGAATCAAATCCGTTTTTACACCGGAGAAAAGTGCGAAACGGAGATCAGGAAAGAAGAAACCGATATGCCAACCATAAAAGAACTGGCTGCCGAAGCCGGCCTCTCCGCGAGCACGGTGTCGATCGTGCTGAGAGGAAAATCGAAGGAGCGGAACATCCCCGAAGTGACCCAGAAAAGAGTATGGGACGCGGCCAAAAAGCTCGGTTACCACCCCAACGTGGCCGCGCGGCGGCTGCGCGTGCAAGCGGCGGAAAGCTTCGTGATCGCCGTATTCTGGGCATCCGATTTCCGCGCGCAGCTCATGGTGCGCTTTTTGCGGGGGCTGCTGGAGGCGACGCTGGGCAACGAAAAGAAATGCGAAATCGTCATCCACCCCTACAAGAACAACGAGCTCCATCAATCGATTCTGGCTCTGGGCATGTGCAACGCGGCCATTATCTGCAACGCCTCGGAGGCGGACCTGAAGTTTCTTGAAAACTACAGTTTTCCTGTGCCGATCGTACTCTACAACCGCCATTCCGCAAAATTCTGCACTGTGAATGTGGACGACATCAAGCTGGGGGCACTGGCGGCGGAAACTTTCGCGGCCCGCGGGCATAAAAGCGCCGTACTGCTCACTTCAAAATCCGTGTTCCGGGGGATGGACGACCGCATGCTCGGCTTTAAGCATACCTGCGGGGAAAAGGGGCTCATCGTGCGGTTGGTGGAAAGCGAGAGCTCCATGAAAGGCGGCTATCTGGGAGGAGAGCAGATCTGCGCACTCGAGCCGAAGCCGGACTGCGTGTTCTGCACTTCCGACAACCTCGCCATCGGCGCGATGAAAGCGCTCGGCCGCGGGGGCATCCGCATCCCGGAGCAGATGGAGCTCATCAGCATCGGCAACGGCGATCGTGAACTGGAGGAATATGCGAGCACCTCGCTCTCGGTGGTGCAGCTGCCCATGGAGAAGATGGCAAGCGCTTGCCTGCATCTGGCGTTCGACCTGCTGAGCGGTGAAACCGAGCCTCCTTATTCCATCGAGCTTCCCATCCGCTACATCGCCCGCGAGAGCTGCGGCGACCGGCCCGACGCGGAGAAGTAGCGTTTGTCCGGGGCGGCGGCCGAAAAGCGGCTGACGTAAGGGAACGATTTCACCTATAACCGATGCTGAATATGCGCGCTTTTAAAGGCCCTCTAATCGCACTTTTGCCATTGGAGGGCCTTTAAACGATGCGGGAAAACAAGCAATGCGTACGGAATTTGAAGCTCACAGGCGCAGGAGGTCGTTCGCCATTTCCTGCACCACATCCTCCGCCTGAGGAAGTACCCCGAGCTTATCCAGAAAAGCGTGCCCCACGCCTTTATAACGGATGACGCGCGCGTCAACCCCCGCTTCCAGCAGCTTTTTGCCGTAAATCTCCCCTTGGATGCGCAGGCCGTCGAATTCCGCCACCGCAATAAGCGTTCTGCAGAGGTTCCTGTGCGAAGGGGCGAGCAGCGGGCTGAGAAACGGGTCCGCCGGGTCTTCGCCGTGCTGCAGGTAGAACCTGTTCATGCCCCCCTCGTCCTCGCCGTCTTTCGCTGGGCGCCCCAAGCCCATTCCCGGCTCGATGAGCGCACGCTGTTCCTCGCAGATTTCGTAATCCTCAATGCTCCAGCGGTAGCCCGGAACGCCCTTCGTCACAAACGTGACGGCAGGGTAAAGCAGCGCCTGGTATTTCAGTATGCCGCGGCCGAGATCGCGGTCCTTCAGGGCGCAGGCCGCGGTGAGATTGCCGCCGGCGCTGTCGCCCCCCATGCCGAGCTTTTCTCGGTCCACGCCGTAATCCTCTGCGTGCTCATAGACATGCACGAGTGTGTTCCAACAGTCGTTGAAGCCGTTGGGGTAAGGTCTTTCCGGCGCGAGGGAGTAATCCACGTTAAACACCACGCAGTCCGCGCGTTCCGCGAGCAGCCGGCAGGGATTTTCCACCGCGAACGGCGTGCCGCCGATCCATCCGCCCCCGTGCAGATAAAGAAAACCGGGACGCCCGGTTTTCCCCGCCGGACGCCTGGGGTAGTAGATCCACAGCTTCACCGTATTGCCGCCGAAGGTGTGCTCCTCGTACCGCATGTAGATTTCCACCGTGTTCAGGTTGAGGTTGGGGAACCCCATGCTGTCCCGTATCGTCTCAAGGCTGGGAGGCGCAGAAAAGCTCTGCGCGGCTTTCGCGAAGAAATCGGCCTGTTTGCGGACGCATTCCAGCTCGCGCGGGTCCATGTGCCCGGGGCGCGGCTCGTCGGGAATGCCTTTGGTGAGCACGGGAATGCCGTACATATCGACCGTGGTGTGGTCGTTTTTCATCGCCAATGCAAGAGACGGATCATATTGGAGCATTGTTTTCGTCCTTTCCATGCTTTTATTTACCTTTATTCGCTTTCTATTCGACGTTTTGCGTTTCTTTTTCTGCCTTTCTCGGTGCGTATTTCGAGTGCCACGTTGTACCAATTCGGTTCAAGCCGCCGCGGCGGCGCTGCGCAATTATACCTGGCGCCGTTTTCCGGCGTAGGCATCCGTGCGGGGAAGCCAATCGAGGAAACGCTCCACTTCGATGTTCCAAAAACGCCATTCGTGGCCGTGTTCCGGCGTTTCGTCCCAGGTGACGTCCGCTCCGAGCGTACGGAGGCTGTCGCGGAACTTTTTATCGTCCTCATAGAGGAAATCCTTCGCCCCGCAGGCCATGTAGATTTTTGGGAACGCCTCGCCCGAAGACGCAATCTTTTCCGCAAGCTTGTGGAGGTTGAAGCGC
Source organism: Bacillota bacterium (assembly GCA_023391535.1). Classification (GTDB taxonomy): domain Bacteria; phylum Bacillota; class Clostridia; order Oscillospirales; family Ethanoligenentaceae; genus JAEWAU01. Next base: position 6,394 of record JAEWAU010000063.1, on the reverse strand, counting down.
GGATCAGGCTCCGCCGTGCTTTCCGCACCCGCAAGTTTTGCCGGGTCTAAGTCGATGGCGGCGGAGAAAGCGCCCAGCGCCCGGAAACGCTGCGGGAAGTTGAGCCCGTGCACCAGCGTGCCGTAGCCGCCCATGGAAAGGCCGGCGATGTACGTATCCTCGGGCTTTGCGGAAACAGGGAACATCCCCGTTACGAAATCGGGCAGTTCTTCGGAGATAAACGAGAAAAACTGGTCGCCCGAGGGGCCGTCCACATAGCTCTTGTTCTCCGCCGAGAACATTACGACGGCCATCTGCCGTTCCTCCGCGTAAAGCTCTACATTGGTGTACCCTGTCCAGGTGGCGTGGTTGTTGCCGTAGCCGTGGAGCAAATAGAGCACGGGGTATTTTGCGGCGGGGGTATGCCGCGGTGCGGCGCCCGCTTTGAGCCCCATGCTTTCGGGGATGGTGGGCGTGGGGATGATCACGGTGATATCCACCGTGCGCCGGAGAGTGTAGGAGATCACGTTGCAAGAAAATTTCGCCATTTTTCTGCCCTCTTTCTTTCTATTATTATAATCGAATAATGCTGTATTTTGTCGTGTTTTATCGTATTTTCTGTGATTTTTTATTCTTTTTCCTGCTTCGCAGCCCCGCGGCTTCAGTTATCTCCGGCGCCTGCGAGCCGTGCGCACAGAGTCGGAGAACCTCTGTTCGCGGATGGCGGAATGTTTTGCGTGGGCGGACCATCGTTCGTATCTTTCCGGAACTTTTTCCGGTATTCGTTCGGAGGCATCCCCACCTCCTGCTTGAATATTTTGGAAAAATACGAGGAATTGTTGAAGCCCACCATCGCGCAGATACGGCTGATGCTCAGCTCCGTTTCCGCAAGGTAGAACCGGGGTTCTATATGGACCTTTTGTATAAATAACAACACCTGCTTTTGCTCCGGCGCAGCCGCAGCGGGAAGGCCCGGATGCGAAAACCCGGCGCGGCGGCCGCCTTCCGAAGGGTATTCTTCCAAAAGAGAGGCCTGCAAAACGGTCGCTCTCCGTTTTGCAGGCTTTCAGTGGATGTGCAATTCATTCCGCCGTCTGCGGCACCGGTTGTCGCAGTTCCAGCGCGAGGCAGACCGCCGTAAGAACCGTGGCGACGCCGTCGGAAACCGGCCCCGAAGCCAGCACACCTTTCATCTGGAAGAAGTTGGGCAGAATGAGCAGAGCGGGTATAAAAACGAGCACCTGACGCGACATGCTCAGCAGAATGGCCTGCTTCGGTTTTCCAACCGCCTGAAAATACCCTGTGCTGGCGATCTGAAAACCGACGATGGGCAGGAGCATCAGAAACTGCACGAGGGCCATGCTCCCGAATTCGATGAGCTGCTCGTCGCTGCTGTCGAACAGCATCACGAACTGCCGGGGGAAAACCCGGATGAGAACGTACCCGAGCGTGGAAAACGCCGTGGCGATGGCGACGGTGATCAGAAACGTTATGCGAGCGCGGCGCATTTTACGCGCGCCGTAGTTGTAGCCGATAATCGGCTGCGCGCCCTGATTCATGCCGATGATGGGCAGAACGATTAGCGTGGAAATGCTGTTAACAATGCCGATACCGGAAATCGCCACATCCCCGCCGTATCGTCCCAGGCTCCAGTTCATAAGAACGATCAGGATGCTCTGCGCGATCTGCATAAAAAAAGTGGGGATTCCCAACTGGATAATCTCCCGCGCGGCTTCGAGTTTGAGCCGCATGGTATGCGGCGTCAGCCGGAGCACGCCGCCGGGCCGCGTAAAATGGATCAGAATCCACGCGGCCGAAACAAACTGCGAGCAGACGGTGGCGAAAGCGGCTCCGTACATACCCCAACGGAAGAGGAAAATATAAATCGGCGCCAGAATGGCGTTGAGCACCGCACCGATGAGCATCGTAGCCATCGCGATAAACGGCTTGCCCTCCGCCCGAATCATGTTGTTGAGGCCGAAGCCGAGCATCTGGAGCACTGTTCCCGCCAGAATGATCTTCATATACTGCATGGCATAGGGAAGCACTTCGCTGCTCGCGCCGAATAGAATAAGCATGGGCTTTAAAAATAGAAGGCCGACCACGGTAATCACCGCCGCAAAGAGCACCAGCAGCGTGCAAGCTGTGCCCGCGATGTTCCGCGCCCCTTCCCTATCTCCCTCGCCGAGCTTGAGGGAGACATTGGTCGTCGCGCCCATACCGATAAGCCCGCCAAAAGCCATCTGAATGGTCATGATGGGAAACGCGACGGTGACGGCGGCAATACCGAGTTCCCCCGAGCTGTGCCCGATAAAGATGCGGTCCACGACGTTATACAGCGCGCTCACGAGCATACCCGTAATAGCAGGTATCGAAAATTCCACTAATAGCTTAAGGATGTTTTCCGTTCCGATTCTCTCCGGTCGATCCATACTATTCCTATTTTCCCTCCGTGTACCAGCCCCGCCCGAAAGTTCACATCGCTGAGCGGATCAGCCATTTCAATTTCAAAGCCGCGGAAAGCAACCTTTTTTCAGTATCTCAAATATGCGGAAAGCTGTCAACCCCACACGCGGGCACAATGCAAAGAGATCCGGATTGGAGCATCGTAAAGTCCGTTTTGTAGCATCGCCGCCGCAGGTATACCGGTAGCATCCGTTCCAGGCGAAAGGAACGGCGGGAAAGGGGTTTCTACATACAAAGCGATTTGGATGAATTTCGTAATAAGTACCGGCAGAGCTCATGAAAGAATACGTCAACAGTCAGAATTTCATAAGCATAACCGAAGTAATGGACGTGGTGAAGCAGATGTTTGGCGACGTGCCGCAAAAGGTGATGGAGGGCGAACTTGACACACAGTTCGGTTACGAAAAAAGCAAAAGAATAGCGGGTGATGATGAAAAGGCGGTGTCGAAAAACTACCGCAACGGCTATTCACAAAAGACGATTAAATCCCGGCTCGGAGAGATTCAGGTAAAGATTCCGCGCGGCTGTAACGGCGAATACGAGCCGCAAATTATCGGAAAATACGACCGTAACGTAAGAGTACAAAGAACCGCCCGGAAACCGGGCGGTTCTTTGTACTCCGGTAGAGATTCGAATGGTGGAGGCAATGAATCTAAATCCGAACATCTTTTCTACTACAACGGTCTGCTTGTTCTGTACTTGAGCAAGCTATATATTACTGGCCACCTAATCAAGATCTAACTGAAGCCTTATACCAATATATTGTCAATTGCCAAAGAAATGGGAAGCTTAGCTTTGCTTTCAATGTTCACGGTTCAAATCTAATGTGAAGCTATAACTTTTCGTCTAAAGCAAGGTAGAGATATTTCAAAATTCAGATATTTTTTCGCGTTATAAAACTTTGACGAGTATGATCTCAACCGCTTCCATACGCAGACTCCGGCCAACGGTGCCCGCGGCAGCGGCATCGGAGATATTCGTGCCGTTTGCCGTGGTTACCCAATCGAGCCAGCCGACACGCTGCACATAGGCCCGGTACTTCACCGCATAGCCGGTCAGCCCTTTGAGCGTGAAGCGCAGCGCTTCGATGCGCAGACCCTTGCCTGTGGTGCCCGCGAGCGCGCCGTCGGAAACCGCCGCCTGCCAGCCGATACGCTGCACATGCGCCTGATACTCGATGGAAGCGCCTAAAGGCAACTTGCCCGTCAGCTTGAGCCGCAGACCTTCGAGCCGCAGCGCCTTGCCCTCGGTGCCCGCTTCCGCTCCGTCAGTGACGGCGCTTTGCCAGCCGATGCGCTGTACGTGTGCCGTGTAAGAAATGCCGGGCGTAAAGGCGGCGGGCATGGCTGCCGCTGAAATCAGATACGTACTGAAATGGTCGGTGTTAAAGGTGAGCGCGCCTGTCGAAGCGTTAAAAACGGCGTGCATATCTACGAGAGCCGCAGGGTTGCAACTTGTGTCGTAGTAGTAGACATCGGGTGTTGCGCCGCCCAGCAGCGCAATTTGCGCTTTGGTGAGCGTGACGCTGACGGTAACGTTGCCCGAAAGGTTGTGCACCGCAGTAGCGGCGCCGTTTGCCGAAACGGCGGTCAGGTTCAGGTCGAGCGAGGCGATAGGGATATTGCCGTGTGCCGTGACGAGCTCGAATACCGTATTTTGTGTGGCGGAGGGCGACGCACCCTGCGAGAGTGCCAGGCCCACGCCGCTGCCTACCGCGGCGCTCAAAAGCGCGGCGCTCAGCACACCCGCCGGGGCCGTGACGGAGACCGCGCCGAGGTTTGCCGTAACGGTTGAAGTACCGGAACCAAGGCTGCCCAGTGGGATGGTGGCCACCGTAGTCGTTGTGCCGTCGGCGTTCGTTGTCGCCGTACCCGTTACGGTGACGGGAGTCGGCGTAGTGGAAGGAGCGCCGCCGGAGGTGTTTCCTCCGTTACCGCCGGAGCTTCGGCTGTTCACAATCACCGCCGCGACGCCGGAGGCCGCGGTTGCCGTTTGGTTTCCCGTCGCATTCGTGTCGGTGTTCGTCACCACGCAGTAATAATAGAAGGTGCCCACCGTGCCGGTCGGCGGCGCGTAGTCCGAAGCCGTCGCTTCAGGAATCGCTGTGCCGCCGGAATTGCTCTGCACCGTGCTTTCGTACCACTGGTACGAAAGCGTACCCGCCGAAACGCTCGCGTGTACCGAAAGCGTCAGGCTGCCGCCTGCCGTAACCGTGCTCGAGACTGCGGGCTGAGAGGTGATCGTCGGTACTGCCGCGTTTGTCAGCGCGTTCACCGTCACCGCCGCGACGCCGGAGGCCGCGGTTGCCGTTTGGTTGCCCGTCGCGTTCGTGTCGGTGTTCGTCACCACGCAGTAATAATAGAAGGTGCCCACCGTGCCGGTCGGCGGCGCGTAGTCCGAAGCCGTCGCGGCCGGAATCGCCGTGCCGCCGGAATTGCTCTGCGCCGTGTTTTCGTACCACTGGTACGAAAGCGTACCCGCCGAAACGCTTGCGCGCACCGAAAGCGTCGGGCTGCCGCCCGCCGTCACAGTGCTGGAGTCTGCGGGCTGAGAGGTGATCGTCGGCGACGCCGCGTTTGTCAGCGCGTTCACCGTCACGGAAATGGCGCGCGTCGCCGTCGCGAAACCGTCGCTTATCTGCACCGTGAAGCTGTCGCCGCCTGAATATCCGGCCGCCGGGGTATAGGTGAGCGTGCCGCCGGGAGCAAGATCGGTACCGCCGCTTGCTGCCGTGGCGGAAGTTATCGAAAGCGCCCCGTGAACGGGAGCCGTAAACTGCGACCATGTCAGCGTCTGGGCGGTGTCCGTATCCAATACGTGGAGCAGGCTTCCGACGTCGACGGCACCGGAGTTCTCATTTACTGTGAGCGTCGCCGTGCCGCCGACAAAGGCAGGCGGCGTATCCACCGCCAGCGTGAAACTTTGCGTCGCATCCGGGGTTACGCCGTTGTCGGCTTTGAGAGTGATCCCGAAGCTTCCTGTTTGTGATGTCGTGCCCGCAAGCGTCGCGGTGCCGTTTCCGTTGTCAGTGAATGTGATCCCGCCCGGCAGCGAACCTGTCTCGGTGAGCGCCGCCGTAGGAACGCCGCTCGTCATCACGTTAAATGTTCCATGAACGCCGCATGTGAAGGTCACACGGTCTGCGCTTGAAAAAGTGGGCGCCGCCGCCGGGGAGACGGCCGCCGAGCCGCCGGAAGAAGTAACCAAAGCGGAATCGAAAAACATCGTGCCGCCGCTTTCCGTAAAGAATATGGCGTGCGTCCCCACCGTCAGCCACAGGTAAAGGTCACCGGAGCTGTCTGTGAAAGAGGGGATGACGCCGCCGCCGTCCACCGTATACGTCACATTGCTGTCCGCCGCAAGCCCTGTCACCGTCGTTTTATACACGGGTGCTGCATCCGTCAAACTGACGCATGGCTGATTTTGCAAATTCGCGTTTACAGAGCCGCCGGAAATATAAATCGTACCGCCGCCGCCGGGGTTGCCATTTTCGCTTCCGTTCCCTCCGCTTCCGCCGCCGATTCCTTTGCCGTGAGTGCTGCTCGCCGTAACCATGCCGCCCGAGACCGTTACCGTGCCTCCACTCCCGCCGTTCCCGCCGATGCCCTCGTCGGCGTCGCCGCCGCCGCCGACACCGCCGCCGATGCCCGTGCTGTCGGAGCTTGTGGCGATAACCTCGCCGCCCAGGATCGTGACAGTTCCTCCGTTCCCGCCGTTCTTGCCGCTGAAGCCGTAGGAGCCGCCGCCGCCGCCAATTCCTGCGCTGTAAGTACTTGTCGCAATAACCGTGCCGCCCGAGACAATGACCGTACCGCCGTCCCCGCCATTGCCTGAGTAGGAATTACCGCCGCCGCCGCCGATGCCCGCACCGCCGCCGTTGCCGTTCGCCATCACTGTGCCGCCGCTGATTCTGACTTCACCGCCGCCGCCGTCTTGAGTACCGCCGAGT
>JAEWAU010000038.1 GCA_023391535.1 Bacillota bacterium | reverse complement strand
CCCCCCCCCCCCCCCCCCCCCCCGCCCCAAAGCGGAAATCAGCGTTTCTTTGCACATGCGCGAACGGCCCGGAAGATTCCGAATCCGGCGCACGCCCCAAACAGATTGAGAATCAGGTCGTCGATATCGCAACTTCCGAGCAGCGTGAACAGCTGTGTGATTTCCACCGCCGCCACAAGCGCCGCCGTGCAGAGCAGGAACCGCGGGAAAACGCGCAGCCGCTTCCACAGGGCGGGCAGAAAAATCCCCAGCGGGACGAACATCACGACGTTCCCGAGCAGGTTCACGGCGGCGATGCGGATATCGGCGGGCTTACCCTCCCGTATCCCGCGCGCCCAGAAGACGATGTATTGCCGAATGGTATGGAACGGCACGAGATTCAGATCCGCGCGGAGCGTTCCGCCGTATCCGGGAAAACCTCTCCGGGCCTGCCTTTGCCCGAGCAGCAGGTAGAGCATGAGCAGCGCGTAAAGAATAAAAAGAACCCAGAGCAGCGTGTGCCGCCTCTTGCTCATTGCCGCGCGGCTCCGGCTCCCGGGGCGGGGACGAAATCCTTTGGCGCTTCGCCGCGGCCGAAGGCGTAAAGCAGCGCCTGCGCGATGCGCCCGCTGGCGTGCCCGTCGCCGTAAGGGTTCGCGGCGTGCGACATCTTGCGGTATTCCGCGGCGTCGTCGAGCAGCAGGCTCGTCATGGAAAAGATTTTTTCCTCCTCCACGCCGGCCATCCGCACGGTGCCGGCCGCCACGGCTTCGGGGCGCTCCGTTTCGGTGCGCAGCACCAGCACCGGTTTGCCGAGCGCCGGGGCTTCCTCCTGAAGGCCGCCGCTGTCGGTGAGGACAAGATCGGCGCGCGCCATGAGGTTGTGCATGTCGTCCACGTCGAGCGGGTCGCAGAGCACGATGCCCGGCACCCCGCCGAGAACCGCGCGGGCGGTTTCCTGCACGGCCGGGTTGAGGTGCACGGGGTACACCACGCTTACGTCCGGGTGGGTTTGCGCCACGCGGCGCACGGCGCGGCAGATGTTTTGGAGCGGTTCCCCGAGGTTTTCCCGGCGGTGCGCCGTCATCAGAATCAGGCGCCCGGCGGGAAGCGCGGAAAGCGCCGCGCTGTGGAACCGGTAGCCCTCGCGCACCGTGGAGCGGAGCGCGTCGATCACGGTGTTGCCGGTGACGAAGACGGGCGCCGTCGCGTGCTCTCTTTCCAAATTGGCGCGGTTTTGCGCCGTGGGGGCGAAATACAGGCTCGCCAGCTGCGTGGTGAGGCGGCGGTTCATCTCCTCGGGGTAGGGGGAATAGATGTCGTAGGTGCGAAGCCCCGCCTCCACGTGCCCCACCGGGATGCGCGCGTAAAAGGCCGCCAGCGCGGCAGCGAAGGTGGTGGTCGTGTCGCCGTGGACAAGCACGATATCGGGCTTTTCCTCCGCGAGCACCTCCATCATCCCCTCGAGCACGCCGGTGGTGATGTGCGTGAGGGTCTGCGAGGGCTTCATGATGCCGAGGTCGTGGTCGGGCTTCAGGCCGAAGATTTCGAGCACCTGGTCGAGCATCTGGCGATGCTGAGCCGTTACGCACAGGCGCATGTCGAATTCGGGGCGGCGCGCAAGCTCCAGCGCCAGCGGAGCCATCTTCACGGCTTCGGGGCGCGTGCCGAATACGAGCAGCGTTTTTATTTTTTCCGCGCCGGCGGAAAGCCGGAACGGCGCAGGGGAAATATCCATCGTGCAACCTTCCTTCGTGCAACCTTCCTTTCGCTCTCCCGGAAAGCGGGTCTTCCGAAAAAGCCCTTGCGGCGGCCGGCTTTTACAGCATTTCCGGAAAAGAGGAACCCAACTATGGAATTGCCGCAGCGCCGCGCTCCGGAACCTCCGCAGTGAAACCGCTGCCATTATACCAAAATTGCGCAGGGGGCGCAAGGCGGGCCAAAACCCGCCGATCTTCAGGGCGTTCCGTCTGCAGGCATAAAACCTGTCCATCTTCGCATAAGATGGCGCAGGGGGGATGGTTATGAACGAAGAGATCCGCCGTGTGAGGCCCCATGCGGAGAACACGGCGCACGAAGGGCAGAAAACAGGGGACGACGGCGGACGCGCGCCTTTCGTCACCGGCTGGCAGATGGCAATCTGCCTGGCCGCGCTGGCCGCAGCCTATCTGATCCGCCTGTTCGGCGGCGGGTTTTACACGACGGCGCAGAGCTACGTGCGCGACGCGCTGAGCCGAAGCATCACCAACGCGCAGGTAACCGAGGCGTTCGACGCTCTCCGCAGCCAGCTTCCGGATACCTCGACCCTTCTCGGCAGCTCGTCGCAGCCGGAATCTTCGTCCTCGTCCAAACCGTCGTCCTCGCCCGGCGCGAAAAATTCGTCCGGGTCGTCCTCCTCCAAATCATCGTCTGCGCCCGGCTCCTCGTCCGGCGCGAACGATTCGAAGAAGACGGCTTCCGGCGGGTCCTCTTCCTCGGCCGCGCAGTCACCGAACGGCGGCAGCGGGCTCAACGCGTAAAGCGGATATCCCGGTTCAAAAGCAGGATAAATCCGGTTAAAGCGTTGCCCTATGGGCTTTTACACGGTTTTGAATCCGCAATCTCCCCGAAGATTCGCGCCCGGTTTTCCAACTGAAACAGGGCCGCCCGTCCGGCGCTTTCCGGCGGGAACGGCCCGCGGGAGGTGCCGCGCCATCCGGTGCCGTGTTACGATCAGTATCTATTTTCTGCTTTTGGTCGCCTGTGCGCTGGCGCTCGACCGCACGGGCGACATCTTTCTGGTGCTGCTGTGCGCGGCCGTGCACGAGGCGGGACACCTTGTTTCTCTGCGGCTGATGGGCGTGCGCGCCGAGGAAGTGTCCTTCCGCCTGTTCGGCGTGGAGCTGCGCCTCGCGGGCGGAACCGTGCTCGGCTATCGGCGGGAAATCCTGCTGGATCTATCCGGAGGGGCGGCAAACATCCTGCTGGCGGCAGGGGCTTTTTTTTTCTGCCGGGCCGGCGTTTTCCCGAGGCAGACGGGGGCGATTGCCGCGTTCAGCCTGCTGCTCGGCGTGTTCAACCTGCTGCCCATCGGCCCGCTGGACGGCGGCCGCGCGCTGGAAGCCGCCCTTTGCCGCCGCTTGAGCTGCAACGCGGCGGCAAACGCCGTAACGGCCGTATCCGCCGCGCTGCTGCTCCCGCTTGCCACGGCGGGCCTGCTGCTGCTGCGGAACGCTCCGCACAATCCGTCGCTGCTGGTGGTGTGCGTGTATCTGGGTGTTTCGCTCGCGGCGAAGCCGCAGCGTCTGCATAAGGGCCGGTGATACGAAGCCGCACGGACCCCCATTTCGCCGTTTTCAACGAAAAAACCGGCCGCAGCGCGGATTTTCCGGCCGCACGGCTTTTTTTCCGTGCAATACTTGCATCGGGAGCCGGAATATTGTAAAATATATAATGGAATTGTTTCGGATTCGGCTGTTGCCGCGGCGCTTTTCCGAAAGCGGGGCGGCGAAACGGCGGAAACCGGACAAGCCCCGGCGTTTCCGGGAGGGCACACCCCCTACCGCTTTGCCGGGTCGTTTCCGGCGGGGCAAAAGTCCCGGCGGAAGCCAATGTTCCGGCTGAGCCGAAGGAAGGATAATATTGCCGGCATTTCATATCGTACTTGTGGAACCGGAGATCCCGCAGAACGCGGGCAATATCGCGCGAACCTGCGCCGCAACCGGAGCCAGCCTGCATCTGGTGCGGCCGCTCGGCTTTTCGGAGGACGACCGCAAGCTCAAGCGAGCCGGGCTCGATTACTGGTGGCTGCTCACGAGCGTCACCTATTACGACGGGCTTTCCGACTTTTTCGCGCGCACCAAAGGGCCGTATTTTTACTTCTCCACCAAAGGGAGCAAAATTTTTACCGAGGTTTCGTACCCGGACGGCTGTTTTCTGGTGTTCGGGAAGGAATCGGCAGGCCTGCCCGAGGAGCTTTTGCGGCGCAACCCCGAAACGACCGTGCGCCTGCCCATGCGTGAGGAAGCGCGCAGCTTAAACCTCGCGAATACCGTTACGGCCGGCGCCTATGAGGTTCTCCGCCAGTGGGAGTACCCGGGCCTGCTCACACAGGGGCAGCCGCGCACGTTCCGGTGGAACAGCGGATGATGCGGCGTCCCGGTTCGACGGGAATTTACGCCCGCGCCCAAACCGCAGAAAAATCCGGCGCGGCTTCCGTTCCCGCCGTGAATCGGGTATTCGTTTGAGGCAGACTTCGGTTCCGATCCCGCGCCGATTTTCCCGGTGTTTGATTTATTACACAGGTTTTGCCTGGAGATACTTGAATCCGGCGGCGCAATCGGGTACAATAGGTCAGGAAGATTGTTTTTTATTTAACAAGAATTCTTTCGGTTGTTCACCAAATCAGAACAGGGAGTGTTTCAGTATGACGTACAACAAAAAGTCCATCGAAGATGTGGACGTAAACGGGAAACGCGTGTTTGCCCGCTGCGATTTCAATGTGCCGCTCGACGAAAACGGCAATATTACGGATGACAAGCGCATCCGCGAATCGATTCGCACCATCCGGTACCTGCACGAGCACGGCGCGAAACTGGTGCTTGCCTCGCATCTCGGCCGCCCGAAGGGCGTTTTCAACGAGAAGTTCTCGCTTGCTCCCGTAGCCGCGCGCCTTTCGGAGCTGCTCGGCTTTGAAGTGAAGATGGCGAAGGACGTCATCGGCCCGGATGCGAAGGCCATGGCGGCCTCGCTGAAGAACGGCGACGTGATGCTGCTCGAGAACGTGCGCTTCCACAAAGAAGAAGAGAAGAACGACCCGGCGTTTGCCAAGGAACTCGCGTCCTACGCGGATATCTTCGTGAACGACGCGTTCGGCACGGCGCACCGCGCCCACGCTTCCACCGAGGGCGTTTCGCACTTTGTGCCGGTTTCGGTGTGCGGCTATCTCATCCAGAAGGAAATCAGCGTGATGGGCAAGGCCCTGAGCGACCCGAAACGTCCGTTCGTGGCCATCCTCGGCGGCGCGAAGGTTTCGGATAAGATCGGCGTCATCAACAACCTGCTCGAAAAGGTGGATACGCTCATCATCGGCGGCGCCATGGCGTATACGTTCATGAAGTCCCTCGGGCATTCCATCGGCAACTCGCTGTGCGAGGACGACAAGATCGGGCTTGCCGCCGATACGATGAAAGCGGCCGAAAAGAAAGGCGTCAAGTTCCTGATTCCGCTCGATAACCGCGTGGGCGACAAGTACGCGCCGGACTGCAACAGCCAGGTGGTCGATTCCGACGATATCCCCGACGGCTGGATGGGCCTCGATATCGGCCCCGCCACCGAAAAGCTGTTCGCGGAGGCCATTAAGGGCGCCGGCACGGTGGTGTGGAACGGCCCGATGGGTGTTTCCGAATGGGAGAAATTCGCTTCCGGTACCCGCGCCGTCGCTACGGCGGTTGCCGATTCCGGCGCAATCTCCATCATCGGCGGCGGCGATTCCGCGGCGGCCATCGAGCTGCTCGGCTTCGCGGATAAGATGACCCACATCTCCACGGGCGGCGGAGCGTCTCTCGAATTCCTCGAGGGGCTTACCCTGCCTGGCATTGCGTGCCTCAACGACAAATAATTCGGCCTTTACCGGGCGGCGCGGCATGTTCTGCCGCGCCGTTTGCGCGTGCGGGCGGCGTTTCCGCCCGGGAATTTGCTCAAGGCGGAGGCCGGAGCAGAGAAAGGATGCGTTTTTCATGAATCAATCGCTTCGCAAACCGGTAATCGCCGGGAACTGGAAGATGAACAAAACGCCGGAGGAAGCTGCGAGGCTTATCGGCGAGATCAAGCCTCTCGTGGCGGATGCGCGCTGCGAGGTCGTGGTGTGCGTTCCGTTTGTGGATCTTTCCGCGGCGCTGGAAGCCGTAAAGGGCAGCAACATCCATGTGGGCGCCGAGAACTGCCACTGGGAGGAAAAGGGCGCGTTCACGGGCGAGGTTTCGGCCCCCATGCTCCGGGCAATGGGTGTGGAATACGTCATCATCGGCCACAGCGAGCGCCGCCAGTACTTCGGTGAAACGGACGAGACGGTGAACAAGCGTGTGAAAGCCGCTCTGCAAAACGGCCTGAAGGTGATCCTCTGCGTGGGCGAACGGCTGGAGCAGCGCGAGCAGGGCGTTACCTGCGAGCTTACGGCGATGCAGACGAAGATCGCGCTGGGCGGCGTGCCGGCCGAGGATATGAAGCGCGTCATCATCGCCTACGAGCCGGTGTGGGCCATCGGAACGGGCCGCACGGCCACTTCCGAGCAGGCGAACGAGGTAAACCTCGCCATCCGCAAAACGGTGGAGGAGCTTTACGGCAAGGCCGTGGCGGACGCCACGGTGGTGCAGTACGGCGGCTCGATGAACGCAGGCAACTGCGCGGAGCTGCTGGCGCAGCCCGACGTGGACGGCGGCCTCATCGGCGGCGCCTCCCTCAAGGCAAACGATTTTTCCGTCATCGTTTCGGCGGCGTCCAAATAAGACGCGGGCCGCGACCGGCGCGATCAACAAAAAAAACGGGTGATGCGGCGCATCACCCGTTTTTTTGCGCAAATCCGAAATCAGGCCCGCCGTGCGCGCGGCTTCTTTCCGGCGTGCGGCAGCCGCACAGCGCGCAATCGCCGCGCGGCGCGCCGCAGGCTGCTCAGCAGCAGGAGCAGCAGGCAGGAGCCGTCCTGCTCAAGGCGCAGCACGAGATACAGCGGGGAGTGCTTCGAAAGGCGGGAAAGGTCGATCTTCCGCAGCGCCGAAGCGATCACGCCCGTCGAAACGGTTTTCCGGATCATCTGATATTTCAGCCTGAAGGGGATGGCGGAGTTGACGTAGTAGTTGATGATGTTGACAGATTCGACGCAGATTTTGCCGTTTAACCGGGTGAGATATTCCGGCCCGAAACCAAACCGCTCGATGACGCTGCGCAGGAATTCGTATTTGTTGAGCTTGGCGGAAAGAAACGCGGGATTGTAGCGGTTTGTGAGGGACACGGTATTTTCGCGGTAATGGTAAAGCGCCTCGGGTACGTGCGCCGCCCGCCGCGCATGCAGCAGGAAGTTCAGGTTGAACAGGTTATCCTCGTTGTAATAGACGCTCTGGCTCGGGAACCAAAGCCCGTTTTCGCGGATGACGGAGCGCCGGAACAGGCAGAGCCAGATATAGGAACTGTAATCCGAAAAGGGGAACATCTGCTTGTAGGCGGGCAGTTCTTCGGGCAAATACCCGAAAAAGTAGGGCAGAATCTCCCGGCGGATGCGGTTTTTGTCGTAATGCGCGGAGCCGTTGCGATCCGCCTGCATCCGGCGGCCCGTGCCGTCCTCCACGATGTAGTCGCAGAACACGAGATCCGCCTGCTCCTTCACGGCGGTTTGGTAGAGCGTGCGGAACATTTCGGGGTCGCACCAGTCGTCCGCATCCGCAAAGCCGATGTATTCGCCGCGGGCCTGCTCGATTCCGCAGTTGCGCGCGCTGCATGGCCCGCCGTTTTTTTTGTGTATGGCGCGCACGCGCGGGTCCGCTCCGGCGTATCCGTCGCACAGCGCGGGGCTTGCGTCGGAAGAGCCGTCGTCCACCAGAATCAGCTCGAAACCGCGGAAGGTCTGGGACAGGATGGATTCCACGCAGCGGGGCAGAAAACGTTCGGCGTTGTAAACGGGAACGATGATGCTGACGCCGACGCTGGCATCAACGGTGGCGCTTTCTGGAGAGTCCGGCAAACAAATCGTCCTTTCTCGTCGCCCGCATCGCCCGGCGGGCAGTTCACATCCGGCCGGGGCTTGCCATGCCGATCGTTTTTATGATACAATATATCCTTGTAAAAGAAAAGTTCTTTTCGGATTTTTCCTGCTTTTCCAATTCAATCATATGCGCTTTTTACTCCTTTCAAGGGGCGCGCGGGCGCCTGCACGGGGGTTTTAGTACCGGCCCTGTTTTTTGCGGCGCTGTGCGCGCTGTTCCGTCCCGGCCGGATGCTTTGAAACGGCGGTGAACGATTCGTTGAAAATTCTGACGGTTGCGGTGCCCGCTTACAACGTGGAAAAGACGCTGGCGGCGACGCTTGCATCCCTCTGCGTGGAAGAGGCGCTGCCCGAGCTGGATATCGTCGTGGTCAACGACGGCTCCACGGACGGGACGGCCGCGGTTGCCGCGCGCTTTGCCGCACTGCACCCCGGGAGCGTACGCGTGCTCTCGCAGCAGAACGGCGGGCACGGCGCGGCGGTGAACACGGGAATTGCGGCGGCGCAGGGAATTTTCTTCCGCGTGCTGGACGGCGACGACCGCGTGGACGCCCAGGGCCTGGTTTTGCTGCTCGCGCTGCTGCGCAGCACGCAGGCCGACCTTGTGGCGGCCGATTACCGGAAGGTTCTGCCCGACGGGCAAAACGCCGGGGACATGCCCTTCCGCGGCGTGGAAGCGGGGCGGCTCTACCGGTTTGAAGAGCTTCCCACGGACGGCAGCGTCTATTTCGGCATTCATTCGAGCACCTTCCGCACCGCGCTGCTGCGCGAGCACGGCGTACGGCTGCAGGAGCACACGTTTTATGTGGATACCGAATTCGCCCTGCTGCCCATCCCGCATGTGGAAGCGGTGGAATTCTTAGGCAAGTGCGTCACGCTCTACACGGTGGGCAGCGCGGGGCAGAGCATCAGCGCCGCCAGCTTCGTGGCGCGGTACGACGACCATCTGCGCGTGGTGAAACGCCTCACGGAGTTCGCGCGCGGCAGCGCGGAGCGGACCCCGCGCGCGCAGCTCGATTATATCTACTCCGTGCTGGGCAAGCTGTGCTTCACGCAGTATATGCTCGCGGCCTATTACGACGAGGACGCCTCGCGCGGCCGCCGGCGCGCCCGGGAATTCGACGCGTGGCTCAAACAAAACCCGCGCCTTTACGCGCTGCTGGGCAAAAGCCTCACCATCCGCGTTCTGCGCGCTTCGCATTTTGCGGTGCGACCTTCCGGGCGGCTGCTCAAAGGCGCGGTGCGCGGCGCTTTTTCGCTGCTGAAGAAGGCAACGGGGCGCAAAAAACTGACGTATTGACGGTCCGTGTGGCCGATATGCCGCGCAGGGGCTTTTTTTGTTTGTCGTGCGCCCGGCCGGCGCTTGACATTCCTGCCGGATGGATGTATTGTCTGTTCCATGCAGCGGCGGCTGAATATGGGGCGAAAACAGGAGAAAAACGGCGTGCCGCAGGCCCGGATAAACTTTTGAGCTCCGGGCGGCCGGCTGCGCCGTAAACTGAAAGATTGTAAATACGAAAGGAATGGCGATTCGATGAAAGGAATTATCCTGGCCGGGGGCTCCGGCACACGGCTTTACCCGATTACAAAAGCGGTTTCCAAACAGCTGCTTCCCATTTACGACAAACCGCTCATCTATTATCCGCTCTCCGTTTTGATGCTCGCGGGCATCCGCGACGTGCTCATCATCTCCACGCCGCGCGACCTGCCCATGTACCGCGACCTTTTGGGCGACGGCAGCGATTTCGGCATCGCGCTGAGCTACGCGGAACAGTCCGCGCCGCGCGGCCTGGCCGAAGCGTTCATCATCGGGGCCGATTTTGTGGGGAACGACCGCGTGAGCCTCGTGCTGGGCGATAATTTCTTCTACGGGCAGGGCCTTTCGCAGATTCTCGAGCACGCCGCGGCGCGCGAAAGCGGAGCCACCATCTTCGGCTGCTATGTCAAGAACCCCAAGTCGTTCGGCGTGGTGGAATTCGATAAAACCGGAAAGGTGCTTTCCATCGAGGAAAAGCCGAAGGAGCCGAAGTCGAATTACGCCGTGCCGGGCCTGTATTTTTACGACAACGACGTAATTGAAATCGCGAAGAACGTCAAACCCTCCGCCCGGGGCGAGGTCGAGATCACGAGCGTCAACAACGCCTACCGTGAGGCGGGCAAGCTCCAGGTGGAGCTGTTCGGCCGCGGGCTCGCGTGGCTGGATACCGGCACCTGTCAGGGGCTTCTGCAGGCGGCCAACTTCGTGGAGGCCGTGCAGACGCGGCAGGGCTTTTATATCGCCTGCCTCGAGGAAATCGCCTTTAACAAGGGCTATATCGGGAAGAAAGAGCTTCTTGCCCGCGCCGCGCAGCTCGGTAAAACGGATTACGGCAGCTACCTGAGCGGGCTGGCGGAGGAGTGAGCGGACGCGTTGGATACGGCTGCAGTAATCCTAAACCACAACGATAACGCGAACACCCTGCGCCTGGCGGCACAGCTTGCTGGGGTGCCGGGTATGGGGCGCGTCGTGGTGGTGGATAATTCCGGGGCGGGCGGTTTGCAACCGGGCGCGCTGCCGGAGGCCTGCGAATTGCTGCGGGTGCAAAACACCGGCTACGCCGCCGGCAACAACGCGGGGCTGCGCTTTCTTGAGCGGGATGCGCCGCAGTTTGTACTTATAGCGAACCCCGATGTGTTTTTGGAGCCGGAAGCCGTGGAGGCCTGCGCGCGTTTTCTCGAAATGCACCCCGGCTACGCGGTGGCGGCTCCCCGCATGTGCCGGGCGGACGGCACCCCGCACCCGTTGGCGGCGTGGCGCGAACGCAGCTTTTTTACGGATATCCCCTACACCTCGGGCCTGCTCTCGCGCCTGCTGGGCATGGGCCGGGAATGTTACCCCGAAAGCGTTTTGGCGGCGGAAGCCGCGGACGTGGACTGCGTGGCCGGCTCCTGCTTTCTCGCGCGCTTTTCCATGCTGCGGGAGGCGGGGTGCTTCGACGAGGGCACCTTTCTATATTACGAGGAGGATATCCTCGGCTATCGCCTGAAGCGGCTCGGCTACAAAACCGCCGTGCTGGGAAGGCAGCGGTTCCTGCACTGCGAGGGCGCTTCGGTGAACCGCACGTTCGGTCTGCTGCGGCGCTACCGCGCCATGCAGAAAAGCCGGCTCTATTTCCACCGGCGCTACCTGAAAACCCCCGCCCCGCTCTACGCGCTGCTGTGCGCGGCCACCGTTCTGGGCGTGGCGGAAAAAGCGCTCAAAACGGCGTTCTACCGCCTGCGCGGCGCCGCCGAGGCGGGCGGCAGCGGCGATTAAACCCGCCGCCGAACGCCCAGAATAAGAGAAACGACAAACGGCCGGCTTTTCCGCCGCGCGGTGGGAAAACGGCAAAGATCCGGTACGGCGAACGCCGCCGGATAGGGAGGAATCAAGTTGAAGCTTTTGGTGACTGCCTGCAACGGGCAGCTTGGCGTGGATGTGACGGAACACTTTTCCAAAACCTGCGACGTGGCGGCCTACAAGGACGTCGCCCTCGATATAACGGACCGCGAAAAGGTGCTCGAAACAGTGCGGCGCGAGAAGCCGGACGTGATTCTCAACACCGCGGCCATCACGAACGTGGACGGCTGCGAAAAAAACCGGGAGCTTGCCTACCGCGTCAACGCCGAAGGGGCGGGCGTGCTCACGGACGCCGCGCGGGCATGCGGCGCGCTGCTCGTGCACATTTCCACGGACTATGTGTTCGACGGCATGTCCCATGAGGCGTATAAGGAAACCGATACGCCCTGCCCGGCCAGCGTCTACGGCTCCTCGAAGCTCGAGGGCGAGAAGCTCGTGCTCGGCTACGACAAAAGCGTCATTCTGCGCACGGCGTGGCTCTACGGCCCGCACGGCAACAATTTCGTCAAAACGATGCTGCGCCTGGCCGCCGAAAACGGCGAGGTGGGCGTCGTCACCGATCAGGTGGGCAACCCGACTTCCACGTTCGAGCTTACGCGCATCATCGACGCGGTGCTGCGCTCGGGCAAACGCGGCGTTTTCCACGCCACCTGCGAGGGCGCCGTTTCGTGGAACGCGTTTGCGCGCGCCATCTTCGAGGAGGCCGGCGTGAAGGCTGGGGTGAACGACCTCACCACCGAGCAGTTCCCGCGGCCGGCCAAGCGCCCGCCGTATTCCAACCTCTCGAAGGAAAAGCTCCTGCGCGAGTGCGGCTACCGCGCCACGGGCTGGCGCGCCGCTTTAAAAGAATATTTCGATTACGTCCGCGCCGAAGAGGGCAAATAATACGAATCCTTGCCTGAGATCGTAAACGGATGATCCCGATCGAAAATACGTGTCGCCGAAAAGCGAAAAAGCAAGCAGAACGGCCGCGCGGCGAAGCGCGGAGCGCGAAAGGAATGGAAGCAGCATGAAAATCACAAAAACCGCCATCGAGGGACTTCTGATCGTGGAGCCCCAGGTGTTCGGGGATTACCGCGGCTGGTTCATGGAAACCTGGACCGAACGGAAGATGGAGGAAGCGGGCATCCACATCGGCTTTGTGCAGGACAACCAGTCCTACAGCGCCCAGAAGGGCACGCTGCGCGGGCTGCATTTCCAGAAGAACCCGAAAAGCCAGACCAAGCTGCTGCGCTGCACGCGCGGCGAGATCCTCGACGTAGCGGTGGACCTGCGCCGTTCCTCGCCTACCTATAAAAAGTGGGTGTCGGTGGTGCTCTCCGCTGAGAATAAAAAGCAGTTCCTCATTCCGAAGGGCTTCGGGCACGGCTTCGTCACCCTCACCGACGACGTGGAAGTGCAGTACAAGGTGGACGAATATTACGCGCCGGAATGCGACCGCAGCATCCGGTTCGACGACCCCGAAATCGGTGTGGACTGGGGCGTGACGGAGCCGATCCTTTCGCAGAAGGACCTCAAGGCGCCCAAACTTGCGGAAAGCGATGTTGATTTCGACTGATTTTACGCCCGGCGGCGTTGATTTCGACTGAGTTTTTTCGATGAAAAAGCGGATTTTTTCCGCGCGTTGATCGGAAAATCGACAAAACGGATATCGGGAAACCTCCGAACGCCCGGCGCAACGGGCGAAAGAAAGGAACGATTGATCCATGAAAGTGCTCGTAACCGGCGGAGCCGGCTTCATCGGCTCCAATTTCGTCTATCATATGCTGAAAAAGCACCCCGATTACCAAATCGTCTGCCTCGACCTGCTCACCTATGCGGGCAACCTGCAAACGCTCGACGAGGCGATGAAGAACCCGAACTTCAAGTTTGTGCGCGGCGATATCGCCGACCGGGATTTCGTCTTTTCGCTGTTTGAAAAGGAAAAGCCCGACGCCGTGGTAAACTTCGCGGCGGAATCGCATGTGGACCGCTCCATCCTCGACCCGGGGGTGTTCCTGCAGACCAATGTCATCGGCACGCAGGTGATGATGGACGCCTCGCGCAAGTACGGCGTGAAGCGCTACCATCAGGTTTCCACCGACGAGGTTTACGGCGACCTGCCGCTCGACCGGCCCGACCTGATGTTCACCGAGGAAACACCCATCCACACCTCCTCGCCGTATTCGGCGTCGAAGGCGGGCGCCGATCTGCTCGTGATGGCGTATCACCGTACGTTCGGCCTGCCTGCCACGATCTCGCGCTGCTCGAACAACTACGGGCCGTACCATTTTCCTGAAAAGCTCATCCCGCTCATCATCACCCGCGCGCTGGACGACCAGAGCCTGCCGGTTTACGGCACCGGCGCCAACGTGCGCGACTGGCTCTATGTGGAGGACCACTGCGAGGCCATCGACCTCATCCTGCAAAAGGGCCGCGTAGGCGAAATCTACAACATCGGCGGCCACAACGAGCGCACCAATCTGCAGGTGGTGCAGGCGGTGCTCCGCGAGCTGGGCAAGCCCGAAAGCCTCATCAGCTATGTTACGGACCGCCCGGGGCACGACCGCCGCTACGCCATCAACCCGGCCAAGATCGAGGCCGAGCTCGGCTGGCGCCCGACCTACCGCTTCGAAGAGGGCATCAAGGTGACGGTCCAGTGGTATCTGGCGCACAAGGACTGGTGGCAGACCATTCTTTCGGGCGATTACCAGAACTACTACGAAAAGATGTACTCAAACCGGTGACCGCAAGGACAAGCCGATTTTCAGGAAATGGCGGGATGCGTTTTGCAAATATGGAAAAGCCTGCAGGTCTTTAAAAAGTACCAGTATCTGCTGCGGCAGCTCGTGGCGCGCGATTTCAAGGTTAAGTACAAGCGTTCGGTGCTGGGCGTGGCGTGGAGCGTGCTCAACCCGCTGCTCACCATGATTATCCTCAACATCGTGTTCTCGCAGCTCTTCAATATGCGCGGGGGCGGCGCCATCAAGGATTACCCGGTGTACCTGCTCACGGGCATCGTGATCTTCAACTATTTTTCGGAGGCCACGAACCTCAGCAACGGCGCGGTGGTCACCAATTTCAACCTCATCACCAAGGTCTACATCCCGAAGTATATCTTCCCGATGTCCAAGGTGCTGTCGTCCGCGCTGAACTTGCTGTTCTCGCTCATCGCACTGTATCTTATCGTCATCATCGAAGTGATCCGCACGCATGTGATGCCCACGCCCGCGGCCAGCGTCGTCTCCATTACCTGGGTGCAGCTGCTGCTGCCCTACGATCTGCTGTGCATCGTGCTGTTCTGCGTGGGGCTCGGGATGCTGCTTTCGGCGCTCACCGTCTTTTTCCGGGATATGTTCTATATCTGGGGCGTGGTGCTCACGGCGTGGATGTATCTCACGCCCATCATCTACCCGGAAAGCATCCTGGATCATTCCCGGTTCAAGCCGATGATGGAAGTGTTCTTCCACATCAACCCGCTCTATTATTTCGTCAATTTCGCGCGTTCGCTCGTAGTGAACAACGTGGTGCCGACGCTGTGGCAGTGGGCCTCCTGCATGATCTGCGCGCTGCTGATGATGGCCGTGGGCTGCACGTTTTTCCACAGCAAGCAGGATAAGTTCATCTATTACATCTGAGGACGCGGATATTCCGGAGGCGGGTGTTACGCCCGCGGGGCGCGGCGGCGCCTCCGGTTCCGCGATCCCGGCTGCGGGGGATAATTGGTTTGATTACAGTCGATGACGTTTCGATGAAATTCAACCTCGGCAAGGACAAAGTCAATACGCTCAAGGAGCTCCTCATCAAAAAGGCGAAACGCCAGTACCGCGTAGAAGAATTCTGGGCGCTCAAGCACATCTCCTTTAAGCTGGTGCCCGGGGAGGTGCTCGGCCTTGTCGGCTCCAACGGCGCGGGCAAAAGCACGCTGCTCAAGGTGATTGCGGGCGTGATGAAGCCAACTCTCGGCACAGTGACGCGCGAGGGGAGCCTCGCGCCGATGATCGAGCTGGGCGCCGGGTTCGACCCCGAGCTGACGGCGCGCGAGAACGTCTTTTTAAACGGAGCGATTCTGGGTTACGAGGAGGAATTTCTCCAGAATAAATACGACGAGATCGTCGCGTTTTCAGAGCTCGCGCCGTTTATGGACGTGCCGGTGCGCAATTTTTCCTCCGGCATGGTGGCGCGGCTGGCGTTTTCCATCGCAACGCTGGTGGCGCCGCAGATTCTGCTGGTGGACGAGATCCTTTCGGTGGGCGACCCGCCGTTTCAGGTAAAGAGCGAGGCAAAGATGATGTCGATGATCAGCGGGGGCGCGACGGTCGTTTTTGTCTCCCATTCCATGGATCAGATCCGGAAAATCTGCTCAAAGGCGCTGTGGATCGACCACGGCGAGGCGAGAATGATGGGAGATGTCGATTCCGTCCTGAGGGAATACGACAAATTCAATGTGAGCAAAGAGTAGGGCGCGGCGCAGGTGCGGCGAAGGACCTTGCAGAATACGGATTTCCCATAAAATGCCGGATAAGAATCTGCGCCAAAGCTCACAGAGGGAAGCTTTGGCTGCGGGTTTTATCTGCTTTTTATTCGGATATTCGTAGAAGAGACTTGACGGAATATTCCGCGGAATGAGAATCCGATAAGGTGGTAGTACGGCATGAACGAATTGTCCAGGACGGCGGAGGAGGGTTTTCCCTCCGTATCCATCGTCATTGTCAATCTCAACGGGAAGCAGCATCTGCGCGAATGTTTCAGTTCCATTCAGCACCTGAAATACCCCCGGGAAAAGATTGAAGTCGTTTTGGTGGATAACGGTTCGACGGACGGTTCCGTCGAGTTCGTGGAAAAGCGATTCCCATGGGTGAAGCTTTTGCGCAACAGCCGCAACGAGGGCTTCGCCAAGCCGAGCAACGACGGCGCGCGCGCGGCCACGGGCGAATACGTTGCGTTTCTCAACAACGATATGCGCGTGCAGCGCGACTGGCTCGCGGAGCTGGTAAACTCGCTGCGCCGTTCGGGCGCCCAGTGCGCGGGCTCGGTGATCCTCAACTGGGACGGCAAACTGCTCGATTTCGCGGGCGGCTCGCTGAATTTTTTGGGAATGGGGTACCAGTTCGACTTTCACCGGCCTCTTAGGGAAGCGGAGTGCGATCTGAATGAGGACCGTGAGCTCTTGTTCGCATGCGGCGGCTCGATGCTGGTGGAGCGCAAACTGTTTCTGGATGCGGGCGGCTTCGACGAGGATTTCTTCGCCTATTTTGAGGATGTCGATTTCGGCTGGCGGTTCCGGATTCTCGGCAACCGCACTGTGCTTTCGGTGAAATCGCGCGTGTTCCACAAGCACCACGGCACCTCTGGCAAGTTCGGGCAGGAGAAGATGGACCTCATCTTCAACCGCAACAGCCTTTACATGATCTACAAAAATTACAGCGAGGAGTTCCTCAACAAGGTTTTCTGGCCCATCGTGCTGATGAACTATCGCTTTCTCTTCGACCGCAGCCGCCTCGATAAGGACCGTTTCGATCTGCGCATCCGTACTGGCGTGAAGCCCGTGCCGGATAAGCTTTCAGTGCCAAAGGAGACGGCCTCGAAGATCTGCGCGTTTGAGGATTTCATCGAGAACCTGCCGGCGATGACGGAAAAACGCAATCGCATCCAGGCTGCCCGCAAGGTGGACGACCGGGAGATCTTCCAGTTCATCAAGGACCCATTTGTTTCCGTTGGCACGGACGTGGACACCTACGACGATATCAAATACGAGTTCATCAAGCTTTTCGGCATCGACCAGGCGTTCGGCGTAGAACTCAAGCGCACCGTTTTGCTCATTACGAGCGACACGGTGGCCGGCCGGATGGCCGGGCCTGCCATCCGGTACTGGGAAACAGCCAAGGTGCTGGCCGATACGGATAAGTTTAACGTGGTGCTTGCCTGCATGGGGAACCCGGATGTGAGTTATCCCGGCATCCGTCTGGTGCCGTATTCTATTTCGAATCCGGATACGCTGTTGGATGCCGCGCGGCATTCCGATATCGTGATGCTCCACGGCTTTCTGCTCGACGACATTCCTAAGCTGCGTAAAATTGTGGCGCCCAAATACGTGATCGTGGATCTTTACGACCCGTTCATGATCGAGAATATGGAGATCTTCCGCGAATACGACCGCGGCGAGCAGGTTAAGCGGCACAGAGAGGCCTCCGAAGCGACTGAGTTCCAGCTCCAGTTCGGCGATTTCTTCGTGTGCGCCAACGAGAAGCAGCGCGATTACTGGATTGGGATGCTCTCGGCCTACAGCCGCGTGAATCCGCGCTTCTATGCCTCGGACCGTACGGGCGAATCGCTTATCGGGCTCATGCCGTTCGGCATCTCGGATAAACCGCCCGCACACACTGCGCAGGTGCTCAAGGGAAAATGGCCCGGTATCGGCCCGGACGACAAAGTCATCCTCTGGGGCGGCGGAGTCTGGAACTGGTTCGATCCGCTTACGCTCATCCGCGCCGTAAAGCGCATTTCCGAAACGCGGCAGGATGTGAAGCTGTTCTTCATGGGCGTGACGCACCCGAACCCCGCCATCCCGAAGATGAAGATGCTCACGGCCGCCGTGGAACTAGCCAAGGAGCTCGGCGTCTACGACCGCTACGTCTTTTTCAATTTCGGCTGGGTGGAATACGAGCAGCGGCAGAACTACCTGCTGGAAGCCGATCTCGGCGTGAGCTGCCACTTCAAAACGCTGGAAACACGGTTTTCCTTCCGCACGCGCATTCTCGATTACCTCTGGGCCGATCTTCCCATCGTCTGCACGAAGGGCGATTATTTCGGCGATCTGGTGGAAAGCGCGCGCCTCGGGAAAACGGTGGATTTCGAAAACGACGGGGAACTGGCCGAGACCATTTGCTCTTTGCTGGACGACCCGGCGGCTTACGTTTCCTGCAAGGACAATATTCGGAAAGTGGCGGAGGGGTATAAATGGAGCCGGGTCTCCCGCTCCGTGCTCGATTTTTGCATGAACCCGCGGCATCTTGGGCCGCAGAGGCTGCAGAAGGACCACAAGCAGTATACGATTCCCGAAGATTTCTACGAGGATCGTTCCGCGAAACCGGAAATGCACGCCGAAGGCGCGCGGGATTCCAGCTTTGCTCCGCGTCGGGCCATGCGCGGCGGTTCGCTTGCCGCACGCATCGGGGAAATCGAGAACCGCCAGAAATCGATCGAAAGCTCCGTCGCCCACATGGAAAAGACTTCGCGCAAGACCTACAAAGTAGTGCGCGAGATCGAAGAGTGGTCCTATATGATGAACACACGGTTCAACAAGGTCAAGAAGCTCGCCAACCCCCTTTATTCGATCAAAGCGCTGTTCCGCAAAATTTTCCGCAGATAATGCGAACTCCCGATGAACCTTTGGGTGAAATTTGCGCCAAAACCCAATAGAAGAAAGGTTCTGTCGCAAATTTCGGCGGCCTTTGAACCGGTGATTTGAATTAAGCGTCCTGTGAAGGGGTGCTGCCGGCGCCGGCTTCGCGCGCCGCGCAGCGCCCCGTATTTCCCCGCCGGCCGCCCATTTCGCAGCCTGCTACCCGCACAGGCACTCGCCTGCGCGTGGGAACCCCGAACCGCACGCAACCGTTTTTTCAATGGCTGCAGCTAAAGAGAGGAACGGATTCTTTCATGGAGTACAAAACCGTATCCATCGTCATCGTAAATTACAACGGGCGCCACCACCTGCGCGAGTGCTTCAAATCCATCCGGGCGCTGCACTACCCGCAGGATAAAATCGAGGTCGTCGTGGTGGACAACGGTTCCAGTGACGGCTCGGTGGAGCTCATGCAGAAGGAATACGGCTGGGTGAAGCTTTTGCGCAACACGGGCAACGAGGGCTTCGCCAAACCGAGCAACGACGGCGCACGCGCGGCCGCGGGCGAATACGTGGCGTTTCTCAACAACGACATGCGCGTGCAGCCGGAATGGCTTGCGGAGCTGCTGCGCTCCATGGAGCGCAGCAGCTCGCGCTGCGCGGGCTCGGTCATTCTCAACTGGGACGGCAGCCTGCTCGATTTTGCGGGCGGCGGCGCCAATTTGCAGGGCCTGGGGTTCCAGCAGAATTTTGCGCGCCCCATGCGCGAGATGGAGCCGCTCCTTTCCGAGGATCGCGAAATTCTGTTCGCCTGCGGAGGCTCCATGCTCATCGACCGCGGACTTTTCCTGAGCGCGGGCGGTTTCGACGAGGATTACTTCGCCTATTACGAGGATGTCGATCTCGGCTGGCGGCTGCATGTGCTGGGCGAACGCGTGATGCTCTCGGTGAAGTCGCGCGTCTACCACAAGCACAACAGCACGTCCAAAACCATCGCGAGGCCGCGCGTACAGTATCTGTTCGAACGCAACAAACTCTATACCTGCTATAAAAATTTTGGGGACGAACGTCTGTACCGCGTGTTTTTCCCCACGCTTTTGCTCGAGATCCGTGAAACCTACCTGGAAAGCGGCATCGACGGGCCGAATTTCGATATCCGCTCGCCCGGTGCTTTCGACGAGAGCCCGGTGCAGATCGGCGGCCGTGCGGCAATGAAGCTCAGCGCCCTCAACGAGTTCGCCGAAACCATCGCGCGCACGCAGAAAAAGCGCGAGAAGATCCAGCAGGCGCGCCGCGCACCCGACGAAACCATCCTGCCGCTGCTGCAGGAGCCGTTCATGGTGTTCCCGAAGGATACGCCCGCGTTTTTGAGCGCGGAGTACGACGTGATCAAGGCATTCGGCATGGAGCGGCTCCTGTTCCGGGAGCTGCCGACGCGCGTGCTCGTCATCGACGGCGCCCCGGTTTCCGCGCCGGGCGGGCGGCTTTACGAGATCGCCGCGGAGCTTGCGCGCGCGGGCCTTTCCGTAACACTGGCCGGACGGGGCCTCGCGGCCGCACCGGAAGGTGTTACGCCGCTTCCTTACGACCTGCAGGGGCCGGCAGCCCTGTTCGTGGCGGCGGGGCAGGCCGCCGGCGTGCTTCTGCCGCCCGCGCTGCTCGGGGAGATTCCCGGCCTGCGGGAAGCGGTGCAAAGCAAATACCTGGTGGTGGATTTCTCCGGGGCGCCGGAGGAATGGCCGGCCGTGCAAAACGGCGCTTTGTTCGCGGAAGCCCTGCGCATCGGCGATTTCTTCGTGTGCGAGAACGAAGGGCAGCGCGGCTTTGTGCTCGGCGCGCTGGCGCAGCAGGGGAGAAGGCCGCTTGCGCGCATGACGCGTGACGACCCCGCGCTGCGGTTGCTGGCGGACGTGGTGCCGGCCGACGTCCCGCGCGAGACGGCGGTGCGCCCCATCGCTGCGTTCTTCAAAGCCCCCCGCCGCACCGGGGAGATCAAAGATGCGGTTTTTGCCCCCTTTGGAGATACCCTCGGGGCGGAAGCGCGGCCTCATCTGCAGGACGCGCCGCTGCGCGACCAGCTTGCCGCGCTCGAGCAGGGGCAGACGGAACTTGCGCAGATGATGCAGGCGCAGGCGGCCTCAATGCGCGCGCTGAGCGGCAAGGTGAAGGACTTGCACGGCTGGTCCGCTCTGATGGAACGGCGGTTGTCGGCCCTAAAGCGGAAGCTCGGGCGTTTCCCGCTGCTCCGGCGCTTCGCGCGGTGAAAACGCAGCCGCGGCCAAACCGAATGGAATCGACGGCTGTGAAAGGACGGGCAACGTTTGAAGCTTTTGCGGAAACTGAAAACCGCCGCCTCCGTGCTGCGGCACTACGGCCTGCGGGAGGCGCTGGGCCTTCTGCACGATAATATCTACCTGTTTTTTACGCTTACGCAGCACCGGGCGCTGCGGCTATGGCACGCCACCCTCGGGCGGCTCACGGCGCGGCTGCCGCGGCATCCGGGCGTACCGCGCATTCTCTACGTCACCACCAAGTTCGAGGCATTCCATTCCCAGACGGTGCGCTACCGCGTCCACAACTTCCGGCAGGCGCTGCGCGGGCGCGCCTCCACGCGCTTCGAGCTGATCGGCGAGGTGCATTCGGCGGCGTGGGCCGACCTTGTGGTGCTCATGCGCGTCACCTGGACCCCGGCGGTGGAAGAACTCCTGCGCCGGGCGGAGGAGCACGGCGTTCCCACCGTGTTCGATATCGACGACATCGTCTTCCTGCCCGAATACGCGGCGCATTACTGCGCGGCGCTGGGGGAAACCGGGCAGGACGAGCTGGAGAAGCGGCAGGGCGAGTTTCGCGGCTTCGAGAAGACCTTCCGCCGCTGCGGCTGCGCCACGGCGAGCACTCCGTACATCGCCCGCATCATGGAAGGCGAGGGCAAGCGCGCGTTCGTCATCCACAACGGGCTCAACCGCCGGCAGCTGCGCATCGCGCGCGCGGCCGTAAAACGGCCCAAAGAGGAGCGGACCGTCGGCTACATGAGCGGCACCAAAACGCACGACCGGGATTTCGCCCAGGCGGCCCCGGCCCTTGCGCGCATCCTGCGCGAATACCCGGACGCCCGGCTCAATGTAGCAGGTTACCTCGATCTCGCGGCCCTGCCGCGGGATGTGGCCGCGCGCGCGGTGCCCGCGCCGTACATGCACTGGACGCGCCTGATGCGCTACGGCGCCCGAAATGCCGTCAATATTGCGCCGCTCGATACGCAAAATCCCTTCTGCCACGCCAAAAGCGAACTGAAATATTTCGAAGCCGCCGCCGTGGGCGTGCCCACCGTGGCCTCACCCACCGATACGTTCGCGCGCTGCATCAAGGACGGCGAGAACGGGATGCTTGCTGCCGACGAAGAGGAATGGTACCGCGCGCTGCGCCGCCTGTTCGACGACCGTGCGCTCTACGAGAGGATGGCCCGCCGCGCGTGCGACGACGCACTTCGGAACTACGGCCCGGAGGCCACGGCAGGCGAGGCCCTCGCGGCCTATGCCGCGGTGCTCGGGCAACGCGCGCCGTGAGGCGCCCGCGCGGCGCGAAACGTCCGCGCCGCGGGAAGCTGACCTCTTCGCAGAAGGCGGCGGCCGTCGCGTGCGGCGCGTTTGCGCTTTTCGCCGTTTATTACGCGCGCAAAGGGGAATCCGCGCCGGCCGCCGTCGCCGTGCTGGTGGCGGCGGGCTGCGCGCTCATGGCGTTTTCCGGGCGGCCCGGCGGATAAGGGCATCTGCGCCTGCGGCCACCTGTGTCTGCGGCCACCTGCGCCTGCGGGCGGCATCCGCGGCTGCGGCACCGCGCCGCTGTTTTTGCGAAGAGGGTTTCGCCGTTTTCCGCGGCGGCCCGGTTCAGGCGAAAGGATGGTCTGTCACATGAAACATCTTATCGATCTCAACGACTGCACGGCCCGGGAGTGGAGCGAACTCATCCGCCTTGCCGCGGATATCCGCCTCAACCCGGCGGATTACCTGGGCCGCCTGCGCGGCCGCGTGATGGCGACGCTGTTCTACGAGCCAAGCACGCGCACGCAGATGTCCTTCCAGGCCGCCATGCTGCGCCTCGGAGGGCAGATCATCGGGTTCGACAACCCCGTGAATTCCTCGGTTTCCAAGGGCGAGACGCTCAAAGACACCATCCGGATCGTCAGCGGCTATTCCGACCTCATCGTCATCCGCCACCCGCTGGAAGGCGCGGCGAAAGCGGCGTCGCTCTATTCGCTCTGCCCCATTGTGAACGCGGGCGACGGCGGGCACCTGCACCCCACGCAGACGCTCACCGACCTCACCACCCTCATGAGCGAGAAAGGCACCCTCACGGGCCACACCATCGGCCTGTGCGGCGATCTCCGCTACGGGCGCACGGTGCATTCCCTCATCCGGGCCATGTGCCTGCTGGGCGGCTGCCGATTTATCCTGATTTCCACACCGGAGCTTTCCGTTCCGCCGTACGTTAAGGCCATCATGGACCGTTCGGGCTGCGAATACAGCGAGGCGGCCACGCTCGAGGAGTGCATCGGCGACCTGGACGTGCTGTATATGACGCGCATCCAGCGCGAGCGCTTTTCGACGCCGGAGGCCTACGAGCGCCAGCGCGGCGTGTTCGTGCTGGACGGCGCCAAGCTGCGCCGCGCGAAACCCACGCTCACCGTGCTGCATCCGCTGCCGCGCGTGGACGAGATCGCCGCGGAAGTGGACGACGACCCGCGCGCCGCGTATTTCCGCCAGGCGGCCAACGGCATGTACGCCCGCATGGCGCTCATCCTCAAGATGCTGGAGGACGATATCGACATCACCCTGCCGGAAACGGCGGAAAGCGGTTTTGACTGCCCCAACCCCCGCTGCATCACGCACGCGGAGCATTACCTGCCGCACCTTACCAAATCCGACGGCGAAGGCGGCAAAGGCTGCGCCTACTGCGACGAACCGGAAGCCTGAACGGACTTCGGAACAGGCTCCGGAAAGGGAGGAGATCGTACGGAAAAAGCGCGCATCGTGCTCGCACGCGGCGAAGAAAAGGATGTGTTCGCGGGGCACCTGTGGATTTACGATAACGAGGTGCAGCGCGTGGAGGGCAGCCCGGAACCGGGCGGCATCGTGGACGTGCTGGCTTCAAACGGTGTGTTTCTGGGGCGCGGCTATTACAACCCGCGCTCGAAAATTTTAGTCCGTCTGCTCACGCGCGGGCATGAGGAGATCGACTCCGCATTTTTTGAAAAGAGGCTGCGCACGGCGCTCGAATACCGCGAAAAGCTCGGACTTGCGCAGGGCGAACGCCCGGCTTACCGCGCCGTGTTCGGCGAGGCCGATTTTCTGCCCGCGCTGATCGTGGACCGCTATGCGGACTGCCTCGTGATGCAGACGCTTGCTTTGGGCATCGACCAATACAAGGCCGAGATCGTGCGGATTCTGGCGAAACTGCTTCAGCCGCGCTGCATCTACGAGCGCAACGACGTTCCCCTCCGCGAAAAAGAGGGACTTCCCCAGCAAAAGGGCGTGCTGTTCGGCGAAAGCCCCGGCACGGTGGAGATTCTGGAAAACGGCGTCCGGATGCTGGTGGATATCGAGAACGGCCAGAAGACGGGCTATTTCCTCGATCAGCGCGAGAACCGGTCCGCCATCGCGCCCTATGTGCGCGGCGCGTACGTGCTCGATTGCTTCTGCCACACGGGCGGCTTCGCGCTCCACGCGGCCAAATACGGTGCGGCGCAGGTGGAAGCAGTGGATATTTCCGAGACGGCGCTCGAAGAGGTGCGCCGCAACGCGCAGCTCAACGGTTTTTCGCAGGTAAGCGCGGTGAAGGCCAACGTGTTCGACCTGCTCACCGCCTGCGAACGCGAGGGCCGCATGTTCGACGTGATTGTGCTCGACCCGCCCGCCTTCTGCAAAACCAAGGCGGCGCTTACGGGCGCCTACCGCGGCTATAAGGAAATCAACCTGCGCGCCATGAAGCTCGTGCGGCCGGGCGGGTTCCTCGTCACCTGCTCGTGCTCGCATTTCATGTCGCCCGAGCTGTTCCTCAAAATGCTGCAGGACGCGGCGCTCGACGCGCGGCGGGCCTGCCGCATCGCGGAGCAGCGTTACCAGGCGAAGGACCACCCCGTGGCGCTGGGCGCCGAGGAGTCCCTTTACCTCAAATACGTGGCTCTTCAGGTGCAGTGAGCACACAAAAACGCCCCCTGCGCGGGAACGGCCGTTCCGGGCGCGGGGGCGTTGAGGGAAGCGCGGCACGGAATCAATCCCGCGCAGGGGGAGCGGTTTTCGCCTTGATAAATGCCGCCACGGCGGGAATGAGCGAAACCAGCACGATGCCGATGACGATTACGCTGAAATGCGTGCGCACGAACGGCACGTTGCCGAAGAAAAAACCGATGGCGAAAAAGGCCGCCGCCCACGACACGCCGCCGATGAGGTTGAACAGGAAAAAGCGCCGGTACTTCATAGCGCCCACGCCGGCGACGAACGGCGAAAACGTTCTCAGAATGGGCATGAAGCGCGTGATGATGATGGTGGCTCCGCCGTGCCGGTCGAAAAAGTCCTGCGTACGGTCGAGATACTCCTGCCGGATGAAGCGGATTTTCTGCCGGCGGCGCACCCGGTCGCTCAAAGCGCGGCCGATCTGGTAGTTGAGCATGTTGCCGAGCACCGCCGCGGCCATAAACAGCGGCAGCGACCAGCTGCTCATGATGCCCGTGGCCGCAAGGGCGCCCGAGGCGAAAATGAGCGAATCCCCGGGGAGGAACGGCGTTACCACCAGCCCGGTTTCGCAGAACAGCACGAGAAAGAGGAATACGTACACGGCCGAGCCGTACTCGTTCATGAATGCGGCGAGATGGGTATCCAGGTGAAGAAAAATATCCACCAGCAAGGAAAGGCTCATGGTTCGTCTCCCGGAAAAAAAGTGAAGCGGGCAAAAGGCACAGCCTTTTCCGGCCCGGTTCCTGATAGTATTATACCGGCAAACCGCATAGAATACAAACAAATTTAATGTGAACAAAAGCCGAACGCGGCGTGAACGCGGCGGGCGGCGGAGAAGGGTATGGAAAAACAGTCCACCTCGAGAAGCTTTGCCGTACTCGGCACGGCGAACATCATCGTCAAGTTCCTCGCGATCATCTACCTGCCGTTCCAGACGCACATTCTGGGCGACGCGGGCAACGGCATCGTCGCCAAAGGGATGATCGTCTATACCTTTCTGTATTCGCTTTCCAACGCGGGGCTTCCCAACGGCATTTCCAAGCTCGTTTCGGAGCAGACGGCGCACCAGAACTTCCGCGCGGTGCAGAAAATCCTTAAGGCCGCTTACTCCGTGCTGCTCGCGCTGGGTATCCTCGGCGGGCTGGCAATGGCTTTGGGGCGCAATTTCATCGCGAGCAGCATCATCAGCCAGAAGGATGCCTCCCTGATGCTGCTGGCCGCTTCGCCCACGCTGCTGTTCACCTCGGTTTCCTGCGCGCTGCGCGGGTATTTCCAGGGCAGGCAGAACATGGTGCCGGTGGCCGTTTCCAACGTGCTCGAACAGCTGTTCAACGCCGTGTTCACCGTGGTGTTCGCGTGGCTGCTGGTGCGTTACGGGCTGCCCGCGGGAGCCGCCGGCACCATGATCGGCACGTTTATGGGCGCACTCGCGGCCTCGGTGTTCCTGATGTTCGTCTTTTTCAACCTTTTCCGGGCAAGGCGGCACGCGGAGCTTGCGCGCACGCCCGCGGACGCGCCGGAGCTATCCTACCGGCAGATTTACCGGCAGATCGCGCTGTACAGCTTTCCGGCAGTTCTGAACACCATTGCGGTGAATTTAGGGCCGTTTGTGGACGCCCAGTGTACCGTGCTGCTGATGGCGACGCACCGCTTTACCTCCACGCAGGCGCAGGCGCGCTTCGGCGTTTATTCCTACCAGTTCAACCGGCTGTTCACGCTGGCCATCGCATTTTCCACCGCGCTCGTGTCGTCGCTCATTCCGGCCATCTCCGAGGCGCTGGCGCTGCGCGACCACAAGCTGGTGCGCCACCGTGTGCGCGAAAGCTACAAGGCTATTTTCCTCATCACGATCCCCAGCATCGCGGGCATTTCGTTCCTGGCCCAGCCGATCATCCGCGTCATCTTTTTCAGCCACGATTCGGGCGCCGATCTCGTGATACTCGGCACCTGGACGGCGATTTTCATGACCATCCAATACGTGCAGTCGGCCATCCTCATCGGCTCCGGCAGGCCGATCGTGCCATCCGTGAGCCTGATTATTGGGATGCTCGTGAAAACGGGGCTCAACTACGCGCTCGTGGGGATTCCGGCCGTCGAGATCAAAGGGGCGATCGTCGGCAACGCCGTGGGCTGGATCATCACCATCGCCGTGAACGAATACTACATCCGGCGCATGCCCGCGTTCCGGAAAAGCCTGCATTTCGCGCGCCTGCTGGCGCGGCCCGCGGCGGCATCGCTGCTCATGGGAGCGGTGTGCCTGCTGTTTTACGACGGTGTGTTCGGGCTTGCGCGCCGCGCTCTCAAGTTCCGGCTCCATTCCACGCTGGGGTATATCTGCAACGACGCGGTCGTTATTCTGGCCGTTTTGCTCGGAGCGGCCGTGTTCTTTGCGGCGATGGTGCTCATCCGCGGCGTGAACAGGCGGGATATCCAGCGCCTGCCCATGGGAGGGCGCATCTACCGCATGGTCATCCGCGTGCCGCGCCTGCGCGCCGTGCTCGAAGAGCAGCCCGGCTGACGGCGCGGTCGCGGGCTGTATCCGTGTTTTTTTTCGGAGCCTCGTATGCTTCGGCACCCCGGGCCCGCTGGGCGGCTTGTCCGCCCTTGCGGGCCCTTTTTCTGTGACCGGCGCGTGCTTGCAGCCCGGCGTAAACGGGGGTATAATACACACGATACCCGTTTTGCGGAGCTCCGGCTCTCCCATATGAAGATCCGGTTCAAAGGCGGGCCAAACCCGCGGCAAAAGCGTTTTCCTATGGGTTTTGATGTGGATTTCCGCCCGGATTTTATGGAAAATTCGTATTCTGGAGCGAACGGCGCCTTTGCGGGAATTCCTGCCTCCGTTCCAGAAAATGAACGGTGGTGTTTTGCGCTTCCGGCCGCCGGGCCGCGGGCGCGGTTTTCGGATGGGAGGCCCTCGGGGCCTGCGCAGGGGATGGGATATGAAAAGCATTACGTACGGGGACGTGTCGGTCCGGCGGATGGTGGAGATCATCCGGGATTATATCCGGGCCGAAAAAGACGATGCGTACGAGATCAGCGTGGGCACCGATTCGCAGAATACCAAGCTGACGAAAGTGGTGGTGGCTGTGGCCGTGCACCGCGTTGGGCACGGCGGCATTTTTTTCTACGATACGCGAACCGTGAAAAAGATCACTTCCGTGCGGCAGAAAATCTATTACGAAACGTCGCTGAGCCTGGAGCTTGCCGCCAAGCTCTCGAAAGCGTTCGCGGATGCCGGCATCCGGCAGGAAATCTCCATTCATCTGGATATCGGCGAAAACCGCAAGGGCCGCACCTTCGAGCTGATTTCCGAAATCGTGGGCTGGGTGCGGGCTTCGGGTTATAAATGCGCCATAAAGCCGGATTCGGTGACGGCCTCCAGCATCGCCAACCGCTACACCAAGCGCTGAAAAAACGCACCGGCCGCCGCCGGCGCGGCAAAACGCACAGAGCTCGTTTCGCCACGCCTTTGCAAATCCGCCATCCGCTCCGCCAAGGCTCAGAAAAAGAAAAAGCCCCGGTTGAACAGCTCGGCGAGCAGCAGGGTGGAGATCAAATCGCGGCCGATGCCCCTGCGGCGAAAACGTCCCGGCCGGCCTCCCGGCATCCCGAAAAAGGACGGCGGGTCGCCCTGCGGGTCGTCGCGGTGCATGTAATCGGCCATTTCGGGGTACAGGGCGCAGAATTCCTCGAGGACTCCGTCGGAAACCTGCTCGAGCTGGCGCTGCGTGGGCATTACGGGGCCGTATGTATTGAGAATATCGCAGGCCATGTCGATGTGGGGCCTCAGCTTCATGTAGAGCTCGGGGTAAACCGGCCCATAGGCCGCTTCCGCGTTGAGGGAAGGCAGAACGGCCGGCGCGTTGTTTGCCTGCGGTGTATTTTCACTCGAAGGTTGCATGGACATATTGGACATGTGGATTCCTCCATCCTTTCCCTGCCGGACCTCCGGCAGGGGCTTTCCGGTTCTGTTTGTAAAAAATCAGAACTGCCGGCGGGGCTGCTCACCCGGCTGCACGGGCGCCTCCGTGTATTCGAGCGGAATGCGGATCTGCTGGCCGATCAGAAGATCCGTTGGAATGACGCCGGGGTTGGCGGCAAGCAGGGCTTCCACAGGCACGCGGAACAGCGCCGAGATTTTATACAGAGTGTCGCCCGGACGGACATAATAAAAAAACACAGATATCACCTCTCAAACCAGTATATGAGGCGGCGCCGCCTGCGCTCCCGGAACGTCCGGAGAGGCATGGCGCGAAAGCCGCCGAAACTGAACGAAAGAAGGCGCTCCCATGCGTTTCAAAGCCCTTCCGGCACGGCGCGCCGCGCCGCTTTGCGCCGTATTGCTCGCGGCTTTTGTCGGCACCGCCTGCCACGCGGCGCCTTCGGGGCAAAGCGCGCGCTCCTCCTCCGCGCCCCCGTCCTCCTCCGCTTCGTCCGCCACGTCCGCCGTATCTCCTTCTTCCGCGCCGTCCTCTTCTTCCGCGTCTTCGCAAGCCTCCGCGTTCCCGAACCCGGAAAAGGACCCGCAGTATGTCAAAGCCTACACGTTTTACAGCGGCGGGAAATACGACGCGTCCGTTCAGGTGTGCGATGCGGCGATCGCGGCAAACGCCCAATGTTTCTGGGCGTACAACGTGAAGGGAATCGCGCTCTATTTTGCGAACGGGAACGGGATGGCGGAAACCTGCCTTGCACTCATCAATAAATCCGTCGCCATCAATCCCGCTTACGCCTACGGTTATTTCAACCGCGCCCTCATCGAAAAGGGGTTGAAACGGTACGATGCCTCCGTCGCCGATTTCAACCGCGTGCTCGCCCTCAAGGGCAGGGACACCTGGTCGTATTACGGGATCGCCACGGTTTACGCCGACGAGGGCAACGCCGACGAGGCCGTCGCCTACCTCAAAATCGCCGTGGGGATGGACCCGGCGGGCGTGCGCGCGCAGATGAAGGACGACCGCAGCCGCCATTTTTCGCGCCTGCAAAACGATCCGCGCTTTCAGGCTCTGGAAAATCCCTGATCCGCATAGCCGGTTCAAAAGCCGGCCCGGCCCGTGCCGGAAACGTTCGCATGGGTTCCGGCACGGATTTTGATTCTGCGATTTTTACGGGGATTCGCATCGCGCGCCGTTCACTAAAAATTATGTTTTCCTCAAAGCGCCTTCACAATCCGGCTTTATGCTGAAAGCATAGTGCCGGGGGAAGGCGCTTTGCCATACCCGGCGGGAACGGATGGATAGCATACGGCAACCGGATTCGCTTCGTGCCAACGGCGCGGCGCATCTCATTATCGACACCGGCCTTTCGTGCGCCGCTTACGGTTGTTTTCATGCAACGGATAGCGCCCTGGCCCTCGATGTGTTCAAATTTTGGTGAAAGCCGGAAAGATCCGTTACGTTTTTGTTTCGGATGAGGGCGGCGTGGGACAAAGCAAAATCCAGAACTATGCGGAATCGAACGCCAAGCTGGTGAACGCTTCGACGAACGGAGACGCATCGCAGAAAGTCGGGCAGATTGAGGAAAACCATATCAGTTTGCAAACTGAGCGCGCACGAATATCCGAAAAACCGCAAAAAACGACATTTCAAACGGTTTCTCCCGGCTTCCGCGTTCTATAAAAAAGAAAAATTCCGGCATCGGAAAAGGCGTGCCTTTCCGATGCCGGAATATTGCAAAACGGCGCAAAATGCCTGCAACCCGCGTTTAGACCCGGATTGCAGGCAAACGGTTTTCATTTGCTTTTGCGACAGCTCCGAACGGAGCTGCCGCGAAAAACGCAGCATGCCCTTTTAAAGGAAAGTAAAAAAGCAGAATATGCGGGCAAGCCAAACCGCCGGCCTTCACAGGCAAAACTGTGAAAACCGGCGGTCTGCTTATCTGAGCCAAACGAAAAAACGCATTTGAGAAGCAAAACGCGCCAGCGGCAGGTTACTTCTTCTCGTTTTCTTCGGTGCTGAGCGCCGAGAAAACTTCTTCGATGGTTTTCCCGGAATCTTTGATGGCCTTCTGAAGATGTTCCAGTTCCTTTTGCTTGTTTGCTTCCGTCAGATCTTTGATCTGAGAATCCAGCTCGGAAATTTTGCTTTTCCAGTTCTCGATCTTAGCCTGAAGCTGAGCTTTTTTTGCCGAAAGCTCGGCAAGACGGGTTTCAGTGGTTTTGCGTGTTCTTGCCATACAATACACCTCGCGATCATTAGGATTTACATGTATTATAGCATAAAAATCAAAAAGTATATACTGTTTCTTTCAATATTACAGAAAAAATCATCGTATTTGCACCGGTTTCAATTCGTTTGAAATGCGAAAAGAGGAGTTGCGCCGGGCCGTATGCAATCCGCAGAAAAATCCAAAGCGCCGCCGCTTTCCAAACGCGCCGGATTTCATTCGCGGTGATGCGCGCGCTGTGGCGAATCCTTCTTTTTGAGAATATCACCGTTGGCGCGGAAACTTTTGCGCCGAGATTTTCCGAACCTCCAAACCTGCGAATGTGAATCTTAAAAACTAACACAGGCTGGGAGAACGGCATTTCTCTGTTTTGTTTTGACATGGTAGTCTGCTTCGAAAACCGAAAAAAGAAAAACCTGCGGCAAGCCGCGAAGCGCTCGAAATGAGTTAAACCTGAGCGAGCGAAAGCAGCAGGATGGCGCAAACGAGGAGCATGGCGCAAACGGCGGGCGCCGGATGAAACGCGGACGAAACGGCGGAGCCGTTCCAGGCGAATACCTGCGCCGTGGGCGCGGCGGACGGCACGGCGCCGGGAAACAGCAGGAACAGAGCGAACGTGAGCAGCGCGGAAAAAAACATGTGCAGGAATCGTGTGAAGAAAAACGGGCGGGCGGAAACATGGGAACCGCGCACCATGGAAACGACCTGAAACTGCACGGAAACACCGGCCCAGCCGAGCATGAGCGAGAGCAGCAGCAACGCCTCCATGCCGCCTCCGCCGGATGCGGCGGCGCAGCCGTTTGTCACCTCCAAAATGCCGGATACCGCCCGCCGGTAGAAAAGCGGGTCGCCCGAGGGAGGCGGCGCGACGTGCGCCGCAAGGCCCGCCAGCAGCGCCGGAACCCCCAAATCGTTTAGCAGCGCGTTGAGCGACGAAAACAGCACCACAAAGGCGGCGATGGACAAAACGCTGCGGATGGAGCCGGTGACTGAGACGACGAACGTTTCGGCCACCCCGTGTGGTTCCTCGGGCGGGCGCCGCGCAGGGCGGGAATTTTCAGCTGGGAGCCGGCGCGCGCCGAATCGGAGCGTGAGGCCGACGGCAAAGGAGGCGCCCAGGTGCGCCGCGCACAGCAGTATGCCCGCTGCGGTGCTGTGCAGCATGCCGCTCCCCACGGCGCCGATGATGAACGCAGGGCTGGAATTGATGCAGAAGCACAGCAGGCGTTCCGCCTCGGCTTCCGAGAGCAGCCCGCGCCGGCGCAGTTACCCTACGGCGCCGGCGCCCACCGGGTAACCCCCCACGGCACCCAGAATCAGGGCGGTGCCGGCACAGCCCGGCAGCCGGAACAGCAGGCGCGTGGCCGTTTCCATCCAACGCCCCAGCCGCTCGGCCAGCCCGAACTGGATGATAAAGCCCGAAAGCACCAGAAAGGGAAACAACGAGGGAATCACGGTTTCGCCGCACAGGGAAAGCCCCCTGCGCGCGCCCTCGAGGGCGGGGGCGGGGTCAAACAGGAGAAGCAGCAGGAAAGCGAGGCAGCCGGCCGCCGTAAGGGCGGTGCGGGCCGGAAAAGCGGATTTGAAAGCGGATTGGGAACAAACTGCGGATTTGCGCCTCAAACCGGCGGACGATGTGATCCGATGCAAAAAAAAACCTCCCCGGCCGCCGCCCCTGTCCTGGAGCAGAGGCGGATGCTGGCGCGTCGGCGCCGGTACAGTATATGATACGGCGGCGGGGGGCATGTATTTTTGCTTTTGCGCGCACATAAATTTTAGCGAAGCAAAGCATTGCCGGTACTTCGGCGGTGCTTCGGAAGGGGCCTTGCAAGGTGCGCTATAAACATAAGATTCGGAAGAGGGAACCGGCCGCCGGCTTTGTGGCGCAAAAAACGGCCCGGGCGGCGGAAAAAGCGGTGAAGGCGCTCGACTTGCCCGCGGACCTTGCGGCAGGGATGACGCATCTGGAGTTTTCGGGAAACCGCGAGGTCGTCGTCGAAGGGTGCCGCGGGATTCTGGAATACGACGAGGACGTAGTGTGCATGGACCTGGGCAAGCTCAAGGTCCGTTTTCTGGGGCGCGGGCTTTCGCTGCGCAATTTCACCGACCATTCCGCCATCCTGAACGGCTTTGTGACGTCGGTGGAGTTCATCTCCTGAAACACGGCGGAAAAGAAAAACTCCGGGGCGAAAACCGGCTTTTCCCGATCGGAGCCGGAATTGCCGCAATCGGTCGGATGGAGTGCGCTGGGGGCGGCCATGTTTTTAACCGGTTTATTGCGCTTTTTACTCGGAAGCGTGCGCTTCCGGGCGGAGGACGGGAGTATCCCGCTGTTTCTGACGCTGTGCGCGCGCGCGCATATCCCGCTGTGGAACCTGCGAGCCCGCGGGGGCGTGCTGGAGGCGAATGTGCGCGGGAGCCATTTCCGCCGCCTTGCGCCCGTGGCGGCGAAGGCGGGTTTGCGCGTGGAGCCTTTGGCACGCCGCGGACTTCCCGCGCAGATCGCGCGGCACCGGGCGCGCTGGGGCTTCGCGCTGGGGTTCCTGCTCTTTTTCGGCGTTTTGTGCACTCTTTCCGGGTTTATCTGGACGGTGGACGTGGAGGGAAACAGCGACGTGCAGACGCGCGAGATCCTGTTTGAGCTCGACAGCCTCGGCCTGCGGCCCGGCGTGCGTGCGGGCGCGCTCGATCTGCGGCAGACGGAGCAGGAGGCGCTGCTCGCGCTGCCCGGCCTTTCCTGGATGCATATCAACCTGAAGGGCACCGCGGCCACGGTGGAGGTGGGGGAGCGCACCACGCGCCCCGATGTCATTCCGGAAAGCCAGCCCTGCGACGTGAAGGCGCTGGAAACGGGGCAGATCGTGCGGATGCAGGTCTTTCAGGGGCAGACGAGCCTGCGCCCGGGCGATACGGTGCTCAAGGGCGCGCTTTTGGTGAGCGGCACCGTGCAGGAGCCAAAAAGCGGCGTTACCCGCACCGTTCACGCGCGCGCCGTCGTCATTGCCCGCACGCAGCATACGCTCGCCGTCGCCTTCCCGCTGCGCGGGGTGGAAAACCGGGATACCGGCCGCGTGGAAAAGCGCTATTCGCTCCAGCTTTTGAGCGCACTGCTCCCGCTTTACCGTTCGGAGCCTGCGGGAAATTTTCGCCGAAGCATTTATACAAGCCCGCTGCGGCTGGGCCCGCTCACGCTGCCCGTGGCGCTGCACACCGCCGTTTTTTCCGAATACCGCGCCGAAACGGCGGTTTACACGCCCGCGCAGGCCCGGGCGAAGGCCGATGCCATGCTCGCCCAGAAGGAAAAAATCGAGCTTGCCGGCATGAAAATTTTAAAACGCAGCGTGCAGGCCCGCGTTTCCAAAACGGGGGTCACCCTTGTTTGCACCTACGCCTGCGAACAGGATATCGCGTATGAAACGCCCGCCGGCGCGTGATGCCAAACTTATATCCGTGAAATACCTGAAATGCCCATATAAAGACCCGCGGACTAAAATTTGGCGAACGGGCCGGGATTTTCTTTCCAGCAAAGATTGCCTCGGCGGATATGCCGCGCCGCGCGGCCCGATTAAGAGATTTGCGCTTAAAATTTAGTGAATATGATGATATAAAACTCCCAAAAATTATGTTACAATAAATGCAATATTACGTGGAAAGCAGTGATGTCAGGGTGAGGAAATGGTAGAACGGACCATTGCCATCGACCAGCTCGACCATATCTCCGGCCTGTTCGGGAATTTTGATGAAAACGTCATTGCCATCGAAAACGAGTTCAATGTGCAGATCCTCAACCGGGGCGCGGAACTCAAGGTGACAGGCGAAGAGGATAACGTAGCCAAGGCGGAAAAAACCATCCAGGGCCTCGTGCGGGCCATGTCGCGGGGGGAAGCCATCAACGCCCAGAACCTCCGGTATCTCATGACGCTGGTGGAGGAGGGGAACGCTGAGCAGTTCGACCTTCTCAGCGGCTCCATCTGCATCACGTCGCACGGCAAGCCCGTGAAGCCCAAAACCCTGGGTCAGAAAAACTACGTGCAGGCCATCCGCGATAAAACCATCGTGCTGGGCGTCGGCCCCGCCGGGACGGGCAAAACCTATCTCGCCGTGGCCATGGCGGTGGCGGCCTTCCGCAATAAGGAGATCAGCCGCATCGTTCTCACACGGCCCGCGGTGGAGGCCGGCGAAAAGCTTGGCTTTCTGCCGGGCGATCTCCAGAACAAAGTGGACCCGTACCTGCGCCCGCTCTACGACGCATTGTACGACATGCTCGGCAGCGAAACGTTCCAGCGCCTGCAGGAGCGCCAGAGCATCGAGGTGGCGCCGCTCGCCTACATGCGCGGCCGCACGCTCGACGATTCGTTCATCATTCTGGATGAGGCGCAGAACACGACCTCGGAGCAGATGAAGATGTTCCTCACGCGCCTCGGGGCGAACTCGAAGGCCGTGATCACCGGCGATATCACGCAGATCGATCTGCCCGACGGCAAGCGTTCCGGTCTTGTGGAGGCGACGAAGGTGCTCCGAAACATCGACGGCATCGGCATTCTCTTTTTTACGGAACGGGATGTCGTCCGCCACCAGCTGGTGCAGAAAATCATCAAGGCATACGAAAAATATGAGGAAAAATCCGAAAAGGAAGGAAGACGCTGAGCGCTATGGATAAGCTGAAGGTCTATATAGAAAACCGGCAGAAGGCCGTGAAAATCCCCTCCGGAATGAGGCTGCTGGTGCGGCGCTGCTGCAACGCAACACTCGTGGAGGAGAATTTCGAAGGCAGCGC
Organism: Bacillota bacterium; assembly: GCA_023391535.1. Classification (GTDB taxonomy): domain Bacteria; phylum Bacillota; class Clostridia; order Oscillospirales; family Ethanoligenentaceae; genus JAEWAU01. The sequence continues at coordinate 5,933 of JAEWAU010000038.1, read as the reverse complement.
GGAAGTGAACGTCACCTTTGTGGACGACGCGCAGATCCGCGAACTGAACCTCCAGTATCGCAAGAAGGACGCCTCCACCGACGTTCTTTCGTTTCCCATGGGCGAAGGCGGAAAGTTCGACCTCAACCCCGACACCGGAGCGTTCGTGCTCGGCGATATCGTGATCTCGCTCGAACACGCGGTGGAGCAGGCGGAAAAATACGGGCACACGCTGCAGCGCGAGGTGGGTTTCCTCACCGTGCACTCCATGCTCCATATTCTGGGCTACGACCATGTAAACGGGGGGCTCGAAGCCGTTCGGATGCACGAGCGCGAAGAAAAGGTCCTGGTGGCGCTCGGCCTGGAACGCTCCGTTCTGGAAGAATGACACGCGAGGACGGAGCGCGGCAGGTCCGTAGTCTGGCCATGAGCTTTGTCTATGCGTTCCGCGGCGTGGGGTACTGCATCCGCACGGGGCGCAATATGCGCATCCATCTGGTGGTCACCGTCTATGTTCTGGCGTTCGCGCCGTTTTACCGGTTCGAAACCGCGGAATTCCTGCTGCTTCTGGTGGCGATCGGCCTGGTGCTTTTTGCCGAAACGGTGAATACGGCCATCGAAGTGCTGGTGGATATGGAAAAGCCGTGCTACAACATTTCGGCGCGCATCGTCAAGGACGTGGCGGCGGGAGCGGTGCTCATCTGCGCCGTGTTTGCCGCCGCGGTGGGCGTTATCCTGTTCGGAAAGCCGGATGTGCTGGCGCACATCGGGCGGACGCTCTGGGAAAACTGGCCGCTCGGCGTGCTGTTCCTCTTTTCCCTGCCGGCGGCGGCGGCCTTCATTTTTCGGCGGCCCGTTCCTTCGGGGCCGCGGCCCGTGCGCATGAAAAGCCGGCGGGCGGATAAACTGAAATGAGAGATTTTCCGCGGCGTGCGCAAAAGCCGCCGCGTTTTGGGTTACGCAGCAATGCGGAAAGGTTTGGGTAGGGTTTGGACGTTCGTCATTCCGGTTTCATCGCCATCGTGGGGCGCCCCAACGTGGGAAAATCCACGCTGCTCAACGCGCTGCTGGGGGAAAAGGTTGCAATCGTTTCGCCCAAGCCGCAGACCACGCGCAATAAAATCATGGGTGTGCTCACACAGGACGGGGCGCAGATGATTTTTCTTGATACACCCGGCCTGCACCGCGCGCACAACAAGCTCGACGAGCACATGGCCCGCGCGGTGGACAGCTCCATAGCGGATGTGGACGCGGCCGTTCTCGTGGTGGAACCGCAGGCCGCCGCGAGCGCGGACGAACTGGCGCTGCTTGAGAAATTCCGCTCGGAAAAACACGGAAAAGCGGAGCTGCCCGTGCTTTTGGCTGTGAACAAGATCGACACGCTGGCGCATAAGGAAGCGCTGATGGGGGTCATCGCGGCCTGGAGCGCACGCTTTGCGTTCGCCGCCGTGGTGCCCGTTTCCGCCTTGGCCAAGGATGGCACAGAGGAGCTTTTGAAGGAGCTGCGCGGCGTGCTTCCCGAAGGCCCGGCCTATTTTCCGGAGGATATGCTCACCGACCAGCCGGAGCGCCTGCTGGCGGCCGAGATCGTGCGCGAAAAGCTGCTGGAGCTGCTTTCGGACGAGGTGCCGCACGGCATTGCCGTTTCCGTGGAGCGTATGAAGGAACGCGGCGAGCTGATGGATATCGAGGCCACCATCTACTGCGAGCGCGAAAGCCACAAGGGCATCGTCATCGGCAAAGGCGGCCGTATGCTCAAGCTGGTGGGCAGCCGCGCGCGCGCCGATATCGAGCGGATGCTCGACTGCCACGTCAACCTGAAGCTGTGGGTTAAGGTCAAGGAGGATTGGCGCAACCGCGAGGGCACACTGAAAACCCTCGGTTACGACTGAACCGGTTTTTCTGTTTCGCGCGCACGGGACGTTGCAGGCTTTTTGCCGGAAAACAACATTTACCGCTCATATCGGCGGCCCTTCGTGAAAAACTGGGAATGCAACCGGTAGCTGTGACGGAGGGATTGCGAATGGATCGGGATGCCGTATGGGCGCTCTTTGAAAAAACCGGAAACATCGGAGCGTATATGCTCTACCAGACCATAGGCCCGGAAAGCACGGCCACTGCCCGGGAGGCGGATACCCATGCAGATGAAAACCGACGGGCTGATTATCCGGGACCTCAACGTGGGTGAAAACGACCGGATCGTCACCATCCTGACGCGTGAAAAAGGGGTGCTGCGCGCCTCCGCGCGCGGCGCCCGCCGCGTAAACAGCCGTCTGTCCACCGCGACACGGCTGTTTTGTTATTCCAGCTTCGCCCTGTACAAAGGGCGCGAGACCTACATAATCGACGACGCGGAGCCGCTGGAATTCTTTCTGGGCGTCGATTCCTCGCTCGAGGCGCTCTCGCTTGCGCAGTATTTCGCCCAGCTCGCGGGCTTTCTGGCGCCGGAGGAAGAGCCGGCCGAAATGCTTCTGCGGCTGCTGCTCAACGCGCTGCATTTCATCAAAAACGGGACAAGGCCCCTTCCGCTTATCAAAGCGGCCTTCGAGCTGCGCGCGCTCACGCTTTCGGGCTACATGCCGGATCTCGTGGCCTGCCGGAACTGCGGGCTGTACGAAGGCGGGCAAATGTTTTTTGAGCCCCTGGGCGGCACGCTTTTGTGCGGGGACTGCGCCGGGGAGCTGCCGGAAACACCGCTTGAGAACCGTGTTGCTCTTTCCAAAGGGGTACTTGCGGCGATGCGCCATGTGGTGTATGCTGACTTTGAAAAATTGTTTGCGTTCACGCTGCCCGAACCGGCTTTGTCCGATCTGGCGCGCGCCTCCGAGGCCTACCTGCTCTGCAGGCTGGAACGCAGCTTTCCCACACTCGATTTTTACAACGCCCTTCCGGGGCGGGATTCCGGAACGGGGCAAAACGGATAAATCGAATTTCTGAAATTCGAATGAAAATTCGCTTCAAGCCTCGGCCGCCGCGCGGCGATGCCGGGCCGATGATGCGATGATGCAATGATGATGGATGTGATATTTTTGCAGCTTTTGGAACGCTCCCGGCAGGCTTTGGAATACGGCAAGGTGCTGGAACTGCTGGAGGCAAAATGCCATTGCGCCGATGCGGAAGCAAAGGTGCGCGCGCTGCTGCCCTGCGGGGACGCGGAGGACGCGCAGGCCGCGCTGCGCGATACGGAGGACGCCTGCCGGCTATCCCTGCGGTTCGGCAGCCCCTCGTTTTACGGCCTGAAAAACGTGGACAGCGCTCTGGAGCGCGCGAAGCTCGGCAGCTCCCTCGGAACGCGGGAACTGCTCGATATCAAGGACGTGCTCTCTTCCGTGCGTACGCTCGCGCGCTACCGCGATACGGCCGAGAGCGTGGAAACCGCACTCGACCCGCTGTTCGACCGTTTGACCCCGAATAAATATCTGGAAGAAAAAATCGGCAACGCCATCGTTTCGGAGGATGAGATCTCCGACAACGCCAGCGAGGAGCTTGCGAAGCTGCGCCGCGGCATCCGCCGCACGGAGGATAAGGTCCGGCAAGTGCTCGAGAAGATGGTGCGCTCGCAGACGGTGCAGAAGTTTTTGCAGGATCCCATCATCACCATTCGGAGCGGGCGCTTTGTGCTGCCCGTGCGCTCCGAATGCCGTTCGGACGTACCGGGCCTGGTGCACGACACCTCCGCGAGCGGCGCCACGCTGTTTGTGGAGCCAATGGGCGCGGTGGAGGCGAACAACGAGCTGCGGGTGCTGCAATCCAAAGAGGAAAAAGAGATCGAGCGCATCCTTGCGGAGCTTTCAAACGAAACCGGCGGCTTTGCCGAGAGCATCGCGCAGAGCGTGCGCGCGGCCGTGGAGCTCGATTTCGTGTTTGCCAAGGCCGAGCTTTCGTTTTCCATGAAGGCGGGCGCGCCGGTGCTTGCCGCGGAGGGCGGTATCGTGCTGCACAAGGCGCGCCATCCGCTCATTCCGGCCAGCCGCGTGGTGCCCATCGACCTCGAACTGGGCGGCGGGTTCGATACGCTCGTGGTCACCGGCCCGAACACGGGCGGCAAAACCGTAGCGCTCAAAACGCTGGGTCTACTCACGCTCATGGCGATGTCCGGCCTTATGGTTCCCGCCGCGGACGACAGCCGCCTCGTCTTTTTCCGCAACGTTCTGGCGGATATCGGCGACGAGCAGAGCATCGAACAGTCGCTTTCCACCTTTTCGGCGCATATGACGAATATCGTGGAAATTTTATCCACCTGCCGGGAAAACAGCCTGGTGCTGCTCGACGAGCTCGGCGCGGGCACGGATCCGGTGGAGGGCGCCGCGCTGGCCGTGTCGATTCTGGAACACCTGCGGGAGTGCGGCGCCAAAACGGCGGCCACCACGCATTACGCCGAGCTCAAGGCCTACGCCATCGAGACGCCGCGTGTGGAAAACGCCTCCTGCGAGTTCGATCTGGAAACGCTGCGCCCGACGTATCGGCTGCTCATCGGCGTGCCGGGGCGTTCCAACGCGTTCGCCATTTCGGCGCGCCTCGGGCTCTCAACGCCGATCATCGAGCGCGCGAAGTCGCTGATCTCCAGCGAGGACCTGCGCTTCGAAGAGGTGGTGCGCAGCCTGGATGCCAGCCGGCAGGGTCTGGAGCGCGAGCGCGCGCAGGCGCAGGCGCTGCATGCGGAGGCCGAGGAATCCAAGCGGCAGGCCGACGAGCTGCTGCGCACCGTGGAACGGGAAAAGGAACAGGAGATCGAGCGGGCGCGGCAGCAGGCGAGGCGTTTGCTGGAAAGCTCGCGCGCGCAGGCACAGGCGCTAATGGACGATCTCGACGCCCTGCGCAAGATGCGCGACACCGAAGACGCTTCCAAGCTGCGGGAGCTTGCCAAAACGGAACTGGGCGCGCGCATCCGGGCCATGGAGGAGCATGCCGACCCGGTGCGCAAAGCGCCCGGACGCCGCTCTTACAAGCTGCCGCGCCCGCTGCGCGCCGGGGATACCGTGCTGCTGACGGAGCTGGGTAAGCAGGGAACGGTGCTTCGCGGAGCCGACCGTTCAGGCAACGTGGAAGTGCAGGCGGGCATTATCAAAACGCGGGTGCCGGAATCCGCCCTTCAGCTTGTGGAGGGAGAAAGCGCTGCCAAACCGCCCGCGGGCGGCCGCAGCCGGATGGACCGTTCCCAGGTTTCGGGAAAGAGCGAGCTGGACCTGCGCGGGCAGACGGTGGACGAGGCCCTGCTTACGTTGGATCGCTTTCTCGATAACGCACAGCTCGCCGGCATCGGGCAGGTTACGGTCATCCACGGCAAAGGCACGGGCGCGCTGCGCAGCGCGGTGCAGCAGCATCTCAGGGGCCATGCCGCCGTAGCCTCCTACCGGCTGGGGCGTTACGGCGAGGGTGAGGACGGCGTAACCATCGTCGAACTGAAATAATACTTTTCTCCGATTTATAAAGAGTACAATCCGCGGCAAAAGCTTTGCTCTGTGGGTTTTGGCGCGGATTATATCCACAGGTTTATCAAAAAACAGTATCAAACGGCATTTCCTGCCACGTTCCGGCAGAGAACGGCGCGCAAGCGCATGGAGGCTGTTATGAAATCCTATTATTCCATTATGCTGCTGATCGTGTTTGCCTTTGTGATGTCGATCATGGCCGTCGTTGCCGCCGCGATGCACCACACGGACCTCTCCACCTCGGAGGGCGCCATCGTGGCGTTGGCCATCTGCTCGGCGCTGCTGGCCTATCGCCTTGCGCAGGCGGAAAAGAGGGTTGCGCATTTGGAAGACCGTCTCGAGAATCTCATTCAGCATCTGTCGCAGGAAAAGCGTTACGCCCATCCGGAAAATGCCGAACAGAAAAAGTCTGCGGCACGCGATGGACAAGAAGACGGCACGCCGCGCCCGTAACGTTCCGCCCCTTGTGCTCTCAGAGCCTGCCCGCCCACACGGCAAAAAACAGTCGCAGCCGTTTTTTGC
>JAEWAU010000123.1 GCA_023391535.1 Bacillota bacterium | reverse complement strand
ACTGAAAATCCCCGTGTCGGTGGTTCGATTCCGCCCGGAGGCACCAAATATGCGGATGTAGCTCATCTGGCAGAGCGCCACCTTGCCAAGGTGGAGGTAGCGAGTCCGAGTCTCGTCATCCGCTCCAGATTTTTTGCTGAGGGGTGCCCGCAAAAGACGTGTTCGCGTCTCTTGCGGGCACCTTTTCGTTTTACCGGCACGGCATATTGCCCCAACGGCGCAAATGATCTATAATGACAGGGTACGCCCTGCCCACAGCAATTCCATCCAAAATCGGGATAGCCGTTTTACTCGTTTCCGGCTTTTCCGGAATTGCCGCAAGGAATCGGCGGAAAAAAATCTGTGCTTTTGCGGTCCGGCAGGTATTGCCCGCAAGGCCGCTCCTGAGGTGTTTTTATGCTCAAAAAAACCACCGGAAAACTGGCTCTATCCATTCTCGGCTCTTCGTTGATTTCCGTCGTCCTGACATTCATCATCATTCTTACGTTTGGGTCCATCGGCGCAAAATCCACCTCATCTTCATCGGCCTCTTCCGCCTCATCCGCATCGTCCACATCATCGGCCTCTTCTGCGGCGTCCGCATCGTCGGCAAGTTCTTCCAAAGCTTCGTCCGCTTTGTCTACATCGTCCTCGGCTGCTTCCGCCGCGGGCGTTTCCCTCGCCACACCCCAGGAAGGCGGTTTGATCGGCAGCATGGGGGGGAAAATATTTCTCGCCGCTCTGTGCATCCTGATTTTTGCCGCTTTGATCTATACCACCTCCTGGCATGAGGGGGATCGGGACCCGAACCGCGTCAAATACGGGCATATGCCGAAATGCATGTCCAAAGGGTTTGTCGCGGGGCTGCTGGCCACGATTCCCTATGCCGTACTCTGGCTTTGCTTCTGGATTTCGCACACAGCCGCGGGTGGCACCATTGCCGCGAACGTATTCGAAGTGGTGTACCGCATTCTCAATCTGCAGTATGTTCTCATCAGCGACGCGCCGCTGCAGATGCCCGCGCTGTGCATCCTGTTCCTGCTGCCGATCCCTCTGATATCGGCGGCCGGCTATATAGTGGGCTACCGGCATTTTGCTCTGCTGCCCCGCCTTGTATACAAAAACCGCAAGCAGACGAAGAAGCCGACTCCGGGCTACACCATTCGGAAGGCAAAGAGCGCGGAAAAGCCGAAAAGATAAGTAAAGATAAGTTCGGGTCGTACTAGAACGCCCCCCTCCCATCATATGGTGAACGGGGGTGGGTATATGCGGTGTGTTGTGTCCTTTGTCCGTTTCTGGCGGAGCCGCCTTTTCCCTGGAAAGAGGCGGGCGCTTCTGTGCGCTCTGCTGGCGCTTCTGGCCGCCTTTAGTCTGCCGGGATGCGGCGGGGGCCGGACGACCGTCCGTGCCGGAAAAGGCACAGCCGCCTTTGGGCACGCCGTGATTATCGACGCCGGGCACGGCGGAGTGGACGGCGGCGCCGTAGGCGTGGACGGCGTGGTGGAAAAAGGAATCAATCTCGCCATCTCCCTGAAGCTGAAAGCTTTGTTCACGGCATCCGGCTACCAGGTGATTATGACGCGCGAGGACGACCGCTCCATCCACGACGAGGGCAGCGAAACCATCCGCCGGAAAAAGACGACCGATATCCATAACCGGTTTAAAATAATGGAGGAAAACCCGAAAGCCCTCTTTCTCAGCATCCACCAAAACAAGTTCGGGCAGTCGCAGTACAACGGCACGCAGGTGTTTTACTCCGCAAACAACGAGATCAGCAAAGTACTTGCGCAATCCATCCAGGAGAGCGTAAAGGCGCAGCTTCAGCCGCAAAATGACAGGGCCATCAAGCCCGCAGGGGATAACCTTTACTTATTGTACCACGCAAAATCGCCCGCCGTGTTGGTGGAATGCGGTTTCCTTTCCAACCCGACGGAGGCCGGGCTTCTGCAAAGCGACGCATATCAGAACAAGATGGCGTTCGCCATATACTGTGGAGTCCTTGGCCTTTACAGGGAAGAGGCGCCGGCATAGCTGTGGCAGCACTGCCGCAGCTATGCTGCCCTGGCAACGTTGCTGCGGAAAATCGCGGTTTGCGCGAAAGGATCGTACCATGAGCCAAAAAGTCAAAAGCGTATACGTTTGTTCGGAGTGCGGGTTTCAGTCGCCCAAATGGTCCGGGAAATGCCCGGAATGCGGCGCGTGGAATACGATGACGGAAGAATTGGCGGCGGTGCCTGCGGCGTCCCCGGCAAAAGCCGCCGCGCAGCGTTCCGCGGAAAAGGCGCCCGGCCGGCCTGTTTTGCTCGGTGACGACGAGGCCGATGCATCGGAAGAGGCGCGCACGCTCTCAGGGCTGGAAGAGCTCGACCGCGTGCTCGGCGGAGGAATCGTCAAGGGCTCCCTGATTCTGCTCAGCGGCGATCCGGGCATCGGCAAGTCGACACTGTTGCTTCAAATCTGCCGCTTTCTTAGCCCGGATAAAAAGGTGCTCTACATCACGGGCGAGGAATCCGTACGGCAAATCCGCCTGCGCGCGCGAAGGCTGCAGGTGGAAAACCCGGGGCTACTTCTGCTCGCCGAAACGGATGTGGAGGTGGTGGCCGGGACGATTGCGGCGGTCAAGCCCGATATCGCCATCGTGGATTCCATTCAGACGATGTGCCAGAGCAGCTTATCCTCCTCGCCCGGCAGCGTCAGCCAGGTGCGGGAATGCACACAGGAGCTGCTCTCCGTGGCAAAGGCGGGCGAAACTGCGCTGTTCCTCGTGGGGCATGTCAACAAAGAAGGCGCCATTGCCGGCCCGAAAGTGCTCGAGCATATTGTGGACACGGTGCTCTATTTCGAGGGGGAACGGAATCTGCCGTTCCGTATTCTGCGGGCCGCCAAGAACCGGTACGGTTCCACAAACGAGATCGGCGTATTCGAGATGACGGACGAGGGCCTGCGCGAAGTGCAGAATCCTTCGATCGCACTGCTTTCGGGCAGGCCGCTCCATGTATCGGGCACCTGCGTCGCCTGCGTGATGGAGGGCTCGCGCCCGGTGCTTGCCGAGGTGCAGGCGCTGGTTTCGGCAAGCTCGTTCGGAACGCCGCGGCGCATGTCCACGGGCTTCGATTATAACCGCATGGCCGTGCTGCTGGCCGTGCTGGAAAAGCGCTCCGGTTACTTCTTTTCCAATTTGGATGCGTACGTCAACGTTGTGGGCGGCTTAAAGCTGGACGAGCCGGCCGCCGATCTCGCCGTTTCGGTGTCGCTGGTTTCCAGCTTAAAGGACAAGCCCCTTAACCCGGACGCCGTCGTTTTCGGCGAGGTGGGGCTGGCCGGCGAGCTGCGCGCCGCCGCGCGCGCGGAATCGCGCCTGACGGAGGCTGCGAGGCTCGGCTTTTCCCGCGCTGTTTTTCCATATCAAAACCTGAAAAATCTGCACGGCAGGGATTTCGGGATCGAACTGGTTGGCGTTAAGACGGCACGGGAGGCCTACGAGGCGCTTGCCTGACCGTGATGGCGCCCCGTATCCGCTTTCCGCTTTTGGGGGACGAAGTGCAGGCACGCGTCTGCCTTGACCTCATTTGTGATCTCAGCGGCTTTTTCCAGCGCACAGTAGCCGTCCTTCTGGTAGGCGCAGTCGCTCGAACATTGAATCAGACTCATTCCAAAAGCACCCCTTTCCGCAAAGGGCCGCGCCGGCAGCTGTTGGCTGCGATATGCGGTGCTTGCGGGGCTATAGACGCTGTCCGGCGTGTGAAAACGCGCCGGACAGCGTCTATTTTATACTTTTCTCCGATTGAGAATTCGTGCGAACGCGCGCAGATAAAAATCCGCGGCAAAAGCCTGTCCTCTCTGGGTTTCGGCGGATTTCATCCACTTGCTGAATGTTTATCGGAGAATCGTATCCGCGCCGGCCGCAGGAGGCCGGTTTCAAAAAGCCGCCGGAAAAATACGGCGGCAGGGCAGAGGTATGAAAGTATTTTTTCTGCGCTGGCTTTGAAATATTCCCGAAAAACCCGTGTACAAATTTCCAAGAGCCTTCATAAAATGTTTTCCAACTGCCAAACTAAGGGGGTAGGGAGTGGTTCCGTTGAAAAAATTGATTCTCGCCGTTACTTGCACCGCGGCAATTTGTATGGTGCTGCTGCTGTCCCCACAGATCCTGCCTCTGTCGTACACACCGGTGGAAGCGTTCCGCGCCGTTTCCACCACTACGGTTTCCACCGTTTCGGCGGGCGGAACACTGCGCGCCGCTTCCAAGGAGGATATTTGTTTCGGGTGCCCGGTGAAAATTGCAAAATACGACGTCGGCGTGGGGAAAAAAGTCCGGGCGGGCGACCGGCTATTCGAGGTAGACCAGGCCGTTACGCTGCAGGCGCTTCAAAACCGCGATGAAAGCTTAGCGAACGGTTCTTCATCGGGCGCGGCCGTCTCATCTTCTGCGGACGCGGCTTCCTCCGAGCTGAACGGCGCGCAGGAAAGACTTCAGCAGGCTTTGAGCGCCGGAATCATCGGTAAGAATACGTACGACCAATTTCTTCAGAAAATTCAAAGCGCAAGCGGAGCTACGGCCGAACAGGCCGCATCTTCGGCAGCGGCGGATACGCAGCAGACGATTGCCCAGGAAACGATGGCGTATATCGGCAGCCACCTTACCGCTCCGTGCTCCGGCACCGTCACCAGTGTGAACGATACCGGAAGCATGATTGCAGCGGGGGACACGCTTGTGGAAATTTCGGATCTCGACGCCATTGAAATGGATGCGCAAGTGCCCGAAAGCCAGATTAAAAATATCGCCATCGGGCAGGCGGCCCTGGTGACGGGCGACGGGTTCTCCGGCAGCTATGCCGGTGAGGTGACGGCCATCGCGCCCACGACAACCACCGACAGCGGCTCTCAGAACACCGTGTTGGTGACGATACAGCTCGACCATGGCAATTCGGCGCTGAAACCCGGCATGAATGTGAATGCGCTGATTCGCACCTCCTCAAACCATGCGGCCATCCTGGTGCCATACGAATCCGTTTTGCAGGATAGCGCAGGCTCCGAGTATGTGTTCATCTTTCAAAACGGGAAAGCCCTCCGCCGCACAATAGCGGTGAGCGACGAAACCGACAACGGCGTTCAGGTTAGAAGCGGCGTAAGGCAGGGCGACGTTGTTCTGGAGAATCCGCCCGCCTCGCTCACAAACGGCAGCAGCGTCCGGATCAAACGCTGATACGAATATCCGGCTCAATAGCCGATGAAATCCGCAATTTTATCGAAGATTCGCATCAGCCGCTTCTTTGCAGTCCGCTTTGCGGCAGCCGCCGCCGATTTGGAGGGAACCACTTTTGCTGGAGTTTCTGGTATCCGCGCTCCGCAACCTGGGGCGCAAACGCTTCCGCAGCGTTTTGACGATTTGCGGGATTATGATCGGCGTGGCGTCGGTTATTCTCATAGGCGCCATTGGAAATAGCGCCAAATATGCCGTCAACAAGCAGCTGGACGGGCTGGGTATCAACGGTGTAGATATCAGCGAGCAGAAAAGCAGTTACGATGACCGGACCGCCACACTTTCGCAGAAGGATCTTTCCCTCTGCCAGGGCGTGAACGGCGTTCAGGCCGCCATGCCGCTGATTATGCAGCAGGGGGATGCCGTTCTGCGGAATATGCAGAAGGATGCGCTGGTTTGGGGCATCGGCAGCAACGCCGAAAAAATCATATCCCTGAAGCTGCTTTACGGAAGAATGTTTTCGCCCTCCCAGGTGGAGCAGCACGCCAAGGTGTGCCTGGTGGGAAACGATTTTGCGCAGGAGATTTACCACCGTGACAACATCGTGGGGAAGACGGTATCCGTCTATCTGGGAGACCGTTACGAAACGCTGAAGGTCTGCGGCATAGTTGAGTCGGACAGCAGTTTGCTGTATAATTTGGTAGGGGATTATATCCCCACTTTTCTGTATACGCCCTATACCACCGCCAGCGATCTGAGAGAATACGACGGTTTTGACGAAATCATGGTCAAAAGCTCGGCATCCACCGCCGGCCGTGTGGGGGACAACATCGTGCAGCTGTTGTCTTCCAAGCATCCCGGGAAAAGTTTTATCGCCTCCAATATGCTGGAGCAGAAGAAAAAGCTTTCGGGTATTCTCAGCATGATCACGCTGGTGGTTTCGGCGTTCGGCGGCATCTCGCTCGTGGTGGCCGGCCTCGGTATTATGACGGTGATGCTTGTTTCCCTCAACGAGCGTACCCGGGAAATCGGCATTAAAAAAGCGCTGGGCGCGAAAAAGGGCGCTATCATGCTGGAATTTCTGCTGGAAGCGATGGTGATTTCCTGCATCGGCAGTGCGGCGGGTATCAGCTTGGGCGTGGGGCTTTCGTTTTTGCTTTCGCGTATTCTGAACCTACATTTTGGCGTCGATTTTTTCACTATCCTGCTCTCGTGTGGGTTTGCCCTGGTCACCGGAATCCTGTTCGGCGTGTATCCCGCTGTGAAAGCTGCACGGCTCAACCCAGTGGAAGCCCTTAGGCACGATTAACCGCTGCAAAAATTTGCTCAATGGGTTCCGTGAATGGGATGGAATTAATATGGGAATAGAAGAAAGGGAGAGAGGACGGAAAGATGCCTGCGCTGGAAATGCCGCATCTGCCGCGCGTTCCGGTTCGCTCCGTGCTGATCTCCTCCGCTGCCGGGAAAGAAGTTTTTGTCTCTTTGCAGCGGATGGGCGTGGAAGCGGTGTTCGTCGGCGCATGCCGATGGTTTTCTCCGCCGGTGGCCTGCCACGCGGATATGCAGTTTTTTCACCTGGGCGGCTGTAGTATCCTGCATGTGCGCGGCGCTTCCCGGCAGGCGTGCGAAAGCCTTTTAAAGCTGGGGTTTCGCTTGCGGGAAGCGGAGGATGCGCCCGCTTTCACGTCTGCGCGCGGTTACCCGCGGGAAATTGCCCTGAATGCGGCACGCGTGGGTGATTTCCTGTTCTGCCGGCAGGCGTTTGCCTCTCCCACGCTGCTCGCGTGGTGCCTAAGGAAAAGCATACATATTGTTCCGGTTCGGCAGGGGTATGCCAAATGCGCTGTTTGCGTTGCAGATTCGCGTTCACTGATCACGGCAGATACGGGAATCGCCGACGCGGCGGAGGAATCCGGTATTGCCGTGCTGCGAATCCGGGCAGGATTTGTAAACCTAATGGGGTATGATACCGGCTTTTTCGGCGGTTGCTGCGGAAAACTGGCGCCGGATATTCTCGCGTGCTGCGGAGATCCCACAACGCATCCCGATTATCCGCGCATGGCCGCGTTTCTGGAAGCGCGGCACATCCGTTTGCTGCCGTTGTGCGGCGGCCCGCTGACGGACATCGGCGGAATTCTTCCGCTGACAGAAACAGGGGAAGCGTTCGAAGAATGTGAAGAACGTGCGGAAAGAAGTTTGGACAGCTTCTAAAGAAATTAAAAAGAAATTAAATCGAATTATACAAAATGACTATTTTGTATAATTTAGGGGAGAAGAAAAGCGATTCGTGCTCCGAACAGCGATTCCGACGCCTTGAATGCTTTCGACTTTTTGATTTACCGGCTTTGAGATTTTGGGGGTTTCTGTGAATGTGTTTCTGGCCTTTTTACAGGCTGTGCAAAGCGTCCTCACCATTGTAATCATCATGCTTGCCGGCTACTTCATGACGCGTGCCGGCTGGTTCGATGAAAAAATCGGCAGCGCGTTTACCAAAGTGATCTTATATGTGGCGCTGCCTTGCTATATGTTCTGGAATCTGCGCACCAGCCTGAGCCGTTCGGAATTTCTTTCGTTCTGCGGCGGCATGGTTGTTCCGGTGATCTCCATGGCGGCGGCATACGGCGTTTCCATTTTGATCTGTCGTGCCGCGCGGGTCGAAATCAAACACCGCGGCGTTTTTCGATCTATTTTTTTCTGCTCCAATACGATTTTTATCGGCCTTCCGGTGAATCTGGCATTATTTGGTGAGCGAAGCGTACCGTACGTACTGCTGTACTATATTGTGAATACCTCGTTTTTCTGGACCCTCGGTGTGCGCGAGATCCGGCGCGACGGACATATCGTGCCGCGCCCGGAAACGGAGAACCGAAAAAAGCGGCTGATGCGCACGATGACGCGCATTCTTCCGCCCGCGCTGCTGGGGTTTATTCTTGGAGTCGTTTTCATTTTGCTCAAGCTCTGGCCGCCGGATTTTGTAATGAACACCTGCAAATATCTGGGAGAACTAACCACGCCGCTGGCGCTTTTGTTTATCGGCATCATCCTGAGCGCCGTCGATTTCCGGAAACTCCGGGTCAGCCGCGATATCCTGCTGCTGCTGTTTGGCCGGTTCGTGTTCTGTCCGCTGACGGTTCTGCTGCTCATCCGGATCATCCCGGTTTCACCCATGATGGGAAAGGTTTTTGTGATTCAGGCATGCCTGCCGGCGATGACGAGCACGGGCGTTTTGGCACAGGAATATGGCGCCGACGTGGAATTTGCCACAACGGCTACCGTTCTGACTACTGTGCTCAGCATGCTGGTCATCCCGGTGTATTTCATACTCGTTATGCACTGAAAATCGAACGAATAAATTGCAGCCAAAACATGTATTTCCCTGTTTCATTTGCGTCCATTGTGTGCTACAATAGGGCCAATCGCTCGTATGTTTGTATAGGATGTTTCGGAAATCCATTGCGGAAAATCCGCCGGAGGGTTTTTATGCCGGAATTTGCCGCTCACCATCTGTTCGGCGAGTGTGTTTTAAAAGAACTTCCCAAAGCGCTTTCCTCGGCGGCCGAAAGGCAGCCGCAGGCATTCCTGTGGGGCCTGCACGGCCCGGATGTACTGTATTACAGTAAAATGATCCGCGACAGGGGCCGTGTGCCGCGCGCAGCCGTGGCATTGCACCACAGCGACCCGGAGCGCATCTTTGAAACCATGCTGCTCTATATCGAAAAGTGCCGGGGGCGCGCAAGCTACGATATTCTCCGCGCGTATCTTCTCGGCTTCATCTGCCATTATTCGCTCGACTGCGTGACGCATCCTTTTGTATATTATCAAATTGCCCTTCGGCAGGACGCTCCGCGCGCGGGCCGGCACGCGGCGGTGGAAAGCGAGATCGGGAGCCTGCTTTACCGCCATATGACCGGCCGGCCGGTCAGCAGCTTTCAAATCGACGACAGTTACCGCCGCACGGGCGCGTTTTTGCTGCCGATTGCGGAAATGTACGTTTTTCTCATTCAAAAGCTCTACCACATTCCGCTCACCGCGCGCGAAGTTTCCGTGTGCTTTCCTTTCTGCCTGCGCATGAACCGCATGGCCTTTCGTTTGGCGGGCGACACGGGCGGCATTATGCTCCGCAGCGCGAACAAATTGGTTCGTTGCTCCGAGCTGCTCAGCAGCTTTCTGAAAAGCGACACCGTGGAAACCGATATGCTGAACCAACGCAAATGCCCCTGGTACAATGTAAACGATCCGCAGCGGCTGCGCACGGAATCGTTCCCGGAGCTGTTTTGCGCGGCGCAGAGCAAAGCCGTTGCGCTTTCCCTGCGGTGCGCGTCCATGCTCGATACCGGTCGGCTCGGGCCGCTCGGATTATCCGAAGCATTCGATAACGGCGAGCCCCGCAAAATGCAGAAGCCCTCGAAAAAAGTGAGGCTCTTCAAACAGCAGAAGGCACAGCGCGAAAAAATCAGCGCGTAATATAAAAAAATAAGAATAGGACTGTTGCAAAATGAATCGTAATACATTTTGCAACAGTCCTATTTTGCTGCTTTCCGAAAGCAAGCGGCTGGCTTATTCCACCGTAAAGCGGTGGTAGCTCTTCTTACCTTTTTTTACAATGAACGTGCCCGCGAAAGCGGAGCGCGGAAACGCCTGTGTTGCGGCCATGACCTTTTCGTCGTTGACTGCCACTCCCCCCTGCTCCACCAGCCGGCGCGCCTCGCCGCGCGAAGGCGCCAGCCTGGAAGCGACCAGCAGCGTGAGAATATCGATTCGGCCGTCCGCAAAATCGGAGGCAGAAAGCGCCGTGGAGGGCATATTGTCGCTTACGCCGCCCTGCAGGAACAGGGCGCGGGATGCTTCCAGCGCCGCCTGAGCCTGCTCTTCGCCGTGAATCATGCGGGTAAGCTCAAACGCCAGCTTTTCCTTGACGCGGTTGAGGTCGCTGCCCTGCAGCCGTTCGTACTGAGCAATCTCGGGGAGCGGAACGAATGTGAGCATCTTGAGGGATTTGATTACGCTGGCATCCTCGATGTTGCGCCAGTACTGGAAAAAGTCGTAGGGCGAGGTCTTTTCCGGATCGAGCCATACGGCGCCGCCGGTGGTCTTCCCCATTTTTTTGCCGTCACTGGTCGTCAGCAGCGTGAAGGTCATGCCGTAGGCGTCCTTCCCCGTCTTTTTGCGGATCAGCTCGACGCCCCCGATGATGTTGGCCCACTGGTCGTCGCCGCCGAGTTGGAGAACGCAGCCATAATCCATAAACAAGCGATAAAAATCATAGCTTTGCATGAGCATGTAGTTGAATTCCAAAAACGAAAGTCCGCGTTCCATACGCGTCTTGAAACAATCGAACGTCAGCATGCGGTTCACGGAGAAATGCACGCCGATCTCCCGCAGAAAATCAATATAGTTCAGGTTGTAGAGCCAATCGGCGTTGTTCACCATCAATGCGCGGCCATCCGTGAAATCGACAAAGTGGGACATCTGTTCGCGGAAGCGCGCGATGTTCTGCGCGATCGTCTCCTTGCTCATCATTCTGCGCATGTCGGTGCGGCCCGTGGGGTCGCCCACCATGGCGGTGCCGCCCCCCAGTATGGCGATGGGCCGGTGCCCGGCGCGCTGCATATGCGCCATCACCACAAGCTGAAGAAAATGGCCGATATGCAGGCTGTCCGCCGTGGGGTCGTAGCCGGTGTAAAACGTGATTTTGTGGTTATCGAGCAGATCCTGCACCTTTTCCTCGTCCGTCACCTGGGCGAAAAGCCCGCGGGCCTTGAGTTCCTCAAAAAGAGTCATAACCGGGTTTCCTCCTGTATTCTATGGTTTGCTTTTTCTATGGCTTGCAAATCGGAAAGCTATGCCTTGCGTTTTTGGGCGAGGCTGAGCATTTCCGCCGCCGTCTGCAGCGTTTTTTCCGTGATGTCCGTGCCGGCGATGATGCGCGCAAGTTCCTGTTCCCTGCCCCGCATATCCAGCACGCGCAGCCGGGTATAGGTTTTCCCGTTTTCGATCTGTTTTTCGATCAGCACATGCCGGTCTGCCTGCGAAGCGATCTGCGCGAGATGCGTGACACAGACGACCTGCCGATCTTCCGATACCTGGCGCAGCTTTTCGCCGATGCGCTGCGCGGCGCTGCCGCTGACGCCGGTGTCGATCTCGTCGAAGATCAGCGTGTCGATATCGTCGCCGCGCGCAAGCACCGTTTTGATAGCCAGCATCACGCGCGAAATTTCGCCGCCCGAAGCGATTTTGGCAAGCGGACGCGCGGGAGAACCCGGGTTCGGGGAAATCAGGAATTCCGCTTCCTCAAGGCCGTTCGGCCCCGGCTCCGGGAGCGCTTCGAACTGCACGGAAAAAGCCACGCCCGGCATGTTGAGAAACGCAAGCTCTTCGCGTATGCGCGCGGACATCTCCTCCGCGGCCTTTTCCCGCCGCTCGGAAAGCGCGCCGCCCCGCGCGAGAAGCTCTTTTTTCGCCGCTTTAAGGCGCTTTAAAAGCTCCGCTTCGCGTTCTTCTGCGTGCTCGATCTGGCTTAGCTCCGTGCGGGAGCGCTCCAGATAGCCCAGGATGTCCTCCACGCTGCCGCCGTATTTGCGCTTCAACCGGAAAATCAGGTCGATACGCTCTTCAATGCGTTCCAGCTCCCGCGGGTCGTATTCCCCGTCGTCCAGATAGCCGCGCAGCTCTTCCGCGCAGTCCTCCGCTTCATATGCCAGGTTCCGGAGCCGTTCGGAAAGGCCCTGCATCTCCGGGAGTACGGAAGCGAGGCCCTCCAGAGCGTCGCCCGCGCGGGAAAGCAACTCCTGCGCGCCGGAGCTGTCTTCCCCGCCGCTGAGCATCGCACGGGCCTCCGATGCGGCGGAGGCGATCTTCTCGGCGTTGTCAAGCCGCAGCTTGCGCGCGCGCAGGTCTTCCTCTTCGCCCGGGGCAAGCTCCGCAGCTTCGATCTCATCGATTTGATAGCGCAGAAGATCGGTGCGGCGGGCCTTTTCGGCCTCGTCCATACGCACGGAGGAAAGAGCGCTTTGCGCTTCCCGGTAAACGCGGTACGCCTCGCCGTAGGCAGAAAACGCCCCTCCGTTTTCCGCGAACTCGTCGAGATAGTGCAGATGACGTTCCGTAGAAAGCAGCGCCTGATTCTCATGCTGCCCGTGGATGTTGACGAGCAGCCGCCCGACGGAGCGGACAATGGATACCGTGGCCGGCCGGCCCGATATCCGGCAGGCGCCGCGGCCGTCCGCTGAAATGTCGCGCTGAACAAGCAGCTCGCCGTCGTATTCGTAGCCGAGCGAACGGAGAGCCTCCCGCGCGGGCGCGGAAATGTCGCGGAATACGGCGCTTACATGCCCCGTTTCCGCGCCGGAGCGGATGATGTCCCTCGAAACGCGTTCGCCGAGCACCAGGTTGATGGAATCAATCAGGATGGATTTTCCCGCGCCGGTTTCCCCGGTGAGGACGTTGAACCCATCCCCCAGCTCAAGATCGGCTGATTCGATCACTGCGATATTTTCGATGTGCAGACTCTCGAGCATGTGAATGACCATTCCTTTCGCCGAAGGCATGCCCGCCGCGTGTTACTTATCGCCGTGCTGTGCGGAAAGCTTTTTCTGGAGCAGCGCGCAAAGGTTCTGCGCGTGCTGCTCGGAACGCATAATCAACAGAATGGTGTCGTCCCCCGCGATGGTGCCCACAATCCCTTCGAAATGCTGGGAATCCAGAGTGGCGCAAACCGCGTTGGCAAGCCCTGTATAACATTTTATCACAATCTGGTTAAAGACGGTATCGATTTTTATGGCGGATTCGCCGAGCAGCGATTCAAATTTGGAGGAAAGGTCGTTCGAATCGGTCTTGGACGAGGAGTAAATATAGTTTCCGCCGTGCGAAAGCGTTTTGACCAAACGCAGCGCCTTGATATCGCGCGAAATGGTGGCCTGCGTCACGTTATAGCCGTCCTGCCTCAGCAGCGCGAGCAATTCTTCCTGCGTGCCCACTTCGTGCTCGCGGATCACTTCCAGAATCCGGTCCAGCCTGTTCTGCTTCATGGCATCAAATCCCCCTTTCCGCAAATTTGGTGTAGAGCGTTTCGTAAAAAGAATCGTTTTTAAACCGGATAAAATGAACCTTTTCTTCCGCGCGGAATATTCGGATTTCCACGGGGCTGTGGAGCCGGACGGATTCCTGCCCGTCCACCGTTAAGAACACCTCGCGCTCTTCCAGACGCTCCGGTACGAGCCCGATTACGGTGCTCGGAGAAAACAGAATACTCCGTGCGGTGAGCGAATGGGGGCAGATGGGCGTGATCTCGATGCTTTCCAGCACAGGGTCCACCACCGGGCCGCCCGCGGAAAGAGAATAAGCCGTGGAGCCCGTGGGCGTCGAAATGATAATGCCGTCCGCCCGGTATTTGCCGGACGGTTGGCCGTTGCAGGTGAGGGAAATATCGATGATGCGGGAAAGAGCGCCCTTGGAGATCACCGCATCGTTGAGCGCGGAAAAAACATGGGTTTCCTGCCGGTCGCCCGAGCCCTGGCGAACCTCTACGCGGAGCAGCATGCGGTCGTCGATGGCGTAATCGCGGCGCAGCAGGCGCCCAAGGGAATCCAACTCGTCGGCCTCCAGGCCCGCCATGAAACCGAGGTGGCCGATATTTACGCCCAGCACGGGAATGCCGGTACCCACCACTTCCTTGGCGGCGTGGAGAATGGTGCCGTCGCCCCCCAGCGCAATCAGGGCGTCCGCTCCATGCAAAAGCTCTTTCCAGCCCGTCCCCTGCAGCGGAAGCCCGAGGTGCTTTGCCACGGCCTTCTCCACCTGCACGGCTGCGCCCAGCTCCAGCAGCCGGCTGCAGAGCAGGCGCGTATACCGCAGCGCCGGGTCTTTATCGTGGTTTGAAATCACCGCAATATTCATATGTCGCTCCGTCTTTCCGCGCCTGCAGCAGCCGCTTCATTTTTGCGTTCCCACCAATTCTTCGTGGGAAGCGCGCACCACCGCCGCGATCTTTTCCGAAAGCGTTTCGTGCAGGATGCCGCCCGCCGAAGGCCAAACCAGATAGAGCAGATACTCGATGTTGCCCTCCGGGCCCTTGACGGGGGAATAATCCAGCCCGCCGATCTCAAAACCCTGTGAAACGGCGAACTCCGCTATTTTCGCGATGGAATCCCGATGAAGCTCCGGTTCGCGGACAACGCCTTTCTTGCCCACTTTGCCTTTTCCCACCTCGAACTGCGGCTTGATCAGGCACACACCCTGCGCGCGGGGCGCGAGAAATTCTTTGATAACGGGCAGCACGAGCGTGAGGGAGATGAACGATACGTCCACGGAAAAGAACCCGATGCGATCCGGGACGCGTTCGGCCTCCAGCTTGCGGATGTTGGTGCGCTCCAGGTTGACCACGCGGGCGTCTGTGCGGAGCTTCCAGGCAAGCTGACCGTAGCCCACATCCACCGCGTAAACGCGCGCGGCGCCGTTTTGAAGCATACAGTCGGAAAAGCCGCCAGTGGAGGCGCCCACGTCCATGCAGATCCGGCCCGAAAGATCGATAGGAAACACCTGCATGGCTTTTTCCAGCTTAAGCCCGCCGCGGCTGACATAGGGAATCCCGCCGCGTACCTCGATCGCCGCGCCGGCATCCACTTCTTCGCCGGGCTTATCCACGCGCTGCCCGCCCACGAACACTTCGCCGGCCATCACAAGCGCTTTGGCACGTTCCCTGCTCTGTTCCAGCCCTTTTTCCACCAAAAGAAGGTCGATCCGTCTTTTTTCGCTCAACGCTGTTCCTCCATGATCTCATGCGAATCTCCGCTGCGCGCAACGAACCGAAGTTCCCGAACAAGGATTCGCATCAGCTGCGCCTGTACGCGGCGTTTGCCTGGGCGGCGCGGCCGTCGTTGTGCGCTGCCAAAGCCGCTTTCACCATCCCGTCGCAGTCAAGCCCCAGCTCCGCCAGCAGCCACGGCACGTCGCCCTGCGGCACGAACCGGTCCTCTATGGCATGGATGCGGTAGCGGCCCTGAAACGGCTGCTCGCCGAGGAGGCTGCCGAAATGCTCCCCGATGCCGCCCGAGCGGATTCCCTCTTCAAAGAATAACACGTCTTTGAACGGGAGGCAGAATGAAAAGCAGGCGGGCTCCAGTGGTTTGATGCGGTTGAGTTTGAGAACGGCTGCGCGGATATGAAGCTCCGCCAGACGTTTTACCGCCTCCGCCGCTTCAAAAAACAGCCTTCCGTAAGTGACGAGCAAAATTTCCGCATCCGGAAGCGGGCTCCAGAAATCGTAGTTTCCGAAGGTGGGATGAAAATCTCTCGGCGCTTCCGCCAGCACGCCGCGCGGATAGCGCACGGCCGCAGGCCCCTCGCAGCCGTAAAGCGCCGCATGCAAGTCGTTTTGCAGCTCTTCTGCCGTGGAAGGGCTGAACACGGTGACGCCGGGCACGCTGCTCAGAAAGGCAGCGTCGAAAATACCCTGATGGGTTTCTCCGTCGTCGCCCACCAGGCCGGCACGGTCCACCGCAAAAACCACCTTGAGCTTTTGCAGCGCCACATCGTGTACGATCTGGTCGTATGCGCGCTGCAGAAACGTGGAATAGACGGCGAAAACCGGCAGCATACCGTTTGCGGCAAGCCCCGCCGCAAAAACGGTGGCGTGCTCCTCGGCAATGCCCACATCGAAAAAGCGGGGCCTGAACCGTTCCGAGAACTCCGTAAGCCCCGTGCCGTCGGTCATTGCGGCCGTGATGGCGCAGATGCGCGAATCTGCCTGCGCCAGCAGGCAGAGGTTGTGCCCGAACAGGCTCGAAGCGGAATTGCCTTTTGCGGGGGTGACGGGGTCGCCGGTTTCCACATTGAACCGCGAAACGCCGTGATATGCGCCGGGGTCGTTCTCCGCAAAGGAATATCCCTTGCCCTTCACCGTCATGGCATGGATGAGCACAGGGCGCCGGAGCGTCTTGGCCCGTTCGAGCAGATGGGACAGGGACTGGATGTCATGCCCGTCCACGGGGCCGAGGTACAGAACGCCCATGTCCTCAAAAATGGTGCTGTGGTAGATGGCGTTTTTGATGGCCGACTTGGAGGCGACGAGCGCGTTGCGGATATGAACGCCCAGCGGGGGCAGATGCAGCAGAATGCTTTCCACGATATCCTTGATGCGGAAATACCACGGCTTGAGCCGCAGCAGCGTCAGATGCCGGGCCATGGCGCCCACGTTTTTGGAGATCGACATCTTGTTGTCGTTGAGAATGATGATGATACGGTCGCGGCTGCGTCCGGCATTGTTAAGCCCTTCGTACGCGAGGCCTCCCGTGAGCGCCCCGTCGCCGATGACGGCCACGACATAGCCGTCGTCGCCCGCAAGCGCCTTTGCGCGCGCGAGGCCGCATGCCGCCGATATGGAAGTGCTGCTGTGCCCGGCCCCGAACGCGTCGTGCTCGCTTTCGCACGGTTTGGGAAAACCCGAGATTCCTCCCGCCTTCCGCAGGGTGTGGAACCGCTCGCGTCGGCCTGTGAGGAGTTTATGGGTATAGCTCTGGTGCCCCACGTCCCACACGATCTGGTCCTTGGGTGAATTGAAAATGCGGTGGATCGCCACCGTAAGCTCCACTGTTCCCAGGTTGGAGGCCAGATGCCCGCCGTTGCTCGAAATCGTTCGGATCAGCTCCTCGCGGATTTCGGCGCACAGGTCGCCCAGCTGCGAAAACGAAAGTTTTTTTATATCCGAAGGTGCGTCGATATGGTCTAATAGCCTGTCGTTTTCCATTAATCCTCCCAAAGAACGTCTGCGCGCAAATGCAGCCGGCAAATCCGTAAGCCGCAATGCCGCCGGACTGCGGAAAGCAGCCGGCCATCCCAGCGGACGCCCGGCCTGCTTCCGGCTTTATGTAGAACTGCACGGCCATCCGCAGAAAATCAGAGCAGGGCCACGGCGACAAGCGTTCCCAGCATCACGCCGCCCAAAACTTCCAGCGGCGTGTGCCCGAGATACTCTTTGAGATCCTTTTCCGTGATCTCCGTTCCTTCCTGTTCCATGATACCCACCATGCGGTTGATCACCTTTGCCTGCTCCCCGGCCGCGCGGCGGATACCCATCGCGTCGTAGATCACCACGCCGGCAAAACAGAAACTCAGCGCGAACAGCGGAGATTCGGGCCCGGCAAAATGCCCGATGCAGAGCACAAGGGAGCACACCATAGCCGTGTGCGCGCTGGGCATGCCGCCCGCGCCGAACAGACGCTCCGGATCGAATTTTCTTGTTCGGATCAGTGTAAGGAGCGTTTTTATCGTCTGCGCCAGAAGCCAGCTCAATACGGCGGCCATCAGGGTCGTGTTCTGGAATAAGTGGCGGATGAAAGGCATCGTCTCAACTTCCTTTACAGCGTTTCCGGGTAAAAACTGCGCTTCCCGAACCGTTTTCGATGCGGCAGATCCGGAAAACGGGGGTGGATCAATGATCGCGCCGCATCAGGCTTTCCGCGAGCCAAGCGAGAAAATCGCCTTCCCGGCCAAAGGGAAGGAGCTGCAGCTGCGCGTCCTCTGTCAGCTTCTGCGCAAGTTTGCGGGATTCGTCGATGCCAAGATGGGTTACATAAGTGGTTTTGTTGTTTTCAAGGTCGCTTCCCGCCGGCTTGCCGAGCCCGCCGCTTTCGCCGGAAGCGTCCAGAATATCATCCACAATCTGAAACGCAAGGCCGATGCGGCCGGCGTACTCTTCCGCGGCCCGGCAAAGCTCATCCGGCGCGCCAGCGGCGATGCAGCCCATTCTGGCCGCCGCCACGATCATGGCGCCGGTTTTGGCGCGGTGCATCGCTTCCAGCGTTTCGATGCCCACGGGCTTCCCTTCCGATTCCAGGTCGATGATCTGCCCGCCCACCATGCCTTCGGCGCCGGACGCGTGCGCGAGTTCGCCCGCGGCGAGCGCCGCCCGCTTGGGAAAGCGCAGACTGAGATTATTATTGCATAAAGCGGTTCCAAATGCAAGGCTTAACAAAGCGTCCCCCGCCAGCAGCGCGGTGGCGTAGCCGAAACGGACGTGGCAGGACGGCTGCCCGCGGCGCGTATCGTCGTCGTCCATGCAGGGCAGGTCGTCGTGGATGAGTGAATAGGTATGCACAAACTCCACGGCGCAGGCAAGCGGAAGCGAAAGCTCCTCCCCGCCTCCGCAGGCGCGGCAGAATTCCAGCACGAGGATGGGGCGGATGCGCTTCCCTCCGGCGGAAACGCTGTAGCGCATGGCTTCGAGCACGCGATGCTGCAAAAAGCCTTCTTCTTTCGGAAGGGCGTGCTGCAGCGCTTTATTGGTAAGCTCCACATAGCGCTCCATGCGCCGCTTGAATTCTGCTTCAGGCATCTTCTTCCGGCCCCTTCCCGCCGTCTGCTTCCGCGGGGGCGTTTACCGCGCGCAGGGACGCATCGAGCTGTTCCACAACCTGCTCCGCTTCTCCGAGTTTTTTGGCGCAGAACGCGGCCAGCTTCGCGCCCTCCTCGTAAAGCGACATCGTCTGGTCGAGCGGCGCGCCGCCGTCTTCGAGCAGGCGCAGAATCTCCTCGAGCCGCGTCATTGCGGCCTCGAATGTCGTCCCTTTTTTTTCGCCTTTCATCCCAAGGCCATCCTTTCCCGTGCCCGGAGGCCGGAGCTATTGGAACGTACCGAAACGTTGCGTTTGAACCGGATATCCGATTAAAAATTCGTGCGAACGCGCACCGGTAAAGTCCGCGGCAAAAGCTTTTTTCTATGAATTCTGATGCGGATTTTTATCCGCATTTTTAGCGGAGATTCGTGTGGGTTTCGCCGGCCGGCCCGGAGAAATTTCCCGTTCCGCCGCGAGCTTGTCCACACGGCAGGGAACGGTTCCATCCTGCAAGCGCAGGGTAAAACACTCCTCCCGGCGAAGTGCTTCCGACGTGGCCAGCACGCCCGTTTCCCCCAGCGCGATGGCGTAGCCGCGCGCCAGAACCCGCAGGGGGCTGAGCGCGTCGAGCTTGGCGGCATTTGCGGCAAAGTGGCCCTGCTCGCGCGAAAGTGCCAGCCGGGCCGCGCGGGAAAGCCCCGCGCCAAGCGTTTCCAGCCTTTCGCGGCAAGGCACGAGCAATGCGGCCGGCTCGCGCAGCGCACGGGAGGAAAGCGCTGCGTCCAGCCGCTGCGAACAATTTGCAAGGCCCGCGTGCGCCGCGTGGGAAAGCCCCACCCGCAAACCGGAAACGCGCTCCCACACCTCGTCGGCATCGGGCGTAACAAGCTCCGCCGCTGCGGAAGGCGTGGGCGCGCGCAAATCCGCCGCAAAATCGGCGATGGTGGTATCTGTTTCGTGCCCCACGGCCGAAACCACGGGTACGCGGCAGCGCGCCAGGCTTTTGGCGACTTCCTCGCTGTTAAAGGCCCACAGATCTTCAAGCGAGCCGCCCCCGCGCCCCACGATTACCACGTCCGCGGCCAGGTGCTCGCTGAAATAGTCGATGCCCCGGCAGATCTGCCCCGGCGCCTCGTCCCCCTGCACCAGCACGGGGTACAGCAATACGCGGGCAAGCGGCCAGCGGCGCTTTAAAATATGGAGAATGTCCTGCAGCGCGGCGCCGGTGGGAGAAGTGACGATGCCGATGCGCTCCGGATAGGGCGGTAGCGGCTTTTTGCGGCTGTCGTCAAAAAGGCCCTGCGCCACAAGTTTGTCCCGCAGCTGCTCGAACGCCACATGGAGCGCGCCCACGCCGTCGGGCTGCATATCGTCGATATAAAATTGAAACTGGCCGTCCCGGTCATAGAGCGTCGCGCGCCCGAAGGCGACGACGCGCATCCCGTTGCACGGCTCGAAGCGCAGCCGCTGCGCACTGCTGCGGAACATCACAGCCCGCACCACGGCATTTTCATCCTTGAGCGAGAGATAAAAATGGCCGGAACGGTAGTGGTTGACGAAGTTGGAGATTTCGCCGCGCACGAACAGATTGCGCAGCCTGGGGTCGCAGTCGAGCTGCGCGCGCACATAAGCGTTGAGCTGGGAAACCGTCAGCACTTCAAAACCGCTGCTCATGCTCTTTGAAACATCCTTTCGCCCCGGCCCGTGCGGCCTTGTTCAAGCGCCCCTGACGCTTAGCGCGCCGAGGACCGCCACGCCCGCGGCGTTATCCGAAGAAAAGCCGGGGGCGGCAAAAACGGCGTTGTAACGCTGCCCCATTTCGCCGCGCAGAATGGAGTTTGACATCACGCCGCCGGCAAACACAAAGGGAAGCGGCTCGCCCAGCCGGCCGAGCACCGCGTCCGCCATGCCGGCGAGCGCCGCGCCGATGCTTTCCAGGCAGAAAAGCGCCACGTCGCAATCCGCTTGCCCGCGCCGGTGCAACTCGGCACAGCGGTTTTCCAAACCGGAAAGCGAGCAGTCGCACCCTTTCATCGTGGGCTTCACCCGGAAGCGCCGCGCGCTTTGCAGAGCCAGTGCCTCAAGCGCCGGCCCGGCGGGAAACGGCAGGCCGAGCATCAGGCCCACACGGTCCACAGCCTGCCCGGCCTTGAGGTCGAGCGAAGCGGCCATCCGCTCCACGAAGAAAGCGCGCGCACCCTTGCCCGGCGAGCAGAGCAGAAGCTCGGTTGTGCCCCCGGAAACGTGGAACGCAAGAAAACGCTGCCCGAGCAGATCGAGCCGCCCGGCGGAAAACAGCGCGGCCGCCACATGCCCCGCCTGATGGGAAACCGCAAAGAAGGGGATGTCCATCGCCGCCGCGAGGCAGCGTGCGGCGCCCTCACCCACCAAAAAGCAAGGCATGTACGAACCTTCTTCGTCGCGCGGGCGTGCGGAGCAGGTAACCGCCTGCGGATGTTCCCCGCGCAGCAGGGCTTCCATCAGCTCCGGCAGCGCTTTGACGTGCTGGAACACGGCTTCGCTCTGGCGCAGGCCTTTTTCTCCGCTTTTTACCGAGAGCAGCCTGCGCTCCTGGCGGATTTCCCCGCTCGCGCTGTCGTACAGCGCCGCGGAGGTCGTATAGTTGCTCGTATCGATCCCTAAAAAGATTCCCACGGCGTTACTGTGCCTTCCCGGTATTTTGCTCCGCTTTCGGCGCGGCGCTTTGCCCGCCTTCGGCGGACTTGGGCGCCTGCGTGGGTTTGCGCACCGTTTTTTGCGCGCCGCCCTTTTTTACATCAGCTTTTTGCACGCTGTCTTTTTTCGAGTCGGCTTTTTCAGCGGGCTTTTTCCGCCGGCTTCCCGACGTCCGTTTGCCCGCCGCGTGCTCCTCGCCGCGCGCCACGGAACCGAGAATGCCGTTTATAAACGCGCTGTCGCCGTCGCCGCCGAATTTTTTCGCCAGTTCCACGGCTTCGTTGATGGAAACGCTCACCGGCGTCGCGGCTACAAAACGGATCTCATAAATCGACATCCGCAAAATCGCCAGAGTGACCTTCGAGAGCCGCTCGCGATTCCAGCCTATGGCATATTTCTCGATGAGCGCATCGAGCTCCGCGCTGTGCCCGCAGGTGCCTTCCGCCAACTGCACGGCAAAAGGATCGGGTTCCAGTTCCCGCGCTTCGCGTGCGAGCTCCACGATCTCGCTCACCGGTTCCTCGTCGTGGAACATCCGTTCAAATACTAGGCAAAGAGCCTGTTCCCTTGCCTCTCTCCTGGTCATCCTGTACCTCCGGGCGTTTGATGCCCCATCTTATTTTTTCAAACTGCTCGCCGAAAGCCGCGCGTGCGGCATCCGGTTCCCTGATCCGCGTATCCGATTTCAATGCAGAAAATTTCTTCCGCAATTTTGCGGAGACCCGGAGCACACCCCTGCGGGCCTTTTTTCCCGAATTGAGGGCTGCTGCAAAACGCGTTTTTCGCATTTCGCAACAGCCCTTCGCACTCGCATCCCGTAAAAAGCGGTTATTCCTGCGCCGCCTCCACAATCACCAGCCCGGAAATATGCACGTTCACCTTGGATACGGTGATACCCGTCATGGTCTGAACCGATTCCTTTACGCGCGACTGAATCTGTTCGGCCATATCCGGAATGCGCACGCCGCTTTCGATGTTGACGAAGATATCGATTACGGCATCGCCGTCCTTCATCTCAAGCCGGATGGGACTGCCGATTGCCTGCCGGTGGAAAAGGCCCGTTACTTCGGCGGTGGGGCGCACGGAGAACCCGGCCACTCCCTTGACTTCCTTTGCGGCGTTCCGCGCGATGGTGGCGAGAACATCCTCCGATATTTTTAAGTTGCCCGAGTCGGTGTATTTCCCTTGTTCCATATCCTGCGCCCTCCTTTCTTTTATTATACCACAATCGGCTTTCCGCACAACTAGTTTTTCGGAGTTATTTCGATATTGCTCTTCGCGAATTTTGTCTGGTTCAGCACGATATCGTAAATCTGGGCGCTGTCCGCCGCGGAAAGGCCGGTGGCGGATTTCGGCTTCACCACTACGGTGGCGTTGTTGTCGTTGATCAGGCAAATGCAATCCGTAAAGCCCTTGGCCTCGATGAGCGATTCCACGGTGAACTCCGTGTTCAGGTTCTTCGCGAGCAGCGCCGCTTCGTTGACGGCGCTGGTTTTTTGCGTGGCCGTGGCGGCAGTGCTGGAACTGATCTGCTTTAATACGGAGGTGGCCAGATCCTGCGTTTTGGTGCGCTGGAGGCGTTGTTGTGCAAAATAATCGGTGGCGGAAGCCTGAGCGCTGACGGAAACCGTCTGGCCCAGTGTGCTGCCCGCTTTGGCTGCGCCGGTGGGGGAGCCTGAAAGCTTGTAATCGATAAAAATTGCCGCCGCAAGCGCCACGACCAGTGTGGCAAGGATGATGTGCCTCCTGTTGATGACCATACTCATCTGATTTTCCTCCCTGTAAGCCTGTTGTTGGAATCGGTAAATACCGGGTAAGACGGCCGTTTTGCGCCGGCCGTCTGCGTCTTAGGACGCTGCGCCTGCGGATTCCGTCCTCTTCCGCGGCGTCAAGGCCTGCGGGCGGTTTATTTTGCCCGCATGGGGTTGACGCTCACCTGATTGCTTGTAATGCCGAGCGCCACGGTAACCGCATTCACCACGCTTTCCTGCACGTCGGCGCTGCCGCCGCCGTCGCATACGACGACGACGCCCAGAACCTCGGGCTGCTTCTGCACCCGGAGAAGCGCCTGCTGCCCGCCTCCGATGTTTTCCACAACGGTGGGGTTCTGCTCGTTTGTGCCGCTCGCCTGTGTCTGCACGCTGCCGTCCCCGCTTTGCTGCCGGGACGAATCCGTCTGTGATTTGCTATCCTGCTCGTATACGTTTTCCACCCCGCTTTCCGCCGTCACCAGCACCTGTACCCTGCCGACCCCGCTGATGCGCCCGATGATCGTTTCGAGCCGCTGCCCGGTTTCATTTTCGTAAGCCTGGATATCGTCGCTCTGAACCTTCTGCTTACTCCCCGAGGAGCCGAAGTGGACCCACTCGGAAAGCAATATCAGAATGATGCCTGCAAAGGCGATGAGCACCAGAATCACGGCCGCTTTTTTGCTTTGAAGCTTTTCCTGCAGGCCGCTCCAATTCCAAAAGCTTTTTCCCTTCATTTTGAAAAGCCGTCCTTTCCGCCGCAATCCCGATGGCGTTCGGATTGCGCTTATCCCGATCCTTTCCGGATCGTCGGGGTCACGCCCATCTGCGCCCGGATGGCGGACGATACCGCATCCTGCCGGTTCATCTGCGAGGCGCGCAGCGTAAGGGTCACCGAGGAAAGCGAAAGCGCGCTGCCGGAACTTTTCAGCCCCACGGAAACGGAAAGCGGCGTCGCGCCCGCGGTTTGGCAGCAGCTTTGGACGGCGGCCGTGAGGTTTTGCTCGGCAAGAGTCTTTGTCTGCTCCGCCACGTCGTTCTGGAACCCATCCGCATCGGAAATTCCCGCCGCCGCGGTCTGTGAGATTTCCGGAAGCGCGACAGAGCGCAGCCCGAACAGAGGCGTTACCATGCAGCACAGGAAAAACAGGGATACCGCAAACTTGTAGGTCTTTTCCAGCTTCCCGGAGGGCGCTACGATGCCGGCGACGCCGGCTGCCAGCGCGGCAAGGCATACGGTAACGGCCCAGCTTTTAATCGCGTCCATCAATTTCCCATCCCCAGCAGAAGCATGACGGCAATCGAAACGATCATGGCGAGCGCGCTGGCGGCGAGCAGCGCCATGAGCAGTTTGAGCGCCTCCCGAATCGCCTTGAACAGCCCGGAAAGGTTTGCTATGCCCAGAATATCCGCGGCTGCCAGAGAAATATCCACTGCCAGCATCCAGATCAGACATTCGAGCAGCGGAGGCAAAAATGCGAAAAGGAAAACTACTATTGCATATGCGCCGGTCGCTGTTTTTAGAAGCCCGGCGCAGCTGATCACGGTGTTCACGGCATCCGAAATTGCCCCGCCCACAACGGGGACTGCGCCTTCCACCACGAACTTGGCCGTTTTGATGCTGACGTTGTCCGCGGCGTTTGCTATCAGCCCCTGCACGCTGAGAATTCCCACATAAATGGTCAGGCATAGCAGGAGCGCCCAGGAGACGATGCTTCGCACGAATTCCGCCACGCCCTGTATCCGCACGCCGGGCGCCACTGCGCCCACCACGCAGAAGCCGAGGTATAAATCCACCATGGGCACGAACGTGCTCGACGAGATGCCGGAAAGCGCGTTGGAGAGAGCGAGAAGCAGGCTTTCGGAAGCCACGGCGGAGGCGGGGTGCCCCGAGGCGACGGCGAGAGAAGAAAACACCGGCAGAAAGGAAACCATAAAGCCGGAGGAATCCCGAATCGTCTGTGCCGCTGTGGAAACGCACTGTGAAACGGGAATCAGAATCACGGTGGCAATGCAAAGTGCGGCCACCAGGTCAAACACGCCCTGCAACGACTGTTCCCCGAACGTGCTTTTAAGCGTACCGAGCAGTGCACAGCACAGCAGAATGCCGAAAACGCACGCCACGGCGCGCAGCGGGGCCTTTGCCGCGGAAGCGGCGCTGCCCGCCGCCATGCGGAACAGGTTGGCGGGCGTGAATTTCGCGAAGCTGGAGGCGTTCCCGCTCCGGATGCCGAACTGATTCAGACTTTTTTTCGCGCTTTCGGGCACTTGATTCGAAAGCGCTCCCGCGCCGCTTTTTTGCGCCTGCTCCTGCAAAACAGAGTCCGTTCCACCGCCCGCAGCAGCGCCCACCACGGCAGAAGCGGAAGGGCTGTGCAACAGCAGAAGAAACAAAACGGCGCATATCGCCCCCACCGTTCGCAAAACGTTCATTTTACCCTTCCCGTTTTATCCTTCCCGTTGCCTATTCCGTTGGTCTTCCCGTTTTTTTTCGCGCGCCGCCTCATCCGTTCATCATGCTGAGCGCAAGGTTTGCGATCTGGCCGAAGAGCGGCAGGGCGATGAGCAGAACGGCGAATTTCCCCGCCAACTCCACTTTGGAGGCGATTGCCGATTCGCCGGCGTCGCGGCAGGCGTCGGAGGCAAGCTGTGCAACAAAGCAGATGCCCAGCGACTTGATCAGGATGAGAATATATTCGGAATTGACGTGCGCGCCGGACATCAGCGTGCTGATCTCCTCAAAAACCGGTTGCGCTTTGGTGATGACGGCGATCAGAATCAGCACGCCCGCCCCGATGCCGATGAGCAGCGCGTAGTCCGGTTTGTACTGCCGCAGCAGAACGGCCAGAACCGCCGCGGTGAGGGCAACGCCGATCAGGCTTAGAAATTCCATGTTTTTTCTCCCGCGCGGCCGGCGGTCCGCCGGGCCCGTTTGTTTTTTACTGCGGTATTCTTTATTTCCTGAGTATTCCAAAAGAATCGCAAAAGCTGTTTAAAGCCGAACGCGGCTAGGCCGGATTCGGTTCCCCGCCTTTTACGGCGCAGACGGATGCTTTAAAGCTGAAAAATGGTCTTGATGGTGGTGAAAAGCTGGCTGATCTGGTTTACGATGAGCACCAGCACGATAATCAGACCCGCGAGCGACGTCATGGTGGCCATCTCCTCATGCTTGGATTGCCGGAGCACTTGGTCGAGAATGGCGATGATGATGCCGATAGCCGCTATTTTGAAAACAAGATCGATGTTCATGGGTCAGCCGTCCTTTCCCGGTTTTCCGCACCGGGGTTTTGGTGTGTCCCGCCGGCGAAGAAGCCTATAGAAACAGCACGCAGAAGAATACCCCCGTCAGCATCCCCAGAGAGGTATACATTCTGCCGCGCCGGGCCTGATCCTGCCGCGCGCTTTCCAGACGCTGCGCAAGAAGCGCGGTGTAACGCTCACAGTTGGCGAGCTGCCCCTGCGCGTCGGTGCTTCCCAGAACGGCGCCGAACCAGGCGAGCGCTTCAAGATCGCCTTCGTCGAGCGCAAGGCCCGGCGCTGCCGCTTTCAGCGCCGCGGTCCAGGCTGTGGAAATATCCCGCGTTTCCCGCAGCCGGTTGAGGCAATCCCCGAACAGGCGCAGGCCGTGGAATTCCGGGGAGCCGTCCAGCTTTTCCAGAATCTCGGCAGTGGGTGCGGCGTAATAGCGGATTTCGTTCGCGATCAGCGCAAGCACGCTCAAAAAGGCTTCCAGTTCGCGCACACGTTTTTGCAAAGAGCCCGCTTTGAGCAGCCCGGCCATTGCACACGCGCAGAAAACGATGAGGAAACCGGCAAATTTCAAAATCATTTCCGCACATCCTCTTGGGACGCTTCGTTTCATATCACATACCGAAGAGCTTATAGAACGAAACGCAGAAGCCGGTTACGATTGCCGCAGAACAAGCGATTCGGCGCGTTCGGTTTCCCAAACCGCCGTTCCGGCGGCCCGGCGCAACTGCTCGCTTCCATAGACGGCGGCCACGACACCGGGACGCTCGCGCCCGGCAAGCCTTGCCGCGTGTTCAAACGCGCCGCTGCGCAAAAGCCGCCGGATCTGCGGCCGCGCCGCAAGCTCCTCCAGGCTCCCCGCGTGTGCGCTCGCCACCACCGCGACCCCCGCGTTCAGGCTTTGTTCCACGGCGCAGGCGTCCTCTTCGCCGCCGATTTCGTCGCACAGCACCACGTCGGGAGAAAGGCAGCGCACCGCCTGCAAAATACCTTCCCCTTTCGGATAACCGTCCAGAATGTCGCAGCAGGGGCCGAGATCGTTTTGCGGTACGCCCCCGAAGCTGGCGGCCAGCTCGCCGCGCTCGTCCACCACGGCTACGCGGTAATACCGCCCCATCCTCCCGGACGAAAGCTGGCGCGCAAGGTCCCGCAGCACGGTGGTTTTGCCGCAGCCCGGAGGGCCGAACAAAAGTGTTCCGGCGGCTTGGCCGCCCCGGAACAGTGCCGCCGCAACAGGGTCCGCCGCTCCCTCGATATCCCGGGCGACACGCAGGTTGACCGACGATATTTCGCGCAGGTTCAGGATGTTTCCGGCATCGTCCTGCACGGCCGTCCCGGAAAGCCCCGCGCGGTGCCCGCCGCGCAGGGTCAGAAAACCGCTGCGGATTTCGCGCTGGTGCGAATGAACGGAGCAATCGCATAGAATGCGGAACGCCTCCTCCATCTGGGCGCGCGTGGGGCAGAGCATGTCCCCAACAGGCCGCGCGGCGGTTTCCCCGCGCCGGGAAAGAAAGCATACGCCTTCCGGCAGGGAAAGGGCCACCGGCTTACCCACGCGCAGGCGGATTTCCTGCGCGCGGGAGCGCACCGAAACAGGCAGGCGGAAGCATCCGCTGATCGAACCCAGGTTGGAAGCCGCCTCGTCAAAACGCAGAGCGGCGGTCATAGCATCCATGCGACATCCTCTCTTTTCCGGCAGTTCCTTTGAAAACGGCTGTGGAGCATCCTGCGCGGTTTTTCTCTTCGGGAAAACCGCACGTGAGGGATGTCCACTACAAGCATATGGGGTGCCCGCCGCGAATAGAACCAAAGCGAAGCTTTGCTCCCTGGACGGCTTTTTCGGAAAAAGCCGAAAAAAAGGCGGGACTTTCCGGCCGCATGGCCGTGAAGTCCCGCCTTTTGAGCGCTTCGATTTGATTTTCGGAGCCAACTATGTGACCGGTCACGCGGCCCCGTATGGAAAGCGCGCGTGCACATATTTGCCGTAGAAAAAAAGGTGCACCCTTAGCTGAACTTATCGGACTGGTGCTGTGCCTTGAGATTTCCCGATTTTTTCCGGCGCTCTTCCAGAACCGCGAGTAGGTCCTCCGGCCGGATTCCCTGCTGCGCCATGAGTACCAGCAGATGATAGAGAAGATCGCCTATTTCGTTCACCGTATCCTCGTTGCGGCCGTTCTTGGCCGCGATGATGACCTCGGAGGCTTCCTCCCCCACTTTCTTCAATATTTTGTCCAGCCCTTTTTCAAACAGATAGCAGGTATAGGAATTCTCCGCCGGCTGCTCCTTTCGGCTCAGCACGACCTCGTAAAGGCCCTGTATTACGTCGTCCATCCGTATTTCTCCTTTGCATGTTCCGCATTTTGCCGCATCCGGCCTTTAATATCTGTAAAGTATTATCACATTACAGCAGGATTGTCTTTTGAAAAGTCCTTAACCGTGTTAAAAAAGCAGGTTTTGTTTCCGGTGTGGCAGGCCGGCCCGGTCTGCTCCACTTCCACCAGCAGCGTATCCAAATCGCAATCCGCCGTAACGCGCAGCACCCGCTGCACATGCCCGGAGGTTTCGCCCTTGTGCCACAGCTTTTGGCGCGAACGGCTGTAAAACCAGGTAGTGCCGGTTTCAAGCGTGCGGCGCAGCGATTCCTCATTCATATAGGCGAGCATGAGCACCTCGCCGGTACCCGTCTCCTGCACCACGGCGGGGATGAGCGGGGCCTTTTCAAAGTATTTCGAAAGTTCCGTATTCTTCACCTTCGGTTCTCAAATCGGTTCCGTGCGCCGGCAGATTACGCGGCCGGTTCCCGCACCGGGATACCGTGCTGTTTTAAATAGTCCTTGACCTGCCCGATGGTAAGCTCGCGGTAATGGAACAGTGAGGCGGCCAGCGCCGCGTCAGCGCCCGTTCGCTCGAACACATCCGCGAAATCCGCAAGCTTGCCACAGCCGCCGGACGCGATGACGGGAATATTGACTTCCCGGC
The DNA here is from genome assembly GCA_023391535.1 of Bacillota bacterium. Lineage (GTDB taxonomy): Bacteria > Bacillota > Clostridia > Oscillospirales > Ethanoligenentaceae > JAEWAU01. The sequence continues at coordinate 7,155 of JAEWAU010000123.1, read as the reverse complement.
AGACGGCGTCGGTCAGCTCTGTATCAAAGCCGTTTTTCGTGCCGTCCGCATCCATGGAGGTGAGCAGGATCTCACCGCAGCCCAAGCGCTCCGCCTCCTTGGCCCACTCGAGCGCATCGAGCCCCGTATCGATGCGCCCGCCGTTGATTACGACGGTGAAGCCGCCCTGCGGAGCGCGCCGCGCGTCGATGGCCACCACCACGCACTGGCTGCCGAACTGATCTGCGGCTCTGGAGATCAGCTCCTTATCGCGCACCGCGGCCGAATTCACCGAAACCTTATCCGCCCCCGCGCGCAGAATCTGGCGGAAATCTTCGAGCGTGCGGATGCCGCCGCCCACCGTGAGCGGGACAAATACCTTTCTGGCGGTGCGGCGCACCACATCCGCCATCGTATCACGCCCGCCGCTCGTGGCGGTGATATCCAGAAACGTGATTTCGTCCGCGCCCTGCCGGTTGTAAAGGGCCGCGCATTCCACGGGGTCCCCCACATCCTGAATATCTATAAAGTTGATTCCCTTTACAACCCGGCCTTGATCTACATCCAGGCAGGGAATGATGCGCCTTGCCAACCCGTTTCTCGTTTTGCCTTTCATATCCGTTCCCCTTCTCCAACGCGGCGGAAGCCCTGCGCGCAGAGCATCGTTTCAGTTTTGCGGCCCCGCAAGGGAGATTGCCTGCCCAAGGTCGAGCGTGCCGCTGTATAGGGATTTGCCGCAGATGACGCCGTAAAGCCCCATGCCTTGCAGCCCCTGAATATTCTCCGGGTTGCGGATGCCGCCGCTTGCGATGATATTGCACGAAACCGCGCCCGCAAGCGCCCGGAGCTGTTCCAGATTCGGCCCGGAAAGCGTCCCGTCGCGCCCGATGTCCGTAAAGATCAGCGTGCCGACGCCATCCTGTTCCATCCTGCGCGCGAACTCGAGATACGAAACGGAGGAAACATGGAGCCAGCCCTGCGTGGCCACCATGCCGTCCCGCGCGTCCACGCCCACGGCGACGCGCACTCCGAACCGCGCCGCCGCCTCCCGCGCTAGGCCCGAAGTTTCCAGCGCGGCGGAGCCGAGCACGACGCGGGCGGCGCCGTGCTCGAGATAGTCCCGGATATCCTCCATGCTGCGGATGCCGCCGCCCACCTCCACGCGCAGGCCGCTTTGCGCGGCCACCCGAAGGATAAGCGCGCGGTTTTCGCGCGTTCCGGTTTTTGCGCCGTCGAGGTCCACCATGTGCAGCCAGGAAGCCCCGGCGGCGCGGAAACCCGCTGCCGTTTGCAATGCGTTCGCCGCCACCTGATGCGCCGTGACGAAATCGCCCCGGACCAGGCGGACGCAGCGCCCGTTTTTGATATCGATTGCGGGCAGAACGATCATCTGGAAAGCCTCCCGAAGTTGCGCAGCACCGTAAGCCCCGGCTCGCCGCTTTTTTCCGGATGGCACTGGGAGCCGAACACGTTGCCGCCGTCCCAGACCATCGCCGTTACGCGCGTGCCGTATTCCGCGTACGCGGAGACGTTGGCGTCCGCCGTAAAGGCCATATAGGAATGCACAAAATAGAAATAGCTGCCTTCGGGCACGCCCTCGAGCAGAGGGGATGGCGTAAGAAAGCGCAGCGCGTTCCAGCCCATGTGCGGAATTTTGAGCCCCGTTTCAGGTATCCGGCGGATTTCCCCGGAAATAAAGCCGAGGCCGGCGTACGGCTCGAACTCAAAGCTGCGCTCGAACAGTATCTGCATCCCAAGGCAGATGCCGAGAAGCGGCTTCTTTTGAATCTGGGCGCGCAGGATATCCGGCAAACCGGTTTGTCCGAGCTGCCGCATGGCCGCCGGGAACGCGCCCACGCCGGGCAGGATCAGAGCGTCCGCCTTTTCGAGCTCGGCGGCGTCGTTTGTCACAACGCACGGCTCCCCGATGTAATCCAGCGCGTTTTTCACGCTGAACAGGTTGCCGGCATTGTAATCGATGATGGCGATCATTCAGAGCACACCCTTCGTCGATAGTACCGGCCCGCCGGTGAGCTCGCTTGCCGCGCGGAGCGCGTGCCCGAGCGCCTTGAAAACGGCTTCGGCCATATGGTGGGCGTTTTTGCCGTAGAGCACGCGCGCGTGCAGCGTGATCTTCGCGTTCATGGCGAAAGCGCGCAGGAATTCCTCCACCAGGCAGGCGTCGAACGCGCCGATGGAAACGTCCCCGAACGGGTCGTCGAACACGAGATAGGGTCGGCCGCTCACATCCACGGAGCAGAAGGCCAGAGCTTCGTCCATGGGGATGAAAAAGCTGCCGTAGCGCGCGATGCCGGAACGTTCGCCCAGCGCCTGCGCGAACGCCTGCCCGAGCACGATGCCCGTATCCTCCACCGTGTGGTGCCCGTCCACTTCCAGATCGCCCACGGCACGCAGCGTAAGGCTGAACCCGGCGTGCACGACGAGCGCCGTGAGCATGTGATCGAAAAATCCGATTCCTGTGGAAACATCGCAGCCGCCCCCACCGAGCGTGAGGCTGGCGGAGATATCCGTTTCCAGCGTCTTTCTTGTTACGGTCGCGTTCCGCACAACGGTTTTCCTCCTTTTTGCTTTCGCTTTGCTTTCCGCCGACGCGCCTTCCGCGCTTATTCCGGCAGTTCTTCCCCGGCTTCCAGAATTTTTCCGAGCTTGGAAACAAGCTCCCGGTTTTCCTCCGCCGTGCCCGCCGTTATGCGCAGGCACCCGGCCACGTGGCGCACCGAGATGCCGAACGCCAGAAGCGCCTCGTACACCGCGGCCGGGTCTGTTACGCGGCAAAGCACGAAGTTCGTGTGCGTCTCGTAAACGCGCAGGGCTTTGGGATGGGCCTGCTCGAGTTCCCTGAGCGCGCGCAGCAGCCGGTCGCGCGAGCGGCGGATGGCGTCCACCGCGCCGTCCAGATAGCCGGGCTCCCCGAAAAAGACGCACGCGGCCGCCTGCGTGAGCGCATTGATGTTATAGGGCGATTTTACCGCGCGCAGGCAATCGGTGATCTGGGAATTGGCGACGGCGAAACCGAGCCTTCCTGCGGCAAAGCCGATTTTGGACGCCGTGCGCAGCACGATCAGGTTGGGCGCCGCGGTGGCCGCCTCCAGAACCGATTGATCCCAGAAATCCATATAGGCCTCGTCCACGGCCACCAGGCAGTTGGATTTTTCCACGATGCGCAAAACGTCCTCGCGCGGGATTCCCTGCCCCGTGGGATTGCAGGGGTTGGAAAACAGAATCAGCCGCACGCGCTCGGAATTCGCCGTTTCGATCAGCTCGTCGGGGTCAAAACAAAACGCGCTGTTTTTGGCTACGATCACCGGTTCACATTCGTACGTTTTGCAGTAGACACGGTACATGGAGAAATCCGGCTCCGTGAGCAGAACCTTATCCCCTTTGGAGCATACGGCGCCGAACAGCAAAGCAAGCAGCTCGTCCGAGCCGTTGCCCGCCGTTACGAAGCGGGGCGGCACGCGGTAGCGCAGGCCGAACCGTTCGCAGACCTCCGTGGCCAGCGCGTCCGGATAGCGGTTGAAATGCAGTTCCAGCATCGCATCCGCAATCTTCTTTTTCATCGCATCGGTAAGCTCCATGCAGCTTTCGTTGGCATCGAGATGGATGCGGGCCGTGTTGAGCCCGGGATCGTAGGGCTTTGCTTCCCGGAGCTTTTCGCTGAGATAGGGGCTGAACGATTCTGCGGAATTTTCCATAGGACGGCAACCTCCCGGTTATTGTTCGCCGTTTTCATCCTCGAAACGCACGGAAACGGAATTCGCGTGCGCCGTAAGGCCCTCCGCGTTCGCGAGCGCGACAATATCCGCGCGGCCCTCGCGAAGCGCCTCTTTGGTAAAACAGGTAAAGCTCGATTTTTTGATGAAATCGTCCACCGAAAGCGGGGAAAAGAACCGCGCGGTGCCGCCGGTGGGCAGCACATGGTTCGGCCCCGCGTAATAATCGCCGAGCGGTTCGGGGGAATATTTGCCGAGGAACACAGAGCCCGCATTCTCCACGCGTCCGAGCCAGGCCATCGGGTTTTCCACCATCAGTTCGAGATGTTCGGGCGCAATCTCGTTTGCAATCTCCACGCATGCGCCGAGGCTTTCGCACACGATGATAGCCCCAAACGATTCGAGGGAGCGCGCGATGGTATCGCGCCGCGAAAGCCCCGCCATCTGGCGTTCCAGTTCCGCCGCCGCGGCGTTTGCCACGGTTTTGGAGGTGGTGAGCAGGATAGCGCTCGCCATCGGGTCGTGCTCGGCCTGAGACATCAGGTCCGCCGCCAGAAATTTCGGCTCCGCCGTTTGATCCGCCACAATCAGGATTTCGCTCGGCCCGGCGATCATGTCGATATCCACGGCGCCGTACACAAGGCGCTTGGCCGCCGCCACATAGGCGTTTCCCGGGCCCACGATCTTATCCACGCGCGGAATGCTTTCGGTGCCGTAGGCGAGGGCCGCCACCGCCTGTGCGCCGCCCGCGGCGAACACGCGCGATACGCCCGCCAGGCGCGCCGCCGCAAGCACGTTCGGGTTTACGGAGCCGTCCTTCGAGGGCGGCGTAACCATCACAAGCTCCGATACGCCCGCCACCTGCGCGGGGATGGCGTTCATCAGCACGGAAGAAGGATACGCCGCGCGCCCGCCGGGCACATAAAGCCCCACGCGCCGGAGCGCGCGCACGCGCATCCCCAGCATCACGCCGTTTGGCTGCGCGTCGAGGAAGCTCTGCTGCTTCTGCCGCTCGTGGAAGCGCCGGATATTCGCGGCCGCCCGCCGCAGCGCGCCGGTAACTTTCTCCGAAACCCCGGCGCAGGCGGCGTCGATCTGCTCCGGCGTCAGTTCGAACGTTTCCTGCCGCACGCCGTCGAACCGCTCCGTATAGTCGCGCACCGCCGCGTCCCCGCGGGCGCGCACGTCCTCCACGATTCCCTGCGCGGCGCGCAGAACGTCGTTTCCAAGCTCGGCGCTGCGCGCCCGCATGGCTGCGAGCGCGCAGCGTTCGCTTTGGCCGTTTGCAACAATCACCTTCATCGGGCATCCCCCTTTGCCTGCTCCAGCCGCGCCAGCAGCCGGTCGATGCGTTCTTTCTTGAGTTTCATGCCCGCGATGTTCACGATCATCCGCGCGGAGATGGGGCAGATTTCCTCGATGATCTCGAGCCCGTTTTCGCGAAGCGTCGTGCCCGTCTCCACAATGTCCACGATGGCGTCCGAAAGGCCCAGCAGCGGCGCGAGCTCCACGGAGCCCTCGATGCGGATAATCTCCACGTCCATACCCTTGCGCTCGAAAAAGGCGCGCGCCACCCGCGGGTACTTGGTTGCGATGCACTTGGCCTGGTAGCCAGCGTAGAAATCCCTGCCCCGCGGACCGGCCAGCGCGAAGCGGCACCGCCCGAAGCCGAGGTCGAGCACCTCGTAAAAGCTATGTCCGTTTTCCATGATGGTATCTTTTCCGACGATGCCTATATCGCACACGCCGTGCTCCACATAGGTGATCACGTCCGCCGCCTTGGCGAGGACGATTTCGAGATTCTCCTCCGGCACGGGCAGAATCAGCTTCCGCCCTTTTTCGCGCAGAGCCGTGCAGTCAAAGCCCGTCCGCTCGAAAAGCCCGATCGTATCATGTTCCAGCCGCCCCTTCGTGAGGGCGATGCGCAGCGTTTCTTCCAAAACGAACCCCATCCCTTCGCGGGCGCGGATTGCCGCCCCGCCTTTCAGTACCCGGCTTCCGGCTCTGCGGCCACCGAAAGGACGCGGATTTCTCCGGCCACGCAGTCTATGCGCGGAATGCCTTTGCGGCGCGCGTACCGCTCCGCCTCCTCCAGCGTGCCGAACGCGCACAGCTCGCACGTAAGCCCCGCTTCCGTCAGCTCGTTCAGGCGCGCGTAGGCCTGCCGGAGGAAGGGCAGCTCATAAAAAAGCAGAACGTCCGGCCGGTTGGGCCTGGCGCTTTCCGCGCTCAGCGACGATACGGCGTCCGCGTTCACACCGAAGCCGCAGGCCGCCATATCGGCCCCGAACCGCCCGAACAGACGGTCGTACCGCCCGCCCGAAAGCACCGGCTCGCCGGAGCCCTTCAGGTAGCCGCGGAACACGAGGCCGGTGTAATAGTGGATTTGCTGCACGAGCCCGAGATCGAGCATCACCGTTTTTTCAAAGCCCATACCGCAGAGCATGGAATACAGCTCGCTGAGGTAATCCAAGCTCGAAACGGCGGCTTCGTTCGGAGCGACGGCGCGCGCGGCCCTGATGACCTCCGAACCGCCGAACAGACGCGGCAGCTCGATGAGCGCGCGGCTGGCGGGGTTTGCGGCGGCGCTGCCCTCCAGCGCCTCGGTGAGCGCCGCGTAATTTTTCGTTTCCACATACCGGCGCAGGTTTTCCTTTTCCTCCGCACCGCACGGAAGATCCTCGACGATCGCTTTGAAAAAGGCGACGTTTCCGAGTTCGAACCGGAATTCCCCGGCCACGCTGCGCAGCGCGTCCATTGCCGTGAGGATGACTTCGAGGTCGGCCCGGATGCCCTGCGCCCCCAGAAGCTCCACGCCGCACTGATGGATTTCGTCGCGCCGGCCGGAAAAGGACGGCGTGACGCGGAACACGTTCTGGTTATAGAACAGGCGCAGCGGCGGCTGATATTCCCGCAACTTGGTGGCGGCCACGCGTACCACGGGCATCGTATTATCCGGCCGCAGCACGAGGATACGCCCTTTGGCGTCGATGAGCTTATACATCATTTCCTGCGGCATCGCCGTTTCGGTGCCGCCGAATACGTCGTAAAATTCCAGCGAAGGGGTAACCACCTCGCTGAATCCGCGGCTTTTGAACAGCCGCGCCAGCCCCTGCTGGGTGTCGCGCAGCGCCTCGCTTTCACGGAACAGTTTGTCGCCCATTCCCTCGGGAACCATGCTGCCGTAACTTCCCATACCATTCCCCTTCGAACGTACGCTTACCTCCGATGAAATCCGGGCAAAGCGCGTGTTTTTTTGCCTCTATGTACCAGTATACCAAGGAAGTGCGTGCTTTTCAAACGCTCCCGGCCGCCTTGTGAGAAACAGGCGCCGTTGATTCATCGTAGTATCATTTTACCATGATAAATTATAAAAGTCAATGGGCAGAAAGCATGGAAAAGGGGGTATTGCAAAAAGCATAAAGATGCGTTTTTGAATACC
>JAEWAU010000085.1 GCA_023391535.1 Bacillota bacterium | reverse complement strand
TCTTCCCCATCGCCCGCTTCTTTTCTGTTTTATGGCCTGCTCTTATTGCCGGCCTTTATCTTCGAAAATCGACTCGTCGTCGTCCTGTTCCTGCTCGCCCTCCTCAGGTTTGGGAATCATGAGGTTCTCAATTTTGGGCCATACCGTAAAGAGAATCAAAAATCCGACGGTTCCAAGCCCAAGGAATGGAATCAGGAACAGCAGCGGCCAAACGATATAATTAGCCAGCGCCAGAAGACCGATCAGAATGGTGAGAAACAGGTTCCGCAGCAGCCCGGCAACCGAAAACAGCAGCGCGTTTTTGAAAAGCTGCCGTGTCGTCAGCGTAAAGGTGATGAGCATCGGGAACAGATAATACTGCATGAAGATCAGCAGCATCGCTACCATCAGGCATAAAATCAGCGGAATCATCGAAAGGCTGTTGGTTTTTACCTGCTGCGAATAGAAACGGATCGCCACGCTCAGCACAAAATAGGCGACGTAATCCACCACCCCTACGGCAAGCGCCTGCTTCCAGTTTTTACGAATGGTATCGATAAAATCCGACCAGAGGAAGACGGACTCTTCCCGAACAAAGTTGCGCATCAGAAAGGTAAAGCCGGGAACGACGACCGCAATCCCGATCAGCGGCAGAAAAGCGAGATAGGAAGCCCCCGGATTTTTGCCAAACCCGATGAGCAACAAAAAGCTCAGCACCAGAAAAGGCAGGCAGAAAACGAAAAAGAGGAGGTTCGCCTCGATGATCTTCCAGAACTTGCGGAAATACAGTTCAAAAAAGTAAAAAAAAGCGTGCTTCTGCGGTTCGTCCTTGCCGACGCCCTTCCCCGGCTTATCGTAGTTTCCAAAACCTAAAAATCCAGCCATAAAACCCTCGCTTGTTTTTAGCGGGCGGAATCGCTTCCCCCGGATTCACGCGGGCAGCCCCTGCCGCGCCCGCACTTTTAACTTTAGTATACCACAAATTGCGGCGCGCCGGAACCGGTTTTCAGGCGCGCGGGTGGCATTTATCGTATACTTCGCGGTAGCGGCTGCGCACGATGCGCGCGTACACCGTGGTCGAAGAGATATCCGCGTGCCCGAGCATTTCCTGAATGGATTTGAGATCGGCTCCGTTTTCGAGCAGATGGGCGGCAAACGAGTGCCGCAGCGTATGCGGCGTGATGCATTTTCGGATATCGGCCTTTTCGGCGTACTGTTTAATGATCTTCCAGAAGCCCTGGCGCGTCAGCCGGCCTCCGCTGAAATTCACGAACAACGCGCCGTTCCCGTCCCCGATATAGCCGGACGCTTCCCGCAGGTAATCCTCCACGGCTTCCACCGCTTCGGCGTACACGGGGACGACGCGGTTTTTGTCGTCGCAATGGCAGGTGAGAATGCCCAGCTCCAAATTGATATCCGGCACGTTGAGCGCCACCAACTCCGAAACGCGGATTCCGGTGGCGTAAAGCACCTCCAGCATGGCCTTATCGCGAAATCCCTTAAAATCCACGCAGTCGGGCTGGCGGAGCAGCAAGTCCACCTCGTCGTTTGTCAAAATCTCCGGCAAATGCTTTTCCTCGTGGCTCAGCTTGACGCCGGCCGCGGGGTTATCCCGCGATTCCCCCTGCAGGATCAGATAGCGGTAATAACTCCGGATGGAGGCAACCGAGCGCGAAACGGTGGATTCCGAGCGCCCTTTTTCGCGCAGGCCCGCCGTGTAGCCGTTCAGAACATCGCCGTCCGCCCGGTCGGGTTCCTCCACTCCTATGGCGCAGAGGTATTCGAGGAACTGCGCAACGTCCCTCCGGTATGCCGATACGGTGTTTTCGGACGCGGACTTCCGGTCTTTCAGATAGCTGACAAACCCATCCAGATGCTCCTGCACGTTCGACTCATTTCCTTTCCGACTCCGGACACCGCTCTTCCGGAGGATACGCGTTTCCCGCAAGGGGCTTATGCGGCAAAAAACAGTTTGGCAAACAGCATTACGGAAGCGGCCTGCACGCCGGACGCCGCGGCCACAATGGCAAAACAGACGGCGTATTTTACGCAGAACGCCCGCACCTGCTCAATGGAAGGCGCAGGCCCCGCGTGAAAGACCGCAGCCCCGACGGACGCGGAAAAGCGGATGCCTTCCCGGGACGCCGCCAGAATCGAAAGCGCGGACAAAACCGCCTGCGGCAGCAAAAAAACGGCGCAGATGCCCAACCCTTTCGCACCGTACGCGCGGTATATCCCCGACATGCCGACGCCGATATACCCTCCCAGCAGCGCCGGAAGAGCGATTTCAAACGGCAGGCCCACCGCGCAGAAGCCGAACAGGCAGCCGGCGCACAAAAGCAGGGCGACGGGGAAAAACGATACGGCCGAAAGGCGGAAAAAACCCATAGAAGCCGCGTCGGCCGTCAGAATACTCTGCAGAAAGAATCCCCGGCCCGCCGTGCCGGCGCTGAAAACGCCGCCGTATGCGGCGCCGAATGCGGCGCCCGCCAGAAGCAATGCCATCAGCCCGCCGTACTGGCGCCGCAGCGCGCGGCCCGGGGCGGGCCTTTCCGCCTTCGGCTTCCCCGCGGGAGTTCTTCGGCCGGGCGCTTCCCCGGCGTGCATCCGATACCGTTCCAAGGGCTTGGCCTCCTTTGCAGCATGTTCAGAAGCTTTTCCGCTCCCATCCTATGCAAGGGAAACCCGCTCTATGAATCGCCGCACGCGGGAACTTTTTTATCATACTTCTTTTCGCGTTTTCCTTCAATATACGGTGATGATTTTTTCAATCCTTGTGCAATTTAAACAAAAATCATTTCGCGTTCTTATCGCAGGAAAGAGTGAAAAAACCGCGCGGCCCGGCATCCGGCAGGGCGCGCGGCTTTAAGAAGCGGCGCGGGCTCCGATTCCGCCGAGCATCCGGCGGGAGCGGCTTTACCCGCGCTTTTCCCGGAGATCCGCATCCGGCTCCGGCCCGTCGGCCAGCGCGGCCTTGATCATCAGCGCGCATTCCAGCCGTTTCCGCTCCAGCTCGCAGGAAATCGGGAGCGGCTCGAGCATATCGCCGCAGTACTGGTAGTTGTTCGCGTTGCAGCCTCCGCTGCAGAAATACCGCGCCCAGCACTCCGTGCAGCCGTGCTTGGTAAAGATGTTCGCCCGGGAAAACGAGGCTTTCATCTCATTGCGGAACGGCCCCTTCTGCGTAAGGACGTTTCCCATGAGCATCTCGGGCTTGCCCACAAACTGGTGGCAGGGGTAGATATCCCCTTCCGGCGTGACGGCCACATATTCGTTGCCGCACCCGCACCCGCGCAGCAGCTTGACGATGCAGGGCCCGCCGTCCAGATCGAGCATGAAGTGGAAGAAGTTGAACCCCTTCCCCGCCTTTTTGCGCTCCAGAAACGCTTTCGCCAGCGTTTCGTACTCTTCAAAAATGCGGGGCAGGTCCGTTTCGCGCAGCGCATAGGGGGAATCCTCCCCGCTCACAACCGGCTCCATGGAGATCTGATCGAAGCCCGCGTCCGCCAGGTGAAGCACGTCGGCGGTAAAATCGAGATTGCGGTTTGTGTAGGTGCCGCGCACGTAATATTCGCCCGCGCGGCCCGCCACCAGCTTTTGATAGCGCGGAAGGATTTCGTCGTAGCTTCCGCGCCCGTCCGCATGGGGGCGCATCGCGTCGTTGATGTCGCGCCGGCCGTCGATGGAGAGAACGGCGTTGTGCATTTCGCGGTTGATGTAGTCGATCTTCTCATCGTCGAGCAAAACGCCGTTGGTCGTAATTGTAAAGCGGAAGTGCTTTCCATGCGCTTTTTCCTGCTCCCGCCCGTACGCGACGATCTGTCGCACGACGTCGAAGTTCATCAGCGGCTCGCCGCCGAAGAAATCGACCTCGAGATTGCGGCGCTTTCCGGAATTGGCGATGAGGAAATCGAGCGCCGCACGCCCCACCTCGAACGGCATCAGCTTGCGCCCGCCGCCGAAATCGCCGGTGGAGGCGAAGCAGTAGCGACAGCGGAGGTTGCAATCGTGCGCCACGTTGAGGCACATGGATTTTACCGGCGCGTCTGCGCTGGCCGCGCCGATGGTTTCGGCGTAATCGGCATCGCGGTCCGGCGAGCAGAAAACGCCCTGCTCCTGGAGCCCGCGCAGCTCGCCCCAAGCTTCCCGGATCTCGCTTTCGGCGTAATCGGACGCAAGCTGCCGCAGAGCCTCCGCGGGCGGTTCTTCCGGCATGGCTTCGCTTGCAAACGCGCTAAGCCGGTAGGAAAGCTCGTCCAGCACATGGACGGCGCCGCTGCTCACGTCCAGCGCCAGATTGTATCCGTTTTGTGAAAAGCGATGTAACATGCCCGCGCTCCTTATGTATTCCTGTGTTTTTCTTTTTTGATCTTTCGTTAAAACCGCAGCCGGCGCTCCGCCCCACGGGAGCACAGCGCCGCGCGCAGAAAAGCGCAAAAATTCAGGGACGCAGAAACGCCCCTGAATACTGCTCCGCGCATACGTACCAGCCCGAAATTATTGCTTCTCGCACTTCTGGTTGGCAACGGTGCAAGAGGTCTTGCAGGCCGACTGGCAGGAAGCCTGGCATTCGCCGCAGCCGCCCTTCGCCGCGGTCGCCTGAAGATTGCGCTGATTTAACGTTTTTACGTGTTTCATGGTAATCCGTTCCTTTCGTTGTTGCCCGTCCGCAAAGCAAAGCCCGGCGGACCTGCGGCCATTCCGCTTCAGGTAGAACCGCGTTCCGTTCTGCCCGGCCGTTTCACCCGATTCGGCCGGACATCCCGAAACGCATTTCTCCAACAAACCGGAAATGCTGTAGGTGCATTATAGCACATCCGAGCCCGGTTTTCAAATAGAAACGTTCCTTGAAAAAGCGATCTGCTTTTCTCCGATTGAACATGCGTGCGAACGCGCACGGTGCGAACGCGTACAGAGGAAAATCCGCGGCAAAATCTCTTCCTATATGGGTGAGGGTTTTGGCGCGGATTTTATCCACACGTTTATTGGAGAATCGTATCAGCGCCTTTTCCCGAAATTGACGCCCGCCACCCCGCCGATGCCGCCCGCCAGCAGCGCAACGCCGAATTTGATCAGGATGGGCGCCGCGGGGGACATGTGCTGAAAGGCCGTGCCGATCAGCAACAGGAGCAGATACAGGACTATGCCGGTGACCGCCCCGGTGAGCAGGCCGCTGCGCGCGCGCAGCTTTGCGGCCGCGAACGCCCCGAAGAAGCACCCGACGGCGACCGCCACAGCCGTAAAGGTGGAAACGGCCGCCTGCGGCACGTCGCGCACCGTCATCACCGCCGAGAAGACCAGCAGCACCGCAAGACTTACCAGCAATCCGGTCAGCAATCCCACCGCCAAAGGCATCAAGGCCCGGCTGAACCTGCCCGTTTCCTTCACGGACGATTCGCTTCGCACGGCAATCCCCTCTTCTTCCTTTTCTCGCACTCTGCCAAATGTGCGGAAGCCTTCCCGCCAGGATTATAAAGCGGAATGGATTCCGTCATCCTATTTCTATGCCGCGAACTTCGGCCCAATGCCTGAATTCGGCATTCGGCCGCACTGCGTTCCGTGCAGAGGCGGTGGCCTTCAGCAATTCCAATTATGAACCGGGCGCCAATTTGAGCAGCCTGGTCACCCGGGGTGGGGGTTTTATCTGTTAAATTGGG
>JAEWAU010000060.1 GCA_023391535.1 Bacillota bacterium | reverse complement strand
ATTTGCGGGGTTTTTGCCCGCTATACCCGGCTTTTTGGCGCCCGCAGTAAGAATCCATTCACGCAGGCGTCGAAAACGAATTATTCCAGCTCGAACGCGCCGGTGTAGAGCTGATAATACTTGCCCTTTTGGGCGATCAGAGCCTCGTGGCTGCCGCGCTCGATGATGCGTCCGTGCTCGAGCACCATGATGATATCGGCGTCCTGCACGGTGGAAAGCCTGTGCGCGATCACAAACACGGTGCGGCCTTTCATCAGCGCGTCCATGCCCTTTTGCACAATGGCCTCGGTGCGCGTATCAATCGAAGAGGTGGCCTCGTCGAGAATCATCACGGGCGGGTCGGCCACGGCCGCGCGCGCAATGGAAATGAGCTGCCGCTGCCCCTGCGAAAGGCCGCTGCCGTCGCCCTCCAGCACGGTGTCGTAGCCCTGCGGCAGCATGCGGATGAACCCGTCGGCGCCCGCGAGCTTTGCCGCGGCGATGCATTCGTCGTCCGTGGCGTCGAGCTTGCCGTAGCGGATATTTTCCATCACCGTTCCGGTAAAGAGGTTGACGTCCTGCAGCACGATGCCCAGCGAGCGCCGCAGGTCGCCTTTCTTGATTTTATCCACGTTGATGCCGTCGTAGCGGATTTTTCCGTCGGCAATATCGTAGAAACGGTTGATGAGGTTGGTGATGGTGGTTTTGCCCGCGCCCGTGGCGCCCACAAAAGCGACCTTCTGCCCCGGTTCGGCATAGACCGAAACGTTATGCAGCACGGTTTTATCCGGGTCGTAGCCGAAATCCACATCGAGCAGGCGGATATCGCCGCGTAGCGGGGTATAGGTAACGCTGCCGTCGCCGTGCGGATGTTTCCAGGCCCACACGTCGGTGCGCTCCGCACATTCGGTCAGCTCGCCGTTCACCGTTTTCGCGTTCACCAGCGTCACGTAACCGGAATCCTGCTCGCTTTCCTCGTCGAGCAGGTCGAAAATGCGGGAAGCGCCGGCCAGCGCCATGATCACCATGTTGAACTGCATGGAGATCTGCCCGATGGGGTTGACGAAGCCGCGCGAGAGCGTGAGGAATGAGACAATGGTGCCGATGGTGAGCGCGTGAACGCCGGTGAGGCCCACATCCGGGATGCCGGCGATGGCCGCCGCGCCGCCCACGATGGCCAGCAGCACGTAGAGCAGGTAGCCCATGTTTCCCACCACGGGCATCATGATGTTGCCATAGGTGCTCGCCGTGGCGGCGGCCTGGTAGAGCTGCTCGTTTTTGCTGTCGAATTCCTCTTTCGTCTTCTCCTCGTGGCAGAAAACCTTAATGACCTTCTGCCCGTTCACCATTTCCTCAATGTAGCCGTCCACATCGCCGAGCGATTCCTGCTGGCGGATGAAGAAAATGCTGCTGCGGCCGACCAGGCTCCGGATGACGAGAAGCAGCAGCACCACGAACAGCAGCACGAAGACGGTGAGCCAGATGCTCAGATAGAGCATGGAGAAGAACACCGCCAGCATGGTGACGGCGGAAGAGAAGAGCTGGGGCAGGCTTTGCGAAATGGCCTGGCGCAGGGTGTCCGTGTCGTTGGTGTAGTAGCTCATCACATCGCCGTGCGTGTGGGTGTCGAAATAGCGGATGGGCAGCGTCTGCATATGGCGGAACATTTCGTCGCGGATGCGCTTGAGCGTGCCCTGCTCCACATTCACCATCAGGCGGTTGTAGCCCCAGGTGGCAAGCACGCCGGAAAGATACAGCACGCCCATCAGGGTGAGCGCCTGGAACAAGCCGGTGAACACCGGGTGTGCCTTCCCGAGCAGCGGCGTAATATAGCGGTCGATGAGAATCTGCAAAAACAGCGAGGAGGCCGCGCTCACGGCGGCGCTGAGCAGGATGCAGAAAACGACGAAGAAAAGCTGGAGCTTATAGGCGGATAAGTAGGAAAACAGGCGGCCGATGGTGCCGGGCTTGAACCGACGTCCGCCGCGCGCGTTTTTGCGCCTTCCCTGTTCAGGCATGGACAACACTCCCTCGGTTCTGGGATTCGTATACTTCCCGATAGATAGCGCAGGTGCGCAGAAGCTCCTCGTGGGAACCTACCGCGTCCACCGCGCCGTCGTCCATCACCACGATCTTGTCGGCGTCCTGCACGGAGGCGACGCGCTGCGCGATGATGATCTTGGTGGTGTTCGGAATCTCCTCGCGCAGCGCTTTGCGGATCAGTTCGTCGGTTTTGGTGTCCACCGCGCTGGTGGAATCGTCGAGAATGAGGATCTTCGGCTTTTTGAGCAGCGCCCGCGCGATGCAGAGCCGCTGCTTCTGCCCGCCGGAAACGTTGGCGCCGCCCTGCTCGATGTAGGTGTCGTACCCTTTCGGGAACTCCTCGATAAAGCCGTCGGCCTGCGCGAGGACGCAGGCGCGCCGGAGCTCTTCGTCGGAGGCGTGTTCGCTGCCCCAGCGCAGGTTCTCTTTGATGGTGCCCGAAAACAGCACGTTTTTCTGCAGCACCATCGCCACCTGGTTGCGCAGCGCGTCGAGATCGTAATCCCGAACGTCCTCGCCGCCCACGGCGACACGCCCCTCCGTCGCGTCGTAGAGGCGCGCAATGAGCTGCACGAGGCTGGATTTCGAGGAGCCGGTGCCCCCGAGGATGCCCACCGTTTCGCCGGGCCCGATGGAAAGGCAGATATCCCGCAGCACCGGTTTATCGGCCTTGCGCGCATAGCGGAAGGTGACGTGCTCGAACGCGACGGAGCCGTCCCGTACCTCTTTCAAAGCCCGCTCGCCGCTTTGCAGGTCGCTGCGCTCGTCGAGCACGGCCACGATGCGCTCGGCGGAGGCGCGGGAGATGATGATCATGACGAACACCATGGAAAGCATCATCAGGCTCATCAGAATCTGCAAAGCGTAGGTTACAAGCCCCATGAGGTCGCCGGTGGAAAGGCCGGCGGCGGGGTTGTTGCCGCTCGCCACGATCTCCCTCGCGCCGAAGAACGAGAGCAGCAGCAGCGTGGCGTAGAGGCACAGCTGCATGAGCGGCATGTTGAACGCCAGCCGCTTTTCGGCCTTGACGAAATCGTCGTAGATGCGCTGGGAGATTTCCGCGAATTTGGCTTCTTCGTGTTCCTCGCGCGTGTAGGATTTCACCACGCGGATGCCGCGCAGGTTTTCCTGAATCACGCTGTTGAGCCGGTCGTAGGTGCGGAACACCCGGACGAAGATGGGGTGCACGTTGGTGGCGATCCACATCAGCCCGAAGCCGAGCACCGGAATCGCCGCCAGGAAGATCAGCGAGAGGTTCCGGTCGATGCGGAAAGAAAAGATCATGGCGAACAGAATCATGAGCGGCGCGCGCACCGCCAGCCGGACGAGCATCTGGTAGGCGTTCTGCACGTTGGTGATGTCGGTGGTGAGGCGCGTGATGATGCTGGCCGTGGAGAATTTATCGATATTGGAAAAGGAAAACCGCTGAACGTTATAGAAGATATCGTGGCGCAGGTTTTTGGCAAAGCCGGCGGAGGCCACCGCGGCAAAGCGCCCGGCCAGATACCCGGTGCTCAGCGACGCGGCGGCGAGGGCGATCAGCCAAAGACCCGTCTGCCACACGACCGGCATGTTTTTGCGGCTGATGCCGTAGTCGATGAGGTACGCCATGAGCGTGGGAATGAGAATTTCAATGACGGATTCAAAGCTGACGAACAGGGGAGCCAGAAGCGTGGGCTTTTTGTATTCCCGGATGCTCGCCATGAGTTTTCGGATCATACAGGTCTCCTTTACGGGCAGAATACCGGCGCGGCCGGCTATTGCGGGGGCGCCTGGCGTTCGCAGGCGATCATGTTTGCCTTCATGCGCAGCAGGTACGCGTGCAGGGCCGTCACTTCCTCCTCGGAAAAGCCGGAAAGCAGCTGCCGCTCCATGTTTTGCCGGTCCTCCTTCATCAATTCGCTGAACTGCCACGCCTTTTGTGTGAGCACGAGTTTTTTGAGGCGGGCGTCGCGCGCTACCTGCCGGCGTTCGATCAGCCCCTTCCGCTCCATCAGGCACAGAACGCGCGACGCGGTGGAGCGCGTGATGGTGAAGTGCTCCTCCAGGTCCTTTTGGAAGACGTCCCGGTCGGCGCGGTCGGCAAGGTACCCGATGATCCAGCCGTTGGTGCCGGTTACCGTTTCAATCTCCTTTTTGTTCGAGCAGCGCTCAAAGTAGCGGGAAATCAGATTGTGGAGCGAACGCAGCTCCCTGCCGATGGAGTATTGCATGGCGCGCCTCCCCGTCCCGCGCCGCCCGCGCGGCGGGCGTCCGGAACAAACAGTTGTATATCTAACAGTTCGACATACAACATTATAGCAGCACAGAAGTCTCTGTCAAGAGCTCCAATCGAAAATCCCGCGAAAGAGCCGGCGGTATTTCGTCCGTTCCATACGAAATACCGCCGGCAAAATTGACAGACACGTTACGCTGCGTTCACAGGTCATTCATAAATTTCGGGTACGATAAAGCTGTACTTTTCATTACTCCTCCTCCTTTTATATATTCTCTTTTTTCCGCCCCCTCCGAAAAGAGGGGGCCTGTTTTTGCCCTTCCGCGCTCTACTTCCCGCGCGCGTGATAGACGATATAAAAGACCCCGTAGGTAAAAAACACATAGCTCGCGAACAGCAGGGAAAAGGCCGCCGCAAATTTACCGGTGTTGTCGAGAAGGCTCAGCCAGAGCCGGATGGGGTGCAGAACATCCCATGAATTGAACCGCAGGTAGCGCCCGATATAGATGCCGTAGCCGCCCAGCAGAAAAGCGGCCGCCAGAATGCCGCCCGCGGCGCGCTTTCCCTTTTGCGCGAGCACGAGCCGGTGCACGATGTAGAGTGAAAGCAGCCCGCACAGGGTGCTGAGCAGCATGCCGGCCCCGATCTGGATAAACTTGACCCAGAGCAGGAAATCGGCCGCCGAACCGCTTCGATTCGTGTCATAAAGGCTCGTCCAGTTTTCGTGAATGAAATCCGTCACCGTATAGGGCGCGTTGGGAAAGAAAAACAGCCACAACAGGCTGAGCAGGGCGGCGAGCGGGCCGCGGAAGCCCGTTTTCAGCGTTTGCAGCCCTTTGGCGAACACGAGAGGCAGCATGGCGAGAAATACGTTCCACACCATGTTGAGCAGCTCCGTGTCGCGCAGAAAACGATTCACGAATATCGTGAAGAGGATGTAAACGAAAAAACAGAGGGAGAGCCCCTGAAGCTGGCGATCATGCAAAAGACTCCGCATCTTGTTCCTCCTCTGTTTTGTAAATCCGCTTCGTTCAGTATACCACCTGTGGCAGAGGATTCCAACCGGTTTTGCGGGCGCAGCGCGGGCCTTTTTCTCCGCGCGGGAAAAACATGCCCGCTCAGGCGCGCGCATGCGATACGCACATGGTATAATGGAGGCACGGCGAAGCGCCCGCCGCACTTTGCCCGTCCGCACCCCAAGTTTGCCGCCACTTTCATACGATCAGAGGAAACGGAGAGATGCGCCATGCAAAAACAGCTCGTCGGGCCCGGCCCTTTGCTCAACGAAAAGGGAGAGCTTGCGCAGGCCGGCTATGCCACAAGTCCGTGCCTTCAGTACGACCGCGGCAGAATCCGGGCAAACCCTTTGCGCATCAAGGAATGGGATTACTATCTCGTGAGCGACGGGGAGAAGGCGCTGGCGCTCACCATTGCGGATAACTCCTACATGGGGCTTGCCAGCGTGTCGCTGCTCGATCTGGCCGCTCCGTGGCAAATCACCGCCGGCAGCATGACGTCGCTGCCGATGGGCCGCACGCGCCTTCCGCCCACGTCCCGCGAAGGGGACGTGCATTTCCGCGGCAAACGCGCGAAACTGTCGTTTTTCCACGGGGGAGGCGACCGCCGGCTTCTGTGCGATTTCGAAAACTTCGGCCCGGAGGGCGCGCTGCACGCCGAGCTGACGCTTTCCCATGAGCCGCCGGAAAGCATGGTAATCGCCACGCCGTTTTCGCAAAGCCGCAGGGCCTTCTACTACAACCAGAAGATCAACTGCCTGCGGGCGCAGGGAGTGGCGGCCTACGGCGGCCGGCGCTTTGTGTTTTCGCCGGAAAAAGCCTTTGCGGTGCTCGATTGGGGGCGCGGCGTGTGGCCCTACCGAAACGCCTGGTACTGGGGAACGGCCTCCGGGCTTGCGGAGGGCGTGCCGTTCGGCTTCAACATCGGCTACGGTTTCGGCGATACCTCCGCGGCGAGCGAGAATATGCTGTTCTACGACGGCCGCGCCTCCAAGCTGGAGCGGGTGGAATTCCACATTCCGCAGGCGCCGGATGGCCGCGCGGAATACCTGAAACCATGGCAGTTCACTTCCAGCGACGGCCGCTTCGAGATGGACTTTCGCCCGGTGCTCGACCGGAGCGCGCACGAGAAGGTGCTTTTCTTGGAAAGCGACCAGCACCAGGTGTTCGGGCTGTTCAGCGGCCGCGCGGTGCTGGACGGCGGCCGCGCGGTGCTCCTGCATGATTTTCCCGGCGCGGCCGAAAAAGTAACCAACCGCTGGTAGCGGCGCGCGCCGGCGGAAAGCCCGGGCTCGGAACTTCTCTGCGCATTTCACACCGCAAAAAGCGTCCCGGTTCGGCGGGGAATATCCCAGCCGGGTGGGACGCTTTTCTTAAACCGCGTAAACGGGGCCTTTCCGCCAGATCCGTTCACGGGGCAGGGGCCGGCCGCGGCTTTTGGCCCACAAAGAGCAGATGGTTGCTGTGCCCGAGCAGCTCGCGCTTTTCGCAGCAGTAGAAATGGTAGCGGAGGTACTGCTCGTAATCAGCGTCGTCCAGAGCGTTGATGCGGTCCGCCATCAGCTCGCTCACGCCGTCGGCCGCCACGGCGCGCGTAATCCGCACGCCCGCTTTGCGCAGCAGTGCTTCGGCCTCCTCCACGGTGTGAAAATAGAAGGGGAAGCCCTTGACATGGAAGGACTGGTGGTCGTAGGAATCCTCGGCGAAAAAGCGCGGCCGGCAAGCAAATTCCGTGAGGACCACCATGTCGTTTGAGATAAAGGCGAAGAACTGGAACCCGCCCGGCTTGCAGACGCGCAGGGCCTCCCGGGCGCACCGGACGCCCTCGTCCTCGCTCTCCATATGGTACAGCGGCCCTAAAACCAGCACGATGTCGAAGCTCTCCGGCGCAAATGCCGAAAGGTCGCGCGCGTCGCCCTTACAAAGCTCCAGCCGTATTCCGGTGCGTATTTTGCTTTCGAGCTTTTGCAGGTTGGAATCGGCGATATCCAGCGCCGTTACGGAATACCCCTTGCGCGCGAAGTAGAGGCTATATTCTCCCGTTCCGGCTCCCAGCTCGAGAATTTTCATGCCGGGGCGCAGGTGCCGTTCGATGGTGCGGACGGTGGTGAGCATTTCCACGCGCGCCGCTTTGGTGCGTGTGAGGCGCGTTTCCTCGTTGAACAAATCGTAGATGGCGGAGATGCGCTCCGGCTCGTTTTCGATTTTCCGGATATTGCGCAGGCTTTTTTCCATCAGAGCCTGCAGCTTCCGCTGCGTTTCCGTCGGCGCGGCGTCCCCGCTTTCGTCCGCGGGCCGCAGGCCGCCGTGCAGCAGCTCGTCAGCCGTAACGTGGAAAAGCTCGGCGAGCGCGGGTACAGCGGAAAGATCGGGAGCGGTTTTGTTCCGCTCCCAGCGGCTCACGGCCTTGTCGGAAACGTGCATCCGCTCGGCCAGCTCCCGTTGCGTCATGCCGTACGATTTTCGCAGCTGCGCGATCCATTCGCCCAAAGATTTTTGTTCCATGCCCGTTCCTCCTTGACGCATATCCGAATTTCCGATAAAGCTGTGCAAAAATCCGTACCCAAACCCGCAGAGAAAAGTTTTTGCTGCGGCTTTTATCTGTTCCTTCATCGAAGATTCGTATTCAGTATATCCGCGTGCGCCGGGCGGCGCAACCCGCCAAACCGCGAATGTCTCTCGGAAAGCGAGAATCCGCACGCCTTTTGCGGTTTGGCATAGAATGGCGCGGAGGTGGTTTTTTTGGCTTCACAGGTGCAGTTTTTAGTCGACCTGCTGGACCGTGCCCCGGATGCGTACGCCCGCATTTCGGGCAGCCCGGCTTACCCCGCCGTCAACGGCCTGGTCTATCTGTATCAGCTTCCAACCGGCGTATTTCTGATCGCGCAGGTGCAAAGCCTGCCGGATTCCGCGGATGCGTGCGCACCCAACATTTACGCGTTCCATATCCATAGCGGCGGCTCCTGCACGGGCAATGTCGAAGATCCCTTTGCGGATACGAACGGGCATTATAATCCGCACGGCTGCCCACATCCGGCGCACGCGGGCGACCTTCCGCCATTGTTCGGCAACCACGGCTACGCGCTTTCGGCCCTTTTTACCGACCGTTTCACGGTCTCCGAGGTGCTCGGGCGCACGTTCGTGGTGCACGCGCACCCGGACGATTTCACCACGCAGCCCGCGGGCAATTCCGGCGCGAAAATCGCCTGCGGGCAGATTGTTTCGGCACACGCCTGACCGCGGCAATTTCAAAACGATGCGAATGGCTCGGGGTTTTTCCGGGGGTGTTGCAAAATGACTTAAACTTCATGTTGCAACGCCCCTTTTGAATTGCGGGCGCCAAAAGGGCGCGGCTTTGCGCAGCAAAATGGGGCGGAACGCCCCAAACGTCGTTTTGGCCGGGTGTTGTAAAACGCGTCGTTTTGCGTTTTACAACACCCGGTGAGCGGGCTGCCGGCCCGGTTTCCGGTTCATAATTGGAATTGCTTCGGGCCGCCGTCCCGGCTTGACAACACGGCGCGAGCCGCCTACAATTTTTTATGAAAGACGATAACATGCAGGAAGGCGCGCGGCTGCGGCGAATTGCCGCGCCGCGGCCGTGAAAAGGGGGCTTTTTCATGAGCGAACCGCTTACGCGCTACCCGATGGAGATGGCGCCGGCGTTCAAAGACTATATTTGGGGGGGTACGGCGCTGGCCGTCCGGTACGGCAAAGCGTCGCCCTACGACCGCACGGCGGAGAGCTGGGAACTTTCGTGCCATCCGGCCGGGCCGAGCAAAATTGCGAACGGCGTTTACGCGGGCATGAGCCTGCCGGAACTGACCGAAAAATTCGGGGAGGCGGCCGTGGGCGCGCACGCCGCGCGTTTCCCCATGTTTCCGGTGCTCATCAAGCTCATCGACGCGAACGGCAATCTTTCCATCCAGGTGCATCCCGACGACGCCTACGCGCTCTCCCACGAGCACGAATACGGCAAAACCGAGATGTGGTACATCGTGGATGCCGCGCCCGGCGCGTTTATTTATTACGGATTTTCGCGCGCGGTGACGCAGGAGGAATTCGCCCGGCGCATCGCGGAGAACAGCCTGACGGAGGTTCTCCGGAAGGTGCCGGTGCAAAAGGGAGAATCCTATCTCATCCCCTCCGGGACGCTTCACGCCATCGGCAAGGGCTGCCTGATCGCGGAGATCCAGCAGAATTCCAACCTGACCTACCGCGTTTACGATTACGGCCGCCTGGGAACGGACGGAAAGCCCCGCGAGCTGCATGTGGAAAAGGCCAAGGCCGTCACCCGCCTTTGTCCCGCGGACCCGCAGCCGGAATACCCCGTGCGCCGGGAAGGCGGCTGCACCGCCCGCGTGCTGGCCTCCTGCGCGTATTTTACGGTGGAACTGCTGCAGGCGGCCGGCAAGGCCGCGCTTACGGCGGGGGAGGAATCCTTTCAGGCGCCGCTGTGCGTGGAAGGCTCGTTCACGCTGCGGCAGGGAAGCCATGTTCTGCCCCTGACGGAGGGCAAAACGGTATTCCTGCCGGCCGGCACGGGGGACTATACCCTCGAAGGCACCGGAACGGTGCTGCTGACGCGCGTTTGAATTCGGCCGCGCTTTCCGCCGAAAAATCCGCCCGCAGAAAACTGCGGGCGGATTTTTTGGCATAGATTCGGTGCGGCGATTCAGCCGTTGAGGTAGTTCGCGCGGTATTCCATGGAAATTTCGGAAAGCTCCTTTTTTCCGTCGATATAGGGCTGGTACATGTCGTAGGGATCTACGGCTCCGTAAGCGTCGCACGAGGTGCAATTCTCGCATTCGGTGCCGCCGCAGCTCAGCGAATCGCGTATGATTTTTTCCCGCTGTTCGCGGGTCGTGTTTTTAATCAGAAATTCTTCCAGCATGGAAAAACGCCTCCCGGAAAAACGGTGTGGATCGGTCCGCTTTTATTATACCAGAAACCGGCCCGAAAGCAAACCGTCCGCCGGGAGTCAGCCTCTCGGCCTGCTGAAGCTCGGCATGAAGCCGGGTTTCCCCACGATGACGGTATTCACGCCGTCGATGGCTGCCACACGCCGCGAAAGGTCGGCGTACATCTTCGCGCCGTCCGCCTCGCTGATATGCTTGCTTTCCACCATTCCCTCGATCATCACCTTGCCGCGCGCGAGGTACGATTTTTTCAGCGCGTCGAGCATGCCCATCGTTTTGGCCATCTGCCACGCCGTCTTCTGCGGATAGCGGGAATTCAGCTCGGCAACGCTTTTCCCGGAAATCTCGGCGAGCAGCCCGATTTCCTGCCTGCCGCAGTGAAGGCGCGCCGTGTGCCTGTGCCCCGAACGCACCGTTTGCGCCGCGGAAGTCCCGGCCGTCGTCCCTGCGGCGGTTGCAGCTGCCAGCGCCGCGGGAGCCAGGGGGAACATCAGCGCGAGGGCAAGAGCCAGCGCTCCGGCGCCCCGAAGAATACGTTTATTCATAACGAAAATCATCCTTTCCCATCCGGCCGGGCACCGCGGCTGCGGCGTTCGGCCGAAAAACAGCTCCGCGCCGGCCGCCGCGGTGCGGAAAATAAAATCGTGCCGGAAAATCGGGGATATTTACCGCTTTCCCGCGTCCGAAGCGCTGAGCGCGTGCCCGAATGCGGTACTTTCATTTTTCCCCGGTTTTTCCGTTTCAATGATTCCATATGCCGCCAACAGAGGAATGCGATGCCTTTTTCGAGCCGAATAAATAAAAACCGGCCTGTTTCATGCTCTCGTTCCATAATAAGTGGGAATATTCCTGCAAATAAACAATAAAAAAGACAAAATTTGTCGTTCATAGCCTACAAAAAGCAAAAACTCGCTTTTCTGCGTTTTCTCCTGCGCGGCGGGCCTGTTTGCGCGGCTTTATTTTTCAAAGAGTCCGCGTCCTTCCGGCCGGCAAATATTTGGCGCTGTTTATTCGCCGCCGGCGGGAGATACTGCTACGGGAATTTGCTTTGCGCGGAATTGCACGGCGCCGGTTTTCGCCGCGCTGTGGAAGCAACTTCCACAAAACGCAGGGGAGGCGAAACGCCTGGAATGAAGCAAAAAGCAGATGAAAGCGCGGCGTGCTTTTACGCCCGGTGCGCACGGAATAAGAAAAACGTTTTTCGGCGGCTTGCCGCTGGAATTTTGGGGCTTTTGATGGCGGGCGCCGCGCTTGCGGCCGATGCCGCGCCGCCGGTGCCGAAACCGGGTGCGAAAGCGAAAGCAGAAACGGAAAGGGCGGAAATCTGTCTGCCTATCCTGATGTACCACGAGGTCAAATACAAAAAGCTGGGCAAGGATGTGATTGCGCCGCAGGAACTGGAAAGCGACCTTGCCTGGCTTAAGAAAAACGGCTATCATTCGGTGTTCATGAAAGACCTGATCGCGTATGTCCGCGGAGGAGCCGGCCTTCCCGAAAAGCCGATCGTCCTGACATTCGACGACGGATATCTGAACAACTATGTTTACGCTTACCCAATGATGAAAAAATATGATATGAAAATGGTTTTTTCCATCATCGGCAGCAGCACCGACGATTTTACAAAATTTCCGGATGCCAACCTCGATTATTCGCATGTGACATGGGATCAGATCGTCGAGATGCTCCGTTCGGGCCGGGTGGAAATTCAAAACCACACCTACGGCCTGCACCGTATCACGCGCAGCCGGTTCGGGTGCCAGAAACGGCCGGGAGAAACGCAGGAGCATTACGAAGGGGTACTGACGCGGGACATCGGAGATCTGCAGACGCAGATCCGCCTGATGACGGGGGTGACGCCCGATACTTTTACCTACCCTTACGGCAAGGTCAGCAAAGAATCGCGCGCGGTTCTCAAGCGCCTGGGCTTTCAGGCCAGCCTTTCGTGCGATTTCGGCGTCAACCTGCTGACGCATGACCCCGAGTGCCTGTACGGGCTCCGGCGGATCGCCCGCCCGCACGGCGTCGGCGCCGAAACCTCGCTGCGCCGCGCGATGAAAACGCTCCGGTACCGGTGAGCCGGGCGCTTGGCATCCTTAATTTTCCCCGCGGGGCGCCGCCGCGTATACCCAACCGGCCATATGAAAAGGGGGTGTTGCAAAACGCGTACGATGCGTTTTGCAACACCCGGTTAAAATGATGTTTGAGGTGTTTTCCGCGTGCGCGCGGCGCCCCATTTTGCTGTGCTTCGCTGCGTAAAACCGCTCCCTTTTGGCGCTCGCAGTTCAAGAGGG
>JAEWAU010000009.1 GCA_023391535.1 Bacillota bacterium | reverse complement strand
CCCGCGGAACGTTCCGCGGGAGGCCCCGTTTTTTGCCGCCGCTCAGCCGCCGTATTTGAGCCGGAACACGGGCTCCCACCCGCCGTTTTGCAGAAAGCCGTAGAGCGGCGCGCAGCGGATCGCGGCCGTTTTGCCGTTTGCGCTCAGCGTCAGCACATCCGGGACATTCCGCTCCTGTACTTCCGCGCCCTGCCGGCGCACGAAATAGAACACGGCCTGCACGGAAAACCGGTATCCGCCGGGAGCGGAGACAGAAAGTACGGCGGGCGCGACATTCGCTTTGAACGCGTATTGCGAGATCTGCGTCTTCGGGATTTTGCCCGTATAGGGCCGCGCCTGCCGCAGCCACGCGGCAATCTGCCGGGCAGCGCTTTCCTGTGCTTTCTGTGTTGCGGGCACCCAAATGCGCTCGCATAAGCCGCTCCCAACCTGGAGCGTGCCGTGTTCCGCAACGCTTTGCAGCTCCGCTTCGGAAAACGGCGCGGCATTTTCCGAAGCGGTAGCGGAAACGGTTTGGGCAGCCCGCGAAGAAGCGGCGGGCGCTGCAGGGGCGGACGCCGCGAAAGAGGATGCGCGGCCGCCGGCCGAAACGGAGCAGCCCGCCGTGCAAAACAGCGCGAGCAACGCCGCGCCCGCCGCGAGAAAAAGCCGTTTCATGCAGGTCCCTCCTTCAAAAACACAGTGCGCGTTCACCGCAGCAGCCTCGGCGCGGCGGGGTTGGAGAAATCCACGGTGTACGGGCCGTCCTGCGTTTGGAGCGTGCAGCGGTTTTGCGCAAACGATATGGAATCCGCCCATTCGGACGTGATGCCGAGTAGCGTCCCCACGCGGGCAAGGCTCGCGGCGTCGAGCACGTAGAGGGATGTTTCCGGCGGTTTGCCGTAGTATGCGGGCGGATCGGGGATGCCGCCGCCCGCGTAATCCACCTGCGCGCCGCTTTCGTTTACGAAGCAGCCGCCGGATTCCTGGTTCTCGGAGGACTCGGTGACGAGGATAAACCGGCCTTCCTGCTCGGCCACGCCGTCCGCGTCAAGCGCGCCGGGCAGCGTGCCCGTGGCCTGCAGCGCCGGGGAACCGTTTTGCAGCGTGTAGAGCGAAAAATTCTCGTCCGCGGTGGTAAGCGTGGTCACCCATTTATAGCGCAGGCGGGAACCGGTTTTCGCGGTCTGCTTTTCGCGCGGCACCTGCACCCAGTTTCCGTAGGTCGTCGTGCTCGAAACCGTGCGCTCCGCACTCTGCGCGAGCAGCAGGTTTTTAGGCCCGGCCCAAACGGCGTCCCCTCCGCCGAGCACCGCGCAGGCGTAAATCCGCGCCGGGCTGCCCGTAAGCCGCACGGCCTGCGCCACGGCGTAGGCGCTCTCACCCGCCTTGCGCACGGCGATAGCGGCCAAGGGCAGCAGCGAGCGCACGCCGTTTTCGAACACCTGCGGCACGAAGCTTTCGGGGTTGCTCCCGCTCGGGCTTGCCGGCGTGTAGGAGGATGTCAGGTACAGCGCGCCGTCCTCCTCGCGCGAGCCGGTGTACGACCCGCACTGCGCGTAGCTTTGCAGCAGCTTCGGGGCGGCGGGGTCTGTCACGTCGTAGATCAGCGCGGCGGCGCCGTTCGAGAAGTAAGTCGCTCCGTATTGCGCCGCCACGGCGAGCCGGCCGTTTTCCGCGTAGAGCGCAACGGGGCGGTAATCGGCCCATTTGGTGCCCGGCTTGAAGTCGGGTCCGGCCACGGTTTTGTACACCGTGCCGCCCATGGCCGGGAACAGGGAGGTGTATTCCGCGAGCGCCGTGTCGCAGGAGATTTTCGCAAGCACGTGGGACTGCTTCCCCGCCGCCGAAACCGCCGTAACGGAAACGGCGCCGTCGGTCTGCTGCGTGAGCGCATACACGATGCCGTCGGCCTGCGCGGTGTAGTTGGCGTAGGCGACGCCCGCAGCGAGCAGATTCGGGTCCGTGGCCGCGGGCGGCTGCTCCGCTGCGGTGGAAAGGCCCCCGCCTCCGGAAGCCCCGCTTTGCGAAGCCCCGCTTTGCGAAGCGCCGCTTTGAGAAGCGCCGCTTGTGGGCGCGCTGCTCGCGGACGCGCCGTCCGCGGACGCGGCGTTTGCGGCCGCCATGCCCGCTTCGGGCGCGTTCTGCGCGGCGGAGAAGTTCTGCGCGCCCAGCGAACCGCCCTTCACGGCGGAGCGCTCCTGCGGCTTGCCGAGCTGCGCGAACAGCCCCGCGTAGTCCCCGGCGGTTGTGGAAGCCTTGTAGGACGCCGCGGAAGAGGAGGACGCGGAGGGCGAAGCGGCCTGCGAAACGTCGGTGCGCACGGCGTTTTCCCCTGTTTTAAGCGACGGGATTTCGCGCGCCGGGGGGTAGAAGACCAGCGCCGCCACGGCGGCAAACGAGAGCGTGAGCGCCGCGTACCGCAGCGCCCTCCGGCGCGGCCGCGCGGCCTGTTTCCGCGCCGCCTCGGGACGCGCCGCGCGCAGTTTTTCCGAAAGGCGGGCCAGGCTCTCCTCGCTCGGGCGGATGGCGCGAAACGCCTCCCGATACCGCTCCTCAAACGTCTCCGGCATAGCCGTATTCCTCCTTCAGCGCTTCGCCCAGCCTTTTGCGGGCGCGCAGCAGCCGCGATTTCACGGTGGATTCGCCAAGCCCCAGCGCTCTGCCGATTTCCGCCACCGGAAGCCCCTCGTAATAATACAAATGGACGACGGTGCGGTATTTGAGCGGCAGCGCCAGAACGGCGTCCAGCACGTCCGAGCCCTCCGGCGCGGAGGCCGGAACGGTTTCGGACAGCGGCTGCGTCTTGCGGAACCATGCGGAATGGAGGAGGTTGCGGCTTACGTTCACCGTCACGCGGATCAGCCACGCCTTGAGGTGTTCGTCGTCGTAGGAGGCCGCGCCCGCCGTAAGGCAGCACAAAAACACGTCCTGCATCACGTCCTCGGCGTCGGCGGCGTTTTTCGTCCGCGCGTAAGCGATGCGGTACACCATCGCCGAGTACTTCTGCAAAACGGATTCCATGCCGTTTTCCGGGTGCCGTTCCTCCAAACTTGCCTCCCCCTTCGCTTAAAACACAATCGAAAGCGCCGAAAGGTTGCACGGGTTTGCAAAAAAATTGTTTTTTCGCTTTTGATACGAATCTCCGGTAAAACTGCGGATAAAAATCCGCGTAAAAATCCCCGCCGGGGATACGGTGGGGATTTTCGCCCGGCGGTTTTGCCTGCGAGAGCTTACCGGAGCACCACGCGGTCGATGATATAGTGCGGCCGCGCCTTGACCTCCGCGTAGATCTTGCCGATATATTCGCCGCAGATTCCGAGACACAGCAGCTCGATGCCGCCGATCAGCCACACCGAGACGACGATGGTGGTCCAGCCCGCGAGCGCCGCGCCCGTAATCTTCGCCGCCAGCGCCCAGACGAGCGCGAAAAAGCTCAGAAGCGAAATGACAAGCCCGAGCCCGCTGATGAGGCGCAGCGGCACGGTGCTGAACGA
Organism: Bacillota bacterium; assembly: GCA_023391535.1. GTDB lineage: Bacteria > Bacillota > Clostridia > Oscillospirales > Ethanoligenentaceae > JAEWAU01. Next base: position 3,777 of record JAEWAU010000009.1, on the reverse strand, counting down.
AGTGATGCCGTCGAGCGCGAAAGCGAGCATCTTCTTAAACGGGTACTTCGATTCGCCCGCGAAGCGCTCGTGCCGCTCGTAAAAGACCATGGCGGAGGGGTAGCCGATGAGCGGCACGATGCCGCGCAAAAACAGGTTGACTTCCTTAAACTGCGCCAGCCCCTCGAGCGCGCGGCGGCTCATGAGGCGGTAATCGGCGTGGTCGCTCACGAGCTTCACGCCCATGGCCTGCATCAGGCGGTAAAAGCCGTGCGCCGTGCCGCGTTTGAAGCCCGTGTCCGTTTCGCGGCTTTTGCGCACGCCGTATACCACGTCGCACCCCTCGCGCCACTTGCGCACGAACTCGGGGAGAACGCCGGTGTCGTCCTGCAGATCGGCGTCGAGCGAAATCACGGCGTCCGCGCGCTCCTTCGCGGTCATCAGCCCCGCCAGCAGCGCGTTCTGGTGCCCGCAGTTGCGCGAGAGCTTCACCCCGCATACGGCCGGGTTTTCCTGCGAAAAGCGCGCAATCAGCTCCCAGGTGCGGTCGCGGCTGCCGTCGTCCACGAACAGCATCCGGCTTTGGGGCGAAACCAGCCCGCCGTTCACAAGCTCCGCGAGCTGCGCGCCCAGGCGCTTCACCGTTTCGGGCAGAACCTCTTCCTCGTTGTAGCAGGGCACCACGAAATAGAGCACGCCGATGCGGTCGGGAACACCGGCCGCGCCGGCAGCAGGTTCATCGGGAACGGCGTGCGGATTCACGTCCTGTGTGGTCATATCGAATACCTCCGGGCCGAAAAGGCCAGTTGCCGCCGGGGTTTTCCCCGGCGATCGTTTTCCGGTTCCCCCGGCCCTCCCCGTGCTCTCAGGCCTGTTCCCCGTTGCCGGCATCGGGCGTTTGCCGCTCCGTGCCGCCCTGTTCCGGTGCCTGCCGTTCCGGCGCCTGCCGTTCCGGCAGGGCGGGGCCGCCCTGCACGCCGTTTTCCGGTTCCGTTTCCGCGCCGCCCTCGGGCAGCTCCTCCCGCGGTTCGGGAAGCTCCGCTCCCCCTTCCGGGCCGCTCTCGAAAGCGTCTTCCGAAGCGTCCCCCGTTTCTCCCGCCCGCGCGGCGCGCACACGGCGCCGCCGGCGCGCGAGCAGCAGGTAGAGCGCGAACACCGCAGCGGAGCCGCCCGTTACGGCCGCGCCCAGGTAAAGCCCGGGCGTGGTGTAAGCAAAGCGGATGGAGCTTGTGCCCGCGGGGCAGAGCACCGCCATCATGCCGTTGTCCACTTCCTCAACGCGCGCGGTCTTGCCGTTCACCATGGCCTTCCAGCCCGCGTCGTAGGGGACGCTGAAAAACACGAGGTTTGGCGAGGGCAGCGTGATGGAGGCCGAAAAGCCCCTGTTATCGGTGGTGAAGCTGCTGCAGGCGTGCGCGCGGCGCGCGGCGCTGTCGGTTTGCAGCGCCGCGTCGCTGTAATCGGCGGAAAGCACGTTGAACGGTTTCAGAATCGAGGAATAGCGCTTGATCTGGTCGCTTGAAAGCACCAGCGCCTTGAGCAGCACGCGGTCGCGGCTCGCCGCCTGCGAAAGCTGGTTTCCGGTGATGTAGTTTTCAAACGTAAAGCCCATGGGGATGAAGTTTTCGTTCTCCCATTCCGCGTAGCCGAGCTGCGTGCCCACACGCTTCCAGCCCGGCATGCCGAGCGCGGTGGCGTTGCTCTCGTCGAAGAAATACTTCACCGAGAGCAGCGGGCGCAGCGCGGGCGAAGAGAGGTCGGCGCGGGAGCCCACGTCGCGCTGCACGCCGATATCCATATAGAAGTTGATGATGGAGGCCGGCACCACGCTCTGGAACGCGTTCATCGTGGGCAGTTTCCAGAACATGCCGAGATTGTCGATGGCGTTGTAGGAATCGATGCGGTAAAACTCCGAATGGTCCATCTTGAGCTTGGAGGCGCCCTCCACATAGGTGGATTTGAACGCGGCGCCGTCCCAGCCGTAGCCCTTGCCGGTGGCGATATAGAAATTGCCGTAGAGGCACACGATCACGATGAGGCAGACGGTGGCCATGCCCGCGAACTCCTCGGAGCCTTTGCGGAAGAACCGCAGCAGCAGGTAAAGCAGGGCGAGGCCCGCGGCCACGATCACCACATAGGCCCAGAAGCGGGCCGGGTCGGCTTCCAGGCCGATCTTTCCGAGCTTTTTGCCGTCCATCTGCGGAATGAGCCCGATACAGGCGAACGCCGCGGTGATCAGAACCGTCCAGCGCAGGCCGGCCATGCAGTCGATGTCGTCGCTCTCGAAGGCCACGGCGGTGGCCAGCGCGAGCATGAGCGCCGCCGTGTAGAACCACCGGCCGTAATAGTTGCTGTTAAACAGCATGAAGGACTGGTTGAGCACCGGGATGAGCGCGTATGTGAAGCAGACGAGAATAATGCGGCGCAGCCAGCTGCCGCGCTTCGCGATGAGCAGCGAGATGACGCCCGCCATCGAGAACATGGGCATCCAGGCCGAAACGGAGGCCCATTTGGCGTTGGAATCCGGGAAGAAGTTGGGCAGCGAGGGCAGATCCTGCGGGAAGAACACCGAATGGATAATATCGAGGTAGCGCTGCGGCCAGTCGTAAACCAAAAGCCCCCAGCCCGAAAGGTAGGAGGTGGTGCGGTAGTTGCCCAGAATGGCCAGCACCGCCGGGATGACGAGCACGCAGCTCATGCCGAAGCCGATTACGGCCTCGAACGCCAGATGCAGGTATTTGTGCAGCGAAAGCTCCCACGCGCCTGAAAGCGCGCGCACCAGCCAGTAAAGAATCACGAACACGACGTCCGCCACGAAGAAGTTGTAGTTGACGAAGGCGCACACCAGCACCGTCACGGCGAAGAAGCCGCGCCGGTCGTTCTCCATGAGCTCCTCGAGCGCGAGCAGCAGCAGCGGGAAGAACGCCATCGGCTCGTGGAAGTGGTTGAAGAAGATGTTGTAGATGGAATAGCCCGAAAAGGCGTAAAGCAGCGCGCCCAGCATGGCGTAGGAGTTGGTTTTTACAAACCGCCGGATATAGGCGTAGGCCGTAACGGCGGCAACCGACATCTTGAGCGCGAGCAGCGGGCCGAGCATATAGGGCACCGCGGCCGAAGGCAGCGGCACGGTGAGCCAGAAGAACGGGCTGCCCAGCAGATAGAACGCGTAGGAACCGATGAAATTGGCGCCGAGATCGGTGTTCCAGTTCCACCAGATGTTCCCGCTGCGGATGGCGTCGTGCGCGAGCTGGTAGAACGGCACCTGCTGCACGCAGTAATCCCCGAAAAAGAGGAACAGCCCCTGGTCGAGCACGATGTAGGGGAGCAGAAAGGAGAGCGCCGTGAGGAACGCGATGAAAAAGACCTCGCGATAGGGGTGCTCCGGTCCGCCAAGCCGGACGGGGCGGTCGAGCGCCGCGTGGATGCGCATGCTGAAAACCTGTCCTTTCCCCCAGCGTCCCGGCCTTCCGTGCCCGGACATACTGGCCTTCCGCGCCGGCCTTCCGCACAGGTGCCGTCCGCGGGCGCTTTTTACAGCATTTCCAGAAAAGATTGAGGTGTTCCGGCGTGTTTCGCCTTCCCGCCGGAGGCGGACAGACGAAACGCCGCCTTTCCCAATCTTTTATGGAATTGCTGTAATTGCCGTTTTTAACAACGCTTCTATTATAGCATCGAATGTCACGCAGAAAAATATCGAATTTGTTAAAAATGTATGTCGGCCCGTCTCAGAAGGGCAAACGCGGCCGCCGTCCGGAATTCCATCCGCGCGAAAGCCGCCCCGCCGGACATGTCCGGCGG
>JAEWAU010000125.1 GCA_023391535.1 Bacillota bacterium | reverse complement strand
GCTGACCGATACTAATATGTCGAGGGCTTGACCTCAAGCGTCCGATACGGATCTTCGAAAGAGGATTTGTATAAAGGGCGCGCGCCGCAAGGCGCTGTGCTTTGAGAAGCACGTTCCAAAGGCACGGCCGGAGCGCAAACTTCGGTCGGTCCGTTTTGCAGCTTGGCTTTGTTCAGTTTTGAAGGCCCTCCGCATCGCGTGGATTCCGCGCGTTGCTGCAAATAGTTGTCGTTTATGCACGATGGTTATTTGTGATTTAAGGGTTTTCTATAATCCAGCAAAAATCGTTTCAAAATATAGTATGGCCACTTGACAAGCGCCTTGTATCTATGTTATATTTTGAAGCGTACTTTTGAATCGGTGTCTATGACGATGAGGTTCCACCCGTTCCCATACCGAACACGGAAGTTAAGCTCATCGGTGCCGAAGATACTTGGCGGGTGACTGCCCGGGAAAATAGGTCGATGCCGGTATTAACGAGATTACGCCGAAAGGCGTAATCTCTGCATATTCCTCAATAGCTCAGCTGGTAGAGCATGCGGCTGTTAACCGCAGGGTCGTAGGTTCGAGTCCTACTTGAGGAGCCAATGGGGGCCGTTGCGCAATAGTGCAGCGGTTCTTTTTTGGAACGGGCTCAAACGAAGGGGCCGGGGATTCATTTCCCCGGCCCCTTCGTTTGCCGTTTATACGGATTATTTACTTATTCCCGTAACTTGCCGTAACGCGCACAGCCGCAGGGTAAAGGATGTTTTGCGTTTCGTGGCACAGGGGCGGGCCGAGTTCCAAAACGTTGAAGGCGGCCGCCTTTATGGCGATATGCGCATCAGCCTCCGGAACTCGTACCCGTTAAAGCGGATGAAACACGAAATTGTCGCATAGAATCTCGGGTAAAGAGAAATCAGCGCCGGCCCTTTTTGAACGAGCGCAGGGCGGGCATGAGCAGCAATGCGAGCAGGCCGCCGACCACGGCCGTGATGAGCTGGGGCGTCGTCATCGCGGTTGTGAGCAGCAGAGCGGGCTTGCCCTTGAGGTGCAGCAGCGGAATCACGAGCCGCTCCGTGCCGTTTTGCAGCACGTACTGCTTGAGGGCGGCGCCCGCGAGCACGCCGAGGATGCTGAGCATTACGCCCGCGTAAGGCTCAAGGCCGTTCGAGGCGCGCCCGAATACCCAAACGACGAACACGAGCACCAAATTTCCGGCCATCACCACCGGGATCATCATCGGCTGGCCGCCTGGCAGAATTCCGAACAAGGCCGCGAAAACGGGCGAAAGCAGCGCCGCCGTGGCCGCGCAGGAAAAGCCGGGCACCAGCGCCCCCACCACGAGCACCAGATTCACGAGCGAGCCTGTGATGAGCTGCTGTGCGTGAAACGGCCCGATGAGTACCGGTGGGATGACGCGCGTGAGGAGCTGCGCCAGCACGATGAGCGCGATGAGCACCGCGGTGTATGTAATCCAGATCAGTTTGCGGTTTTTCATATCGGTCAAACCTCCTGCGCCCGCAGATGCGGGCATGTATGTATTGCAATGTGTGCAGATCCGGCGCGGCGGGCGCCCGTTTACGCGCCGGCATCCTCCGGTTGGGGACGGTTTGCTCCGGGAAGCGCCCGGCCCTCCTGTTCGTCGAGCGTCAGGCGGTAGGGCGGCAGAAACTCGCGCAGGAAGCAATCCGCCTCAGGCAGGTGCATCGCGCGCAATGCGTCCTCCTGCGCTTTGGCCGCGCTGCGAAACTCCCGGTTGCCGGCCTTTTCCTCCTCCAGGCATTTGATCAGCGCCGAAAGCTTATCGGCCGCCTTCACGAGCCTCCAAAGCTCCTCGTCGCCGGGGCGCGGCAGCAGAAGCTCCGCGTAGGCGGGGCGCAGATCCTCGGGCAGGCGCGAGAGCAGGCGCCGCAGCGAGGAGCTTTCCACGGTTTTGTAGGCGTCCTTGAGCTCGTCGTTGTAATATTTCACCGGCGTGGGCAGGTCGCCCGTGAAGATCTCGGCCGCGTCGTGGTAAAGGGCGAGCAGGGCAGCGCGCCCCTCGTCCGCGTGCCCGCCGAAGCGCCGGTTTCGCAGCACGGCCAGCGCGTGGGCCAAAAGGGCCGTCTCCTGGCTGTGCTCCGCAAGATTTTCCGGGCGCGTGTTGCGCATCAGCCCCCAGCGCGCGATGTATTTCATGCGCGAAAGCAGGGCGAAAAAGCTGGTTTCCATCGGATAATCCCGCCTTTCTGCCCGCGAACGGGCGATGGGAAACGCCATGAAAAGTATAGCAAATCGCGCCCGTCTTGTCCATGCGCGCAGGCTCCGTCCGGTTGATAATCGGCGCTCATTCATGTATAATAAGGTTAGAAAATAAAGGGCGGGAGAGCCCGAAGAGGGTGATTGCGTGACGGGCGATCTGCATTGCCATTCCAACCGGTCGGACGGCTCGATGGAACCGTCCGGCCTTGTTCGCCTCGCCGCGCGGCTGGGGCTTCCGTGCGTCGCCCTCACCGACCACGACACCATGGACGGCGTAGAGCCAGCGCGGGAGGCCGGGCGCGCGTGCGGCGTAGAGGTGCTGCCGGGCATAGAGATTTCGGCCTTTGACTTCGCGCACGGCAAAAAGGTGCACCTGCTGTGCTATTTCCCGAAGCGGCCGCAGGCGCTGCTGGAGTTGTGCGCGGAAACGCGGGAGCGCCGCACCGAAGCCACCCTGCGCATGGCCGAAAAGGTGGCGCGGCGCTTTCCCATCACGCCGGAGGACGTCCGGCTCTGCGCGGGGCCTTCCGCTTCGCTCTATAAGCAGCACATCATGCTGGCGCTCATGCAGCGCGGCTATACGCTTTCGGTGTTCGGGGAGCTGTTCGACGAGCTGTTTTCGGCGCGCAAAAACGGCTGGGCGCGCGAGGAGTTCGCCTATCCGGATATCCGGGACGCGCTGCGTCTCGCCGTGGAGAGCGGCGGCGCGCCGGTGCTGGCGCATCCCGGGGTTTACGGCAATTTTGAAATAATCGGCGAGCTGAGCAAACAGGGGCTTGCGGGCATCGAAGCGCATCACCCGCGCCAGTCGCCGGAGGATACGCGGCGTGCTCTAGAAGCGGCGCGGGAATGCGGCCTGATCTGCACGGGCGGCACCGATTTTCACGGCGCCACGGCCTCGAAGGCGACGCCGCTTGGCACCCGTCTTACCGAGGAGGCCGAGCTTGCGCGGCTGTTCGCGCGCTTCGGAGAAGAATAACGCCGCGCAACGCGAAAGATCTGTGGATTTGACGGGAGGAACCATGGAGAACGGCGAAAGCAAACGGGACGCGCTTAAAACAAGGGCGATGGAAAGCCATTACGCGTGGCGCGGAAAATGGGAGATGACGCCCACGGTGCGCATCGAAAGCCGCGAGGATCTCTCGCTCGCCTATTCCCCCGGCGTGGCGGAGCCGTGCCTTGCCATCGAAAAGGAGCCGGAGCTCGATTTCGCGCTCACGCGCCGCTGGAACACCGTGGCGGTGATTTCGGACGGCACCGCGGTGCTTGGCCTGGGGGATATCGGCCCACGCGCGGCCATGCCCGTGATGGAGGGCAAGGCGGTGCTGTTCAAGCGGTTCGCGGGCATCGACGCCGTGCCGCTGTGCCTCGCCACCAAGGATGTGGACGAGATCGTGCGCACGGTTTCCCTCATCGCGGGCAGCTTCGGCGGCATCAACCTCGAGGATATCTCGGCGCCGCGCTGCTTTGAGATCGAGCGGCGTCTCCGGGAAATCTGCGACGTCCCGGTGTTCCACGACGACCAGCACGGCACCGCCGTGGTGGTGTGCGCGGCGCTCATGAACGCCCTGAAAGCGACGGGGCGCAAGGCGGCGGATACCCGCGTGGTGATCAACGGCGCGGGCGCGGCGGGCATCTCCATCGGCAAGCTGTTGCTCTCCCTGGGCGTGGGCGACCTTATCCTCTGCGATATAAACGGCGTCCTCCCGCCGGACGGCGCGGGCGCTACCTCCGCGCAGGCCGAGATGGCCGCCTGCACCAACAAAACGGGCGTGCGCGGGACCCTTGCGGACGCGCTGCGCGGCGCGGATGTATTTGTGGGCGTCTCCCGCCCCGGCCTCGTGACGGCCGATATGGTGCGCTCCATGAACCGCGGCGCCGTGGTGTTCGCCATGGCCAACCCCGTGCCCGAGATCCTGCCCGAGGAGGCGCTTGCGGGCGGTGCGGCGGTGGTGGGCACCGGGCGCTCGGATTACCCCAACCAGGTAAACAATCTGCTGTGCTTTCCCGGCATCTTCAAGGGCGCGCTTGCGGTGCGCGCGCGGGATATCACCGAGGGGATGCAGCTCGCGGCGGCCGAAGCCATCGCCGCCTGCGCGGGGGAGACGCCGGACGCCGGGCACGTGCTGCCCGACCCGTTCGAGCCGGGGCTTGCCGACACGGTGGCCAAAGCCGTGGCCGCGCAGGCGCGGCGCGAGGGCGTGGCGCGCGGCCTTCCCGCGCGCGGGTAAAAGCGGCAAGGGGAGAAAAAGCGAAGAATCGAAGAATATCGGATACAACCGGAAAGGTACTAAAGAAATGGACTATCAATATCATGTCAAGGGCGTATGCGCGGCAAGCGTGGAATTTACGATTGAGGACGGCGTTCTCACGGCGCTGCGGTTCAACGGCGGCTGCTCCGGCAACACGCAGGGCATCGCGCGGCTGGCCGTGGGAATGAAGGCCGGGGACGTGGCCGAAAAGCTGCGCGGCGTGCGCTGCGGGCGCAAAGGCACCTCCTGCCCGGACCAGCTCGCGCTGGCGGTGGAAAAGGCGCTGCAAAGCGCGGGGGAACAGGCCGGGGAGAAGCCGGAAACGACGGAGTCGATACTGGAACAGGTTTGCGAACCGGGATAATTCGCGCGAATAAAATTTCCGGCCGCGACGCACGCCGCGGCGCTCTTTGCGAAAGGGCGGTTTGAAGAATGATGGGAATACTTGCGCTTTGTGCCTGCGCGCTGCTTTGCGTTTGCGCGCTGCTTTACGCGCACGCGCTGCCTGGCGCGCACGGCCTGCTGCTGTGCGCGGCGGGAGACGGTGCGCGCGGCGCGGACGATGCGGATATGAAGATCGCGGGGCGGGAAAAAGGCGAGCCCAAAGGCGGCGAGGAGGCGCTGCGCGCCGCGCGGGAGCTGGAAGAGCAGCGCCGCAGCGGGAACGTGGAAAAAGCGCGCGCGCTCGGGGAAAAGCTGGCCGAGAGCCTGCTCGACGGCGAGCCGCGCTTCGGGCTGGACCAGGCGGAGGACGACGCCACGCGCACGCAGCGCCGCCTGCTGCTGGCCTACGCCATCCACGGCACCCTCGTGCGGGAAATCCAAAACGATGTGCTGCAGGGCGTGGCGCTGGGCGCTTTTCACGACGCGCTGGGGCGGAAGATGCCGGATTATTACAAGGATGCGGATGAATCCGGCTCCTTCTCGTTTTATACGCTGTGCGGCCGCCGCGGGGGAGACGTGGGCCGCGCCATCGGCGAAACCTTTGCCAAGCTCGCGGGGCACGAGGGCGACGAGGTGCTTCAAAATCTCGGGGAATCGCTCTACCTCCGCTTTGAGGATGTTACCAAGGAAGAGATCCGCTTGTGCCGGTTCCAATAAACGGCGCGCGAACCGAATCTCCGGCAGAAGCGGCGCGCCGGAAACCGCGCCAGATCCCATCCAAAGCGTTTGACGCGGCTCGGGCCGGTTTTGGGCTCTAAAATTCGTATTCAGAAGCCTGCGGCGGGCGGTTTGCAAAAAGCCGCGGGAAATAAAAGACATGGGAGGCAAAAACATGGGTTGCAGGATCGAATATGAACGCTGGCTGGCCAATTCCATGATGGACGAACAAAACCGGCACGAGCTGGAAGCCATTCGCGGCAACACCGCCGAAATCGAGGCGCGCTTCGGCTCGCAGCTCGAATTCGGCACCGCCGGGCTGCGCGGCGTGCTGGGCGCGGGGCTTTCGCGCATGAACGTCTTCACCGTGCGGCAGGCCACGCAGGGGCTTGCCAACCTCATCCGCGAGCAGGGCCAGGAGGCCGCGCGGCGCGGCGTGGCGCTTGCGTGCGACAGCCGCCACATGTCGAACGAATTCGTCCAGGCATCCGCCGAGGTGCTCGCGGCCGCCGGCATCCACGCCTATGTGTTCGACGAGCTGCGCCCCACGCCGGAGCTTTCGTTCGCGGTGCGCGAGCTGCACTGCATCGCGGGCATCAACATCACCGCGAGCCACAACCCCAAGCAGTACAACGGCTACAAAGCCTATTGGGAGGACGGCGCGCAGCTTTCCCCCGAGCAGGCGGATATCGTGCTGCGGGAGATCCGCAACAACGACATCTTTGAGGACGTGCACTTCATGCCCATGGAAGAGGCCGAACGCAAGGGCTTTATCACCTACCTGGGCCGCGATTTTGACGAGAAATATCTTGCGCGCGTGATGGAACAGTCCGTGGACGGGCCGAAGGTGGAAGGCGCGGAAAGCTTCAAGATCATCTACACGCCGTTTCACGGCGCGGGCTACCGGCTGGTGCCCGAGCTGCTCTCGCGCCTCGGGTTCTCGCACATCGTGCCGGTGCCGCAGCAGATGGTGCTCGACGGCGATTTCCCCACCGTCAAATCCCCGAACCCCGAGGATAAGGAAGGCTTTTTGCTGGCCATCGGGCTTGCCAAAAAGGAGAACAGCGACCTTATCATCGGCACCGACCCGGATTCCGACCGCGCCGGGATTCTGGTGCGCGACCAGAAGGGCGATTACGTGAGCCTCACGGGCAACCAGGTAGGCGTATTGCTTGCCGATTTCATCATCCGCGCCCGGCGCGAAAAGGGCACGCTGCCCGCGAACGCCGCGATCATCTCCACCATCGTCTCCACGCGCATGACGCGCGAAATCTGCCGGCGAAACGGCGTGGATTACTTTGAGGTGCTCACGGGCTTCAAGTTTATCGGCGAGCGCATCAAGGAATTCGAGGCCACGGGCAGCCACACCTTCCTGTTCGGCTTCGAGGAAAGCTACGGATATCTGGCCGGCACCTACGCGCGCGACAAGGACGCCGTGGTGGCCTCCATGCTCATCGCCGAAATGGCCGTGTGGTACCGCAAGCGCGGCATGACGCTCTTCGATGCCGTAGGCGCGCTGTACGAGAAGTACGGCTTCTTCGCCGAACGCACCGTGAGCATCAAAATCGAGGGGAGCGACGCGCAGGAGCGCATGCGCAAGCTCATGCTCCACCTGCGCGCCGAGGCCCCGCGCGAGGCGGCGGGCCGCCCGGTGCTCGCCGTGCGCGATTACCAGAGCGGCGAACGCGTGGAGTTCGCCACGGGCGCGCGCTCCGCCACAAATCTGCCCAAATCCAACGTGCTCTACTACGAATTCGGCGACGAAAACTACGTGGTGGTGCGCCCCTCCGGCACCGAGCCGAAGGTGAAGCTCTACGTGCTGGCGCACGCCGCCGCGCAGCAGGACGCCGCCGCGCTGCTCGATTCGCTCGAGCAGGGCTTCCGCGAGCTGCTGGCATAAACTTCGTAAGGCTCGCCGCGCGGAAATCCCGGTTTTCCGCGCGGCCTGAAAAATCACAGCAAAACCCGCCCGGCGTGGAAACCGCGCTTTTCAAAAGCCGCTTCCCGTGCGGGCGGGTTTCTTCGTTGGGAGTGGAGACTTAGTGAAAGATGCGGATTTAAACCGCGGAAACGGATGAACGCGGACCCGGCGGGCCCGGCTGCCCTGCCGCGCCGCCGGGCCTGAAAGTCACAGCATACAGGGTGTTTTATTTACATCAAGTAAGGGTGTTCAAATGAACGATATTAAGCTTATTGACATAACAGCAGATAATTGGGAGAAAATCTGCTGCCTCAACCCGGGAAGAGATGGCAGAGGGTTTGTCGCAAGCAACGCATTTTCCATTGCTCAGTCCGTTTTTGAGAATGGCTGGGTGATAAAGGGGATTCAGATAGACGAAAGTTTGATTGGCTTTACGATGTACGGATATAGTGATGAATTAAACGCATATGAATTATGCCGCTTTATGATTGATGAGCGATATCAGGGGAACGGGTACGGAAAACGTGCTTTACAAATCATTATTTCCGAAATAGTTCAGAGCTATAAATGCGATAAAATATATCTCAGTACCTCGCCCAATAATTTCAGAGGCAGACATATTTATGAGAACGCAGGGTTTGTTCCAACAGGAGAAACATGCGGAGAAGGCAATGATATTGAGGATATCTTCTGCCTAAGCCATAACCGATAACCGCACAAAACGGGCGAAACAGAAAGCAGCCGCTCCGGATACCGGAAGGGCCGCTTTCCGTCTGTTCTGCTGGTTTGTCCGTCGGGCTTTACGATGCCCGGGGTTTTTATATGGCTGTGCCGATACGCGCCGTAAAAAACAGGCGGCGGAACGGGAACAGCACGCGGCCGTCCGCCCGCGGGGGATAGGCGCGGCGCAGGTTTTCGAGCGCGCGCCGCGCAAAACCCCCGCGCAGCGCCTCGGGCAGGCGCTCCTCGTAGGGGCGCAGCGCCGTGGAGCGCAGCATGGCGAGAATGTGTTCGGCATCCGGCATCACATGGACGTACTCGGTCACCCACAGGGAAACTTCGGGCGAAAAGCCCAGCGCGTCGTAGCACTCCGTTTCGGTAAGGGCGTCCATGGGGTGCCCGAATCCTGAGAAATATGCGGCGGTTTCGGGCGAAAAAGCCGCGTCGCGCAATGCGCGGGAGGCCGGCATATGCGTAAACTGCGGCACCTGCATGGCCATCACGCCGCCGGGGTTTAAAAGCCCCGCGAAACGGCACAGTAACGCGGCCTGGCTTTCGCGCGGCATCCACTGGAGGAACGCGTTCGAAAACACCACGTCGAACCGGCCGAGGGCGGCGAGGTCGGCTTCACGGCCCGCGTCGCACGGCACAAACCGCGCGCCGGGGCATATTTTGCGCGCGCGTTCGAGCATGGCGGGCGAACAATCGGCACCCACCGCCTCGGCGTTCGGGAAACGCTCCGCGAGCGCGGCAGTGCTGTTGCCCGGCCCGCAGCCGAGGTCGAGCACGCGGCGCGGCGAAACCCCTTCCAGCCGCGCCGCCAAATCGCGCGCCGGGCGCGTGCGCTCCGCTTCGAAGCGCAGGTACAAGGCAGGGTCCCAATCCGGTAATGCGGGCATGGCAAGCTCCTTTCGGCGGCACGGCGGCAGGTCTGCCTCACACAAAGCAGAACGGGTGCCCCACGGGGTCGAGCAGCACGACCCATTCGTCCGAGAACTGCTCGGGGGCCTTCTTCGCGCCGCAGGCGAGGGCGTGGGCAACGGCGCGCTCCCGGTTTTCGGGCGCCACGCGGAAATCCAGGTGCTCCATCTGCTGCTGCGCGCCCGGCGCTTCGGGCCACACGGGCGGCACGTAATCCTCGTTTTTCTGGAAACCCAGCTTTACCCCGCCGGAGGGAGAAGCGATGTCCGCCCATTGGCCGTCCAGCTTCCAGCTCGGCTTCCACCCGAGCAGGCGGATGTAGAAATCCGAAAGAGCGGCAACGTCGGGGCAGTCGAGCACTACGGTGTTCAGCTCGATGGGCAGAAAGTCGGGCTGCTCTGCCTGTTCCATAGAAAACTCCTTTTTTGCATGTGAACGTTGTGCGGCCTCGTGCCGCCGCCAAAAAACGCCGCCCTTTGCCGGGCGGCGTTTTACGGTTAAAGCAGAATGGCGCCGTATCGCTTTACGAATTTTTCGAGCGTTTCGCGCGGCAGGTCGGATTTGGAATCGAGCAATGCGCGGCCCTGATAGGCGCAGAGCGCTTCTTCCAGGCCCTTCGCGTCGTAGCCGAGCAAAATCACCGGAACGGCGGCGAGATACGCGACGCTGCCGAACTCGCGTGCGTCCTCCTCGGAGGAGATCACCACACGCGCCGCGCGCCCGGCGCCCTCCAACTCCAAAAGCTGGTCGCCCAGATCCGGCCCGCAGAACAGCTTGTGCGAGAACTCCAGCGTTTCCTCCGAAAGGAAGAAGGCCTGCTTCTCGCTCGCCGCGAGGAATTCGCCCTTTCCGAGCGCGGGGGCGAGCTGCGCGGGCGCTTTGCCGGCCATCGCCGCGTTCAGCGCCGCGAGGTGCGCGGGCGTGGTGCCGCAGCAGCCGCCCAGAATCCCCACGCCCTGCGCGAGAAACCGCTCCGCGTAAGCCGCGAATTCCTCCGGCTCCACGTGCTCTCCCGCGCCGGGCACGCCGGCGTTGGGCTTGGCGATGAGCGGCACCGGAACGCTGCCCGCGAGCCCTTCGAGCGCCTTTAAAATCACCTCGGGGCCGGTGGAGCAGTTGAGGCCCACCGCGTCCGCCCCCATGGCCGCGAGCGTGACGAGGTTTGCCAGCACGCCGCCGCCCGAAAGGGTTTTGCCGGTTTCCTCCACCGTGAGCGTCACGGTGACGGGCAGGCCGGTCTCTTTGGCGGCCAGAAGCGCCGCGCGGGCCTCCGTGAGGCTCATGAATGTTTCACAGGCGATGTAATCCGCGCCCGCGTCTTTGAGCGCGAAGGCCTGCGCGCGGAAGATGCCGCAGAGCCCTTCGAACGTTTCATCCCCGAACGGTTCCACGAACAGGCCCGTGGGCGCGAGGTTCCCCGCCACGAGCGCGCGCCCCTGCGCCGCCTTTTTCGAAAGCGCCACGAGCGCGGCGTTGAGTTCCGCCATGCGGCCTTCCAGCCCGTGCTGCGAAAGCTTATAGGAGTTCGCCTCGAACGTGGGCGCCGTGAGCATCCCGCTGCCGGCCTCCACGTAGCCGCGCTGAAGCGCAAGCAGCACGTCCGGGTGTTCGAGTACCCACTGCTCCACGCAAACGCCCGCGGGCATCCCGGCGGCCATCAGGTTGGTGCCCGTGGCGCCGTCCAGCAGAAACGTGCGGCCGGCCGAAAACAAACTCATGGTATTCCTTTACCCTCCAAGCGGGCGGTGCCCGCGTCCAAATCAAATAGGGCCCGGTGTAAAATCATACCCGATCCCCCGCGCACGGATTTTCTGCGCGGAAACATGCCGATCAAAATCCGCGCGCTTTCCCGCGAACTGCCGCGGCACAGCCGCCGTGCGCGGGGAGAAACTGAAAAATTGGCATCTCGCCCCATTCGAACTGCCTGCGGCGCAGCCGCCCGGCTACATGGTTTCGGGGGCGTCGATTTTGAGAAGGCCGAGGACGTTGCGGAGCACGTCGCGCACGCAGAGGCAGAGGTTCAGGCGTGCCTGCATGAGCGGCTCGTCCTCGCCCTTGACGCGGCAGGCGTTGTAGAACTTGTGGAAGAGGGTGGCCAGCTCGATGCAGAAGCGCGTGATGCGCGCGGGGTCGTACTCGCGCGCGGCGGCCTCGATCTCGCTCGGGAGCGTGCCGAGATGGCGGATCAGCTCGTGCTCCTCGGGCGTGACGAGCAGGTTCAGCTCGGAAACGCCGCAGGCGCGGGGCGCGATGCCCTCGGCGGCGAGGTTCTTGAGGATGCTGCAGATGCGCGCGTGCGCGTACTGCACGTAATATACCGGGTTCTGGGCGGATTGCTCCACCGCCAGCTTGAGGTCGAAATCCAGGTGGGAGTTCGCCTCGCGCAGATTGAAGAAGAAGCGCGCCGCATCCACCGGCACCTCTTCGAGCAGCACATCGAGCGAGATGGCCTTGCCCGTGCGTTTGGACATACGCACTACCTCGCCGCCGCGCGTGAGGCGCACGAGCTGCGTGAGCACCACGTCGAGCTTGCCGCCGTCGAGGCCGATGGCGTCCATGGCGCCTTTCAGGCGGCCCACATGGCCGTGATGGTCCGCGCCCCACACATCCACCACGCGGTCGAAGGCGCGCTTTTCGAACTTGTTGCGGTGGTAGGCGATATCCGCCGCGAAATAGGTGGGGATGCCGTTTGCGCGGATGAGCACCTCGTCCTTGTCCGCGCCGAAGCGCGTGGCCGCGTACCACAGCGCGCCGTCCTTTTCGTAGGTGCAGCCGCGGTCCTTGAGAATCTGAATGACCTCGTCGAGCTCGCCGTCGCCGTGCAGCGTGCTCTCGCGGAACCACACGTCGAAATCGATGCGGTATTTGAGCAGATCGTCGTGCATCCGGCTGATGTTGCGCTCGATGCCGTATTCGGCAAGCGCTTTGCGGCGCTCCTGCGCCGGAACGGAAAGCAGGCTGTCGCCGTGGGCATCCGCGTATTCGCGCGCGCGGTCCTTCACGTCGTCGCCGTGGTAACCGTCCTCCGGGAAGGGCACCGCGTCCTCGCCCTGGAAGATCTGGAGGTAGCGCGCCTCGATGGAGTGGGCGTATTTTTCGATCTGGTTGCCCGCGTCGTTGATGTAGAATTCGCGCGTCACGTCGTAGCCCGCACGCTCCAGCACCGAGGCGAGGCAGTCGCCCAGCGCGCCGCCGCGCGCGTTGCCCATGTGCATCGGGCCCGTGGGGTTGGCCGAAACGTATTCCACCATAATGCGTCTGCCGCCGCCGATATCCGAGGAGCCGTATTCGCCGCCCTCGTTCTGGATGGCGCGCAGCACGCCCGCGTACCATTCCTGCGAAACGAAGAAGTTGAGGAAGCCCGGCCCCGCCATTTCGGCCTTGCACAGGCAGGTTCCGTTCAAATCGAGCTTTGAAAGCAGCGCCTGCGCGAGGGCGCGCGGCGGCTTACGCAGGGCTTTGGCCGAAACCATGGCGATGTTCGAGGCGAAATCGCCGTGGCTGCGGTCGGCGGGAATCTCCACCGAAAACGCGGGGATCGGCTCCGCGGGCAGGAGCTCTTCCGCCACGCAGCGGCCCGCCGCTTCCAGAAGCACCCGGTGGATTTCATTGACGGCCGTATGAATGAGATTCAGCATGCCTTTTCTCTGCCTCCCTGACTGAAATGGTCACCGCGTTCTGGCTGACGGTGCTGCTGTTGATGTCGATGGTGTAATCGAACGAGATCTCTCCGCCCTGTTCCCCCAGACGGGAATTGATGTGGCAGCCGGAGATGCCCACCATGAGATCGCCGTAGCCGGTGCCGTAGCTGCAGAGCTGGCGCTTGCCGCGCGCGATGATGAGGCGGGATTCCGCCGAGCCGCTGCGCAGGAGAGTCACGGTGTCCTCCCCCTCCACCTTCACGGTGGTTTTTACGCCCGCGAGCCCGGAATCGTCCGTTTCCAGATAACTGATATAGTGTTTCCCGCCCCGCGTGATATAGGAGCCCGCCGTCACCACTTCGATCACGTCGGGCGGGGCGTTTTCGGAAAGAACCGTCCCCTTGATGCGGATGAGTGCGTTCATAACCTGGAAAATTCCTTTCGTTTCGGCACGCGCCGGCCTTTTTCCTGTTTCTTCGGCGTCAGTACCGTTCAATCTCCACGCGCTCCACGTTTCCGCGCACGGGGTGCTCCAGAAAGATGCCCGCGAGCCGCTCGAAATCCTCGGGCGTGTCGCTGACGAAAAACCGCTCCCGCGGGCCTTCGTCCTCCGCGCCGGGCGAAGCCAGCAGCCCTTCGCGCCCCAGCAGCCGGGCCGCCGCGCGCACCAGTTCCTGCCCCGCGTCGATGAGCGCCGCGCCGGGAAGCGCCTGCGCGATGACGCCGCGCAGCAGCGGGTAGTGCGTGCAGCCCAAAATGACCGTGTCCGCGCCCGAGCGGGCGATTTCGGCGAGGTAATCGCGCGCCACGAGCCTCGCCACCTCGTTTTCGGCGGCGAAGTAGCCGTTTTCCACGAGCGGCACGAACAGCGGGCAGGCGCGCGCCGCGATTTCCGCCTCCGGCAGAAGGGCGCGCAGCGCCGCTTCGAAGCTGCCGCTGCGGATGGTGGCCGCGGTGCCCAGCACGCCCACGCGGCCGGTTCTGGTGGTTCGCGCGGCCGCCTGCGCGGCCGGCTCCACGGCGCCCAGCACGGGCACTCCGGCGGCCCGCGTCACCTGCGGCAGCGCCACGGAGCTTACCGTGCCGCAAGCCACCAGAACAGCCTTCACGTCCTGCGCGAGCAGAAAGCGCGTATCCTGCAGCGCGTAGCGCGCAATGGTGTCGCGCCCGCGCGAGCCGTAGGGCACGCGGCCGGTATCCCCGAAATAGACGATGCGCTCGCCGGGCAGCGCGCGCTCCAGCTCCTTCACGGCGGTAAGCCCGCCGAGGCCCGAATCGAAAACGCCGATGGGACGGTTATCCAAGCAAATTCCCTCCGCGGATTTTTTTGCTCCTGCGAATCTTCAGCAGGGATTTTTGTTTACGAGCCCGTAAGAAGATTCGCGTTACGGCTCCAGCGCCAGCCGGAGCAGGCGGCCGAGCAGTTCGCCGTAAGGCACGCCCGAGGCCGCGAACAGCTTCGGGTACATGCTGATGGAGGTGAAGCCCGGAATGGTGTTCGGCTCGTTGAGCAGCACCGCGCCGTCGCTTTTGCGCACGAAGAAATCCATGCGCGCCATGCCGCGGCAGCCGAAGAGCACGTATGCCTTCACGGCCGTCTCGCGCACCCGCTCCGTCACGTCCGCGGGGAGCTGCGCCGGGATGCGCAGGCCGGTTTTGCCGGCCAGATATTTGGCGTCGTAATCGTAGAATTCGTTGCAGGGCAGAATTTCGCCGGGGCAGGAGGCCGCCGGCTCGGAATTTCCGAGCACCGCGCATTCCACCTCGCGGCCCTCCACGGCCTCCTCGAAGAGGATCTTCGGGTCGTGCTTCGCGGCGGCCTCCACGGCCCGCGTCAGCTCCGCGCGGCTGTGTGCCTTGCTGATGCCCACCGAGGAACCGGCGTTGGCGGGCTTTACGAAGATGGGGTACCCCAGGCGCTCCGCGCGCGAAAGCACCGCCTCCGGGTTTTTCCGGTATTCCGCCACCAAGGCGTATTCCCACTTCGCCTGCGGGATGCCTGCGCTCGCGGCCACGCACTTTTGAAACATCTTATCCATGCACAGGGCGGAGGAGGCGCAGCCGCACCCCACGAACGGGATTCCCGCGAGCTGCAGGAGCCCCTGCACGGTGCCGTCCTCGCCGTTCGCTCCGTGCAGAACGGGGAAGCAGATATCCACGCGCCGCGTGCGCACGGAGCCGTCACGCTGCGTCACGGCAAGGCCGTGCACGGAAGAATCCGGCACGATGCAGGCGGGCAGATTGCCGGGGTCGCGCTCCCAGGAGCCGTCCGGCAAAGCCTCCGTCGGCCCGCCGTAAAGGAACCAGCGGCCCTCTTTGGTAATTCCCACGAGCAGCAGCTCGAACGTTTCTTTTGGAATATTTTCAATAACCGACTGCGCCGAAACCAGCGAAACCTCGTGCTCCGAGGAAGCGCCGCCGAACAGCACGGCAACCGTTTGTTTGGGCATGGCACGAATCCTCCCATTCATTCCCGCAGATTCCCGGTACCTCCGCGGGTTTGCTTTGATTTGCCCCGGGAAAAGAAAAAATTTCGTTACTTCCCGGTACCCCGCGGCGCTCGCTTTGTTCCGCCCCGGGAAAGAAAAATTCTCCGCGCGGCGCGGCAGGGCCGCGCGCGCGGATACGTACCATAATAGTAACACATCGCGCCCGCCGCCGCAACGCTTTTGCGGCAAAAAAACGGGCGGCGGGAAGCGCCGGAATTGCGGCGCGCGCGCCGTTTTGTTATAATAAGAACGGCGTCCGCTTCAAAACGCCGGCTTTTCGGGGCCGCGCGCGCAGACGCCGGAAAAAGGAGGGGTTTTCTGTGCCTACCGCCCGCATCATCGGAACGGGGTCGTATCTCCCCGAGATGGTCGTAAAAAACACCGATTTTGAAAAAATGATGGATACCAGCGACGAATGGATTTCCACACGCACGGGCATCCGGGAGCGCCATTTCAGCCAGGGCATGGAGAACTGGGAGATGGGGCTTCATGCCGCGCGGCGCGCGCTGGAGGCGGCGGGAACGGAGCCCGGCGAGCTTGCGCTGATCGTCGGCACCACCATCACGCCCGATTATTACTATCCCGGCCTTTCGAACCTCGTGCAGGCAAAGCTCGGGGCTTCGAACGCCTTCTGCTTCGATGTGGCCGCCGCCTGCAACGGCTTCGTCACGGCGCTCGATATCGTCTGGCAGTTCCTGCGCTCCGGCCGGGTGGGCAAGGCGCTGATCGTTTCGTCCGAACAGCTTTCCAAAACCCTGGATTTCAGCGACCGTTCCACCTGCGTGCTGTTCGGGGATGGAGCCGGCGCGGCCGTTCTGGCGCCCGACGAGCGCGGCATCCGGAACGTGGCGAACTTCTCGGAGGCGGATTTCGAAGGCGTGCTGGCCTGCCCGGCCCTGCCGCCGAAAAGCCCCTTCCTCAATGAGGACGCGCGCACGCTGTTCGCGGAGCTTGCGCCGGGGCGGCTGCACATGGGCGGGCGCGAAACCTACAAATTCGCCACGCGCGCGCTGCCCGGGGCCATCCGCGCCGTGCTCGAGGGAACGGGCGTGGGGCTCGATGAGCTTCGCTACATCGTGCCGCACCAGGCGAATCTGCGCATCATCCAGACGGCGGCCGAGCATCTCGGCGTTTCCATGGATAAAATGGTGGTGGATATCGACAAATACGGCAACACCTCCAGCGCAACCATGCCCATCGCGCTCGACGAGCTGGCCCGCGCCGGAAAGCTTTCCCCCGGCGATAAAATCGTCTTCGCCGGCTTCGGCGGCGGCTTCAACTACGGCGCCGCCCTTCTGGAATGGTAACGGGGCGGGCGCGCAGGTTCCGGTAATTTAATTTCCGCGCCGGGAAACCGTACGCGGGGAATCGAGTATCATTTTGCCTCAGGCGCCATCCGGATTGCCGCGGCGCAAGCCGCCGTGTGCGGGGTGAAATTTATAAATTTACACACGGCGCCATTCGAATTACCCCGGCGCGAGCCGGATTGACAGCGGCCAAACGGGGAATGCTATCGGACAGGGAAAATGAATCGGATTCATCTTCCCGCCTTCCGAACGGGATGGCCCGCGGCGCGCGGGCGCCGTGCGGAGGGCACTTTTCCAAGCGGCGGCCCTTCGCGGGGCGGCCGCCCGAAAGGAGGAGAGTCCGTGGGCATCCTCGCCTGGCTTATTCTGGGCGCGCTGGCCGGATGGATCGCCAGCATCATCACGGGGAAGAACGCCCAAATGGGCGCGGTGGCCAATATCGCGGTGGGCATCGCCGGCGCGCTGATCGGCGGTTTTCTCGTCAACATCATCGGCGGCAAGGGAATCACCGGTTTCAACCTGTGGAGCCTGCTGGTGGCCGTGATCGGCTCCGTGGTCCTGCTGTGGCTGGCAAACCTGATCAAAGGCAAAAAATAAAAGCGGGCGGCGCGCCGGTGCGCCCCGTTCGTGCGGCAAAAAAAACGCCTGCGGGCTTTACCCGCAGGCGTTTTATCTTACCGCGAATCACCTCGAACTGCCGCTGCGCGAGCCGCCGTGCGCGGGGAACCGGATATAAATCCGCACCCGTCCCCACTCGGACCGCCGCTGCGCGAGCCGCCGTGCGCGGGGGACCGGGCATAAATCCGCACCCGTCCCCACTCGGACCGCTGCGGCGCGAGCCGCCGTGCGGGGGGGACCGGGCATAAATCCGCACCCTGCCCCATTCGAACTGCCGCGGCGCGAGCCGCTAGAGGTCTTTGTTGTAGATGGGCTGCACGAAGCGGCGGTTGCGCACCATGATGAGGAGAATGGCGAGCAGGTTGCAGGCCATGAGCCCGGTTACGACGGCGCGGATGGGCAGAAACTGGCCGAGCAGGCCGGCGAGGAGCTGCCCGAAGAGCATCCCTCCGGTGGTGGCCATAAGGAATACGCCGTTGAAGCGCGCACGTTTCTCATCGGGAATGTAGTTCTGCGTGGCGGCGATGCGGATGTTGTAGGACGTGACGCAGAGCGAGCCGTCGCAGAGGCTCAGAGCCATCATGGCGGGCACGGGGAAGTAGAGGAGGGAGCCTTCCACGAGGGTGTCGGTGAAATAGACCCCGAGCGCGATGCGGAACTTGTAGCGCGCCGGGAGCTTCCGGAGATAATGCGCGACGCCGCCCAGAAGACGCCCCGCCACCATGCAGCCCGTTACGCAGGTGTAGAGAAAATAGCCGAGCCCCGGCGCTTTTTTGAAATAGGGCAGGAGCAGCGTGCCCACGCCGCCGGAAAGCAGGGCGTTCACCGCAAAATAGAGCGTGATGGTGGAAAGCCCGCGCTCGGAGCGCAGATATTCCACGCCCTCGCGGAAATCGTGTTGAAAGCGCGCGAGATTCTGCTCCCCGCCCGGGCGGATGTGGCTTTCGTCGGCGCGGATCTGCGTTTCGAGCACGGCCGCGATGAGGAAGGTGGCCGCGTTGAAGGCGAAGATGGGCGCGAGGCCGATGAGCTTGTAGGCCCAGGCCGCCACCGGCACCATCACGGCCGAAAGCGAGGGAATGACGCTCGCGATGGAATAGGCGCGGCTCATGCAGCCTTCCGAAATGAGGCAGGGAAAGAAGCTGTCGTAGGCCACCTGATAGGTGCTGTCCACCACGCCGGCCAGCACCGCCATGCCCAGCAGCAGCGGGTAGTTGAACGAATGCGTGGCGATTACGGCGAAGACGGCTGTATACATCGCCGCCGAAAAGAAATCCAGCGTGTAGATGGCCTTGCGGCGCGAGAAACGGTCGAGCAGCGGCCCGGCCAGCAGGGGCATGAGCACCTGCGGCAGGAAATATGCCACCATGAACAGCGCGTAGAGGAATACCGAACGGGTGTAATCCAGCACCATGATGCTCAGGGCGAAATTGCTTACCGCCGTACCGAGCAGATTGACGACGGTGCCGATGGTGAGGATGGTGAAATTTTTGGTCCACAGGCTTTGCGGCTGATTGGAAATGGGAATCCGACCTTTCCTGAAGATAAGAGCTGCAGCCGGCGGAGGGAAATCAGAGCTTTTTGCTTTCGCGCACCAGGGCGCCGTCGTCGCGGGTAAAGCTCTCGCCGTATTCCACCAGGCCGATCTCGCAGCCTTCGCCGATGGCGACGCGCCGGCCGCGCACCACGTTGGCCTTCGTGCCTTCGAGCGCGATGTCGTCGCCTTCCACCACGTCCGTTGTGAGCAGGGGCCCGCGCCCCGTGAAGCCCGCGAAGAGGGAGCCGATGAAGGAAGGCTCGCCGTGCTCCACCAGAATCCGCCCGCCGCCGATCTCCTTTGCGCTGCTGCCGTGGGAATGCAGATGCAGCTCCACGGTATCCGCGTTGAGCAGCCCGCCGATGCGCACCACGCCGCTGGCGCGGAAGGTTTCGGCACTGCAGCCGCCGCCCGTGGAAAGCTCGCCGGAAATGTGCGCCTCTCCGGCGTCCATGCTGCCGCCGATGCGCGTGCTGCCGCTCACATGCAGCGGCCCGGAGCGCACGTTTCCGTCGATGTGCGCGCTGCCGCTCACCGAAAGCGCGCCGATTTCCGCGTCGCCCGTGATGTGCGCCGAGCCGGAGATTTTGCCCTCCTCCGCCTTGAGTGCGCCGTCGATGCGCGCGCTGCCGCTCACCTTGCAGGAGGCGCAGGCCACGTCGCCCCGCACCGAGCCGGAGCCGCTGATGGATACGCGCCGGAAGCTGCCGCCTCCCGCGCTGCCGGAGCCGGAAATTGTAAGGTCGCCCAGATTGCCGTATTCCATTGAAAAAACATCCTCTCTCCCGCCGGAGCGGGTATTCCGCAAGAAACACATTTAAAACCGCCGGTTCGCCGCCGGAGCGGCGTCAAAGCAATTTCTGTTTGAGCTGCGCGCGCACGGCGGGCAGTTCGAGGAACGCGGCCTGCCGCAGCGATTTTTCCAGCTTCAGCCCGCAGGGAAGCGAAACGAGAAAACAGCCGAACACGCCCAGCTTGCGCGCCGCGCAGAGCGCGCAGGAGCCGTCGGGATAGTTCGGGAGCTGCTCCGCAAGCAGCGAGAGCGCTTCAAGGGCCTCGTCGCGCGAAAGGCTGCCCGCGTCCAGAAGCTGCGCGAGCACCGAGAGCAGCACCATGTCGTCAAAGCCGTAGGCGTCCTTCGCGCCGCCGCAAAACGACGCGTACAGCTCCGTTACGGGCGGCGGGGCCACGCCGCGCGCGGCCAGCTCCGCGGCGTCCAGGCTCAGGCCGGAGGCATCGGGCGAAAACACCTCCGCGAGGTCGTCGAGCGGCACGTCTTCCTTCATGTCCTGAATCTGCTCGATGCGCCGCAGAATCTTCCCGCGCGGAAAGAACGTCTCCTGCCCCGTGAAGGCCGGGCGCTTGAGGAACCATTCCTCCGGAATCAGCCCCTTGCGCTTCCAGCGGTAGAGCTGCCCGTAGGAAATTCCCGTGAAATCGAGCAGCTCCTTCTTGGAAATCAAATCGTTTTCCGTTCCGGATCACCCCCATTCAATCGTTTTGTTCGATGCGTTATCTATAGTGTAACATAACATTGTTACGTTGTA
Source organism: Bacillota bacterium (assembly GCA_023391535.1). Lineage (GTDB taxonomy): Bacteria > Bacillota > Clostridia > Oscillospirales > Ethanoligenentaceae > JAEWAU01. The sequence goes on along the minus strand of JAEWAU010000125.1, from coordinate 22,327 downwards.
AAGAGGGGGTGGGTACGCCGCAGCAATTCGCGGCGGATGCGCCGCGAATAATCCGCGGGAAAGCGAGCAGGTCTCGCGTACTTTTTCCGCGCTGGGAATTCGAGCGCGGGGGGAATGCTTAAAGTTCGCGCCCGGCCCCACTCGGCCTGCCGCGGCGCAGCCGCTTGCCACAGCGCGGCCGTTCTGATATGATGGATGGGATAGGAATCGGAAGAGAACGCGGCGGTATGCGGGAACGGAGGAACGGAATGGGCGAAACGAACGGAACGAACGGAACGGACGGAACGAACGGAACGAACGGGATGAATGGGCTGGAAGAAACGGAACCGGGGATCGGCGCGGAGGAGCGGCGCGGCCTGAGCGCTGTGGGCGCGGCGCTTCTGGCAACCTGGCCGCTGCAGCTTCTCACGGCGTCGCTGTGCCTGACGGCCGCGGCCGGGAGGCTGCCCGGTTCGCCGGGCGCGCTGCTGGCGCTGCTGCGCCGTTCGCCGGGGTATTCCCCCGCGCAGGCGCTTGCGCAGCTGCTCGCGTCCCTGGTGGGGCTGGGCGTTCCGGCGCTGCTGTGCGCGCGCGCCGGGAGGCTGCGGCCGGGCGCGGTGTTCGCGCGCCCCAAAACGAAAGCAGGCGACGCGGCGCTGCTGGGAATGCTCGGCATCGGGTTCGGGCTGTTCGCCTCCCTGGCGGTGCATGTCGCGGACCTGCTGCTGCGCTCCGGCGCGCATCTCACGCTTTCCTCGCCCAATTTCCAGATTCCGTGGGAGCACCCGGCCACAGCCGCTGTGCTGCTGGCGGCGGTGCTGGTGGCGGCGCCTCTTACCGAGGAGTTTTTCTTCCGCGGGGTGCTGCTGCGGGCGTTCCGGCCCTGCGGGAGGGCGTTCGCCGTGGTAGCCTCCGCGCTGTGCTGGGCGCTCGCGCACGGCGATTTTCCGCAGGCGGTGCCCGTTTTCGTAATCGGCCTCTTTTTCGGGCTGCTGGCGCTGCGCGCGGAATCCATTTGGCCGACGCTGGCGCTGCATTTTCTCAACAACCTGCTGAGCGTGCTGGAAAGCGCCGCGATGGCAAGCCTTTTGGGGAAGATGGCGAGCAGCCTGATAAACCTCGGGCTGATTTTTTTGGCGGTGATTCTGCTGGCTGTTTTCGCCAAACGGCTGCTGCCGGCGCCCGGAACGCCCCACGGCCCGAAGGGCGCGTGGTTTGCGCTCGTCACGCGCGTGCCCGCGGCGCTGTTTTTGCTGCTGTGCGCGTTCCGGCTGGTGCTTTCGGTGCGGCCGGCGTAAGGAATTTGCCTGGGAAAGAGATGGGATAAATGGATTACGCGCGCCTGAACGGACGTCTTTTCCGCGCGGCGGTGCTGCTCACGCCCTTCGCGTGCCTGCTGGGCGTTTCGCTGCCCTACCTGCTTTTGCTGCTGCGCGCGGTGCCCTCGCCCGCCGTGCTGGCGCTGGCCGCCGCGGAGCATCTGCTGCTGCTGCTGGGGCTTACCGCGGTGTGCCGCAATTTCCTCGTGGAGCTGCTGCTCTGGGGCGTTACGGATTCGGGCGAGGGGAGCGTTTACCGCATCCTCTACGGCGGGAACCGGTTTTTCCCGCTGCGTTCCGTCGTGTTCGTAGCCCTTTTTGTGGCCGGCTATGTGCTGCTCACGCAGCTGAAACCCTACGCGAGCCCCTTGCGGGCGCTGATTCTGCTGGTGCCTCCGGTGGCCCTGTGGCTCAACGCGCCGCATTTTCTCTCGCGCCGTGTGCGCACCGTGGGCGGGCGCTGCTTTTTGTACGACGGCCGCTTCCGCGCGGTGTTTTCCTATTTTACCGACGATAACGGCGTGTTCTGCGTCATCACCGACGCGGGCAAAACCGTTTCCACGGGCGTCGGCGTCTCTTCGTTCGATCTCGGCGCGCTCGAGAAGGCGTTCGGAAAAGACCGGCAGGCGCGGAAAAAGCCGGCGGAAGAAGAAAAAGAAAAATAAAGAGCCGGACGGATATGGCACGGTGGAAAAACGGCACCCTGAGCGGCTTAAAACAAGAGCCGCGCGGGCGCCGTTTTTTTGCGGTTTTACTAAAATAGAGGCGATGCATGGCCTACTCTAGGCGACGGAATCGCCTGTGGCGGAACGGAACAGAGGAGAACGGGCAGTTTGCGCTACTACTATCGTCCGATACACGCCGGGCGCAAGCTCGAAGGTTACCTGCGTGGTAGCCGTAATTTCGGGAATTGCTGTAAAGTTGAGCACAACGGGAGTCGCTTTGCAGGCTGGAAAGTTTTCTCCCTGAAGGTATTCCAACAGGTTATCGTATATCTTTTGCTGCTGAACCAGTAAAATCTTCGTGTCGCCCAGATCTGCCGCATAGAAAGAGGGGCCGCCGTTTACGTCCCAGACGGAACGAGGGGCCTGGTTGACGACCTCCGCAAGCCCTGCATTCAGCACGTCGCGCACTTGCCGTTCAACCCGAACGGTTTTCGCCGTGGAATAGGACATCCATTCGTACCACAGAGCGAAAGCGCCTGCCACACAGGCCGCTATGAGCAGGCCGACGCGCTTCCGCTTTTTTTGACGCGGCAGCAAATCCATAACAAACGCCTCCCGGTAGTCGTTTGCGTCGCACAGCGCCGAATGGGCGTGGCTCTCTTACAAGTATAAGAAGAATGGGAATATTTATCAAGCGATTTTGCGGGCATGCGCTTCAGGCGCAGTCCCGGCTTTCATAGGCCCGCGCCGTGAGCAGAAACGAGAGCGCGAAGCACAGCGCGTCGAAGGCGAGCGCGAAAGGGCCTGCACGGGCTTTGTTTCCGCAACGCCGAAGCGTGCGAGCAATTCCCGGAACAGCGGCGCGTCCCAGGCGCGGCAGATGCCGCCCAGCACGCGGGAAATCTGCGCGGCGCAAAGGCTCGGCGGAAAGGATTCCTCGCCGAACACCGCGCCGATCCGCTCGCGGAGCTCCTTGCCCGCCTGCGCGGCGTCCTGCCCGAAGAGCCGCACCGTGCCGCCGTGCCGGATCATCCCCAGCAGCGCGCGGATGGTGGTGCTTTTGCCCGCGCCGTTTTCGCCGATCAGCCCCAGAATGGAGCCGCAGGGCAGGGAAAAGCTCACGTCGTGCAGCGAAAAGCCCGGGTATCTTTTGCTCAGGCCCTCCGCTTCCAGAATCGCCTCCATGTCAATCCTCCTCCGTGTAAAACAGGCCGATCAGCTCCTGCAGCTTTTCCGCCGGGATGCCGCAGCCCCGCGCCAGCTCCGCGGCCTGCCGCAGATGCTCCTCGATGCGCCGCAGCCGTTCCTCCCGCAAAAATTCCCCGTTCTGCGCCGCCACGAACGTGCCGCGCCCCACCGCGGTTTCGATGAAGCCGTCCCGCTGCAGATCCTCATAGGCGCGCTGCGCGGTGATGACGCTGATGTGCAGCGATTTCGCCAGCGCCCGCATAGAGGGAAGCGCGTCGCCCGCGCGCAGCGCGCCCTCCATAATCTGCGCCTTGAGCTGCGAGGTGATCTGCTCGTAGATGGGCTGGCCGGAGCCGCTTCGCAGAATGATGTCCAAAAACGCTCCTCCAATGTAATGAATGTACTTATTATATAAGTACATTATAGCCGTGAATTCGCGCCGGCCAACGGCTTTTTGCCCGTATGAAGCGGCTTTCTCCGAAACCGGAAAAGAATACCGCGCCGATTCCCGCGCAAAATAACACCACGGCATTTTTCCGAAAAGACGGCAAAACGAGCGCGCGGGCCTTTGCGGGCCGGGCGCGGAGAACGGCGGGGAGGGACGCGGTTGGGCATATCTTTTGTGCGCACGATCATCCTGTATCTCTTTGTGGTTTCGGCGGTGCGGTTTATGGGCAAGCGGCAGATCGGGGAGCTGCAGCCCTCGGAGCTGGTGGTGGCTATCCTGATCTCGGAGCTGGCCGCCATTCCGATGCAGGAGACGGGCATCCCGCTCGTGAGCGGCATCATCCCCATTCTCACGCTCATCGCCTGCGAGATCCTGCTTTCCACCGTAACGCTCGGCAGCATGAAGCTGCGGCATATCATCACGGGCGTTCCGAGCGTGCTCATCCGCAACGGCGTCATCGACCAGAAGGAGATGCACCGCCTGCGCCTGACGCTCGACGACCTGATGGAGGAGTTGCGCATCGCGGGCTTCTATTCGGTGGAGGAGGTGGCCTGGGCGGTGCTCGAAACAAACGGCAAGCTCAGCGTGTTCCCAACAAGCCAGAACAAGCCCGTCACCGCCGGAATGATGAACCTTTCCCAGCCCGACGGCGGCCTGCCCTCCACGCTCATCTGCGACGGCCTGCTCTCGCTCGAGGCGCTCTCGCACGCGGGCAGGGATATGACGTGGCTTCAGGGGCAGCTCGCGGCGCAGGGCATGGAGCCGCAGAGCGTCTTTCTCATGACGGTGGACGCCCTGGGCAAGACCATCGTCATCCCCAAAGAACCGAAAAGGGGGTGAGCGCATGAAAAAATGGGTCGCCGCCCTGTGCATCCTGGCGGGCATAACCATAGGCATCGGGTGCTGCCACATCTACCTGCACCGCGTAACGGACAGCCTGGCGCAGACGGTGGCCGCCGCCGCGCGCGACGAGCACGCGGGCAAAACGCAGCAGGCGAAGCAGGAGCTGGATGCGTTTAACCGCGACTGGGACAAAAACCGCGAAATCATCTCCACGTTCATCCGCCACAGCGAGCTCGATCTGGTGAATCAGTCCATGGAAAAGCTCGAGCCGCTCTCGGGAGGGGAGGATAAGGCACAGTTCTACGCGGAATGCGAAACGCTGGAGATGCAGCTGAAGCATCTCTACGACGTCGAGCGCTTCACGCTCGGAAACGTGTTCTGATATGACGCCGGGCGGGAGAAAAACAGAAAGCTCCCGCGTGTTTTCGCGGAGCGAACTGACCAAGGGATAATAGATATTTATTTGCTGCCGTGTGCTTAGTATTCTGATTCTACTGCAAACATCTTCCTCATTATAGCTCTTGCCGTTACGGCGATGGCAAAATACAGCGGTAGCCCATAGTAACTTTTCCATGTTATCATCTGGTATATTCCCGTAAAAACAAAAAGCGGTTCCAAAATAAAACACGATACAGCGGACAGGATGGCAGACGCGATGATAAAACTCTTCCATGTTTTGAAATGTTGGTATACCAGCGAATACAGAAACGGAAGACTTGCAAGATCAATCGCTGAAATTGGAGGAAAGAGCGGAACTATATCGGTGGGGTAATCCCAAAGAGCCAGTTCTTCTCCGAGTTCATCCAGAACTAAGACCATGAGGGAGACGAGGGCGGAAAACAGAACCAGCTCGTTTAGCCTGGCCTTGTCCACTAATTTCCACCAAATGAAAACGGACAATAGGAAAACCGCCAGCAGCATCCACCACCTGAAATGAAATAAATCATTTTTAAACCAATCGTCAAAACGCGCGGACGTCAGCTGCCATTGCACAGCGGCGTCTTCCTGCAAATTTCCAGGCAAAGAAGGCATTTGTGATTCCCCTTTTCCTTACGGCCGCATTATTTTGCTTCTTTCGGTTCGTTCATAACTTTTTTGAACGATTATTCTTACAATGACTGCCATGCTCACATAGATGGGCAGGCTGAAATAATATCTCCAGTGGATGAGATGATAAAATCCTCCCCAAGTAAGAATTGGTTCAACCATAAAACAAATGGCGGCCGACGCGATAACCGTTGCGAAAATAAAGCTCTTTTTATGGTCGAAGTGCTGGTAGATCAGCGAATAAACCAAGGGCAAACTGAGCAGATTCAGGGAGGATAAGGGAGGAAACAGCGGAATTATATCGGTGGGATAATCCCATAAAGTCAGTTCCTCTCCATATTCGCACATGCCCATTGCCAGAATGGCTTCCAAGGCGGCAAACAGGCAAATTTCGCGCATGCGGGACTTATCAAGCAATTTCCACCATATGAACAGAACGGTAAAAATCAGCGCGATTAAGATCCACCATCTGGTATGAAAAACATCCAGCCGAAGCCATTCTTGAATGTGCATATCCGTCAATTTTTTTTGTATCACGACATCCTTCGGAAGTTCAAGAGCTATAGAACTCATTTGTTCTCACCAGCTTACAGCAACTGACTTATTGGAATTTTAAAGTAGAATATTCCCGCGCCTGTTAAAGCAAAAAAGATTAACCATGCCAGTAAAGGATTTGTATGATGCAATCTCAATAACGGGAACGCTCCGAGATAGATCAAAACCGACCATCCGATATTCCAGCCATTGTAATACAGAATTCCTTTTTTCAGATAGACTATATACTCAATCAATGACAGGGACATGGTAAAGGCGAGAATATATACCATCTGGAAATACTTCCTTTTGGGATAATTGGACAGATACACAATGATGATACTGGGGAAAATCAAAAAACCCAAAATGAAGTCCGAGAGCCTATCCGCCGGAGACGAGCCGAAAAGAAGCCATAATGGCTTTTGGGTCGTTACGATATTTTCGAGCAGTGTCCCGATAATATAAAAAAGTATCGTAGGGTAATATAATTTCCAATGTTTCCAATCGCCCCATCGATAGCATAATCCGGCACAAAGCAATGCCACTATAAATAATGCCATCATTCTACACTACCTAATATTGTTTTTTTAAAGTTTACGCAATCCGTTTCGAGTTATACGTGACGGGAACGTTCTCGCATCTCCTGCTCCTGTTCGTATTGGAATTCATCCTTCAAGAACTCAGGTTCTCATATTCTTTTCCAATCAAGGCTGGCAGTATCAACACAAGCGGTACCAGAGAATGCTTACTGATGACCAGTTCAAGGCCGAACTCATGGAATATCTGGATTCCTACAACAACCACCGTATCAAGGCAAAACGAAAGGGCTTACCGCCCGCTTTACACAGGCAGCAAGCCCTTTCGGCTGCTTGATATAAATGTTGTTTAACTTTTGGGGGTCAATTCGCTTTTTTCAACCACATTCTCGGGGTAAAGCGCGCCGTCGTAACGCATCGCGCCGAGGCTGCGGTCGGGCAGCCGGTCGAAATAGGGGATGGGCACCACGTAAGCACTGCAGGAAGGGTCGTTTCGCGCCGCCTCCCACACGCTCGCCATGGAATCCCACATCGAGGCCATATGGGGAAAAAGGCAGCCTCCAGCTTGTCCGGCCGCAGCGCGGCGGCGCTTTCCCGCGCGGCGCGCAAGGCCGCCGCCGCGGCCTGGGCCTGCGCGGCGTCCGGCTCCGCAGAAAGCGGCGCCAGGGCTTGCCGCACCGCGCGGCGTCCGTTTTTCCCAGCGCCGTAAGCCGCAGCATCTCCGCCGGCACTTGCTGCATCGCATCCATCAAAGAGAGGAGCTGTTGTTTTTCGCAGAACCGCATGGTATCACATCCGAAAAAAGAGTGCCCGCCGGTTATCCCTCGCGCTCGAACAGCTCGCGCAGCTCGCCCAGCGCTTTTTTTTCGATGCGCGATACATACGAGCGCGAGATGTTCAGCGCGCGTGCCACTTCGCGCTGCGTTTTGGGCGTGCGGCCGTCCAGCCCGTAGCGCATCTCGATGATGGTGCGCTCGCGCCCGTGCAGAGCGGTGGAGATATAGCGCCGCAGGCGTTCGGATTTGAGCTTGAGATCCACGTCTTCAAGGATGGTGTCCTCGCAGCTCACCACGTCCATCAGCGTCAGCTGGTTGCCGTCCTTGTCGGTGTCGATGGGGTCGTTGATGTAAACGTCCTGCGCGGTCTTTTTCTGGTTGCGGAAATACATGAGGATTTCATTTTCAATGCAGCGCGCGGCGTAGGTGGCGAGCCGCGTGCCCTTGTCGCTGTCGAAGGTGGAAACGGCCTTGATCAGCCCGATGGTGCCGATGGAAATGAGATCGTCCTGGTCCCGCGCGTTGGAGTAGTATTTTTTGTACGGAGCAAGCAAAAGGGGATATTTTGTGGAAAACGGTCGGACAAGCCCGGTTTAAAGACCGTAACCGGGATGTGATATACACATGGCGGGCGGTGTTGTAAAGGCACCAAGTGCCAGTTGCAGTTTTTGGAAATACGACAATAAATTAAAGGGGAAAGCGGCCGGGCTTCCCGACGAGAGCGGAAACAAGAAGGCAATTATACGGTGTCGCCTAAGGGTTGCGCCGGGCTTCCGACGAAAGCCCGGCGCAGAAAAGAATTCAATCGGAAAGATACGTCTGAAATTGCCGGACGAGGATATCGCGCATGGTTTCGGCCAGGTCGCTTTTCCCGTCGTGCAGGCACCAGTCGAAAATGACGCCCCGGGCGACGAGAAACAACTGTTCCGTTATTTCCGCGGCGCCGCATTGGGCGGAAACCTCTCCGCGAGCCTGCCCTTCCCGCAAAATATCGGTCAGCAGATCCTGCATGGCCCGCCCGTGCGTCAAAAACATTCCGTTGGTGGGCACGTACAGGCTTTTCACCATGTCGATCCCGTTTAAAAGAGACAGCCGCGCGTACAGATCGAAATAGGCCGGCACTCTTTCGCGGCAAGAGACGTACCGGCTGCGGAGCGCCGGAACCTCCGCGCGGAAATAATCGTCTCCGCCCCGGTAGATTTCGGCCAACAGATCCATTTTGGAGCGGAAATAATGGTAAAAGGCTCCGACGGAGACCTGCGCCGTTTTGGCGATCTGCTCCACGGAGATGTGCTCGTAGCCGTACTGGTTCATCAGGCGGATGCCGCAGTCGTAGAGCTTCTTTTTGGTCGCGCGCGCCTGCAGATCCCGGCCGGTGGCTTTTTTCGAGGGAAGCTCATTCATTCGATATGTCCCGCCAACTCATATGCATCCCAGATCGCGTACAGGATATTGGCGACATTTCTTGCGTCCCCCAACAGATGAATCCGCGGGAGTTCATTTTTCAATTCCTCAAACAACGCGTTTTCGGAGGAATAGCCGACGGCAAGCACCACCGTATCGGCCGGAAGCTCCAGCGGCCCGCTCGGAGCCTGGATCTTCAGCGTTTTTCCGTCGTACCCGACCGCCTTGGCCGATGTGATCGTTTTAACGCCCTTAAACGGAATCAGCGCTTCCAGCATTTCGCTGTTGGCGTGGCAGAGCGGCCTGTTCACAGCCAGAATCTTTTCCAGCGCTTCCACGATCGTGACCTGTTTTCCCTGCTCGCGCAGGTGCAGCGCCAGCTCGCAGCCGACAAGCCCGCCGCCGATGATGGCGACGCGTTCACCGGCCCGCTTCCTGCCCAGCAGAACGTCCGCGGCGGAGAACACCGGGCCTTCGCCAAGGCGGAACAGCTTTGGCTTTGAACCGGTTGCGATCAAAACCACGTCGGCGCCGGCGTTCCGGATCGCCGAAGCGTCCAGCTCGGTGTTCAGATAAACGGGGACCCGAAGTTGCTTCAGAGTATGCGCGTACCACGCGGCCAGCGCATGGTCATCCTCCTTGAAGGAAGGAACGCCGCCGGGAATCAGGTTCCCGCCCAACCGATCCGACTTCTCGTAGACCTCGGGCTTATGCCCGCGCAGCGCCAGCACGCGCGCCGCTTCGCAGCCGGCCACGCCTCCGCCCACGATCAGAACGCGTTTGGGGAACGCCGCCGGTACCGGCCGCTGAGAGCGCTCCCGGCATGCCTGCGGGTTGACGGCGCAGTTCAGCGCCGAATATTCCTGAATGCGCCCCATGCAGCCCTCCTGGCAGGAGATGCAGGGCCGGATGGATTCCGTATCGTCCGCATGCAGTTTGTTGACGTAATCCGGGTCGGCCAGCAGCGGGCGGCCCAGCGAGATGATGTCGCACACGCCGTCGCGCAGCGCCGCGGATGCAAGCTCCGGGTTATCCATGCGGCCCGCGCACAGCACCGGAATTTTCACGGCATCCTTCACCATTTTGCAGTAGGGCATATACAGGCCCTTTTTTTGGTACATCGGCGGGTGGTTCCACCACCAGGCATCGTAGCAGCCCACGTCCACATCCAGCGCGTCGTAGCCGTATTCCTCCAGCAGCTTTGCGGCTTTTATGCCTTCCTCCACGTCCTTCCCTTTTTCCTCAAATTCTTCGCCCGGCAAGGCGCCTACACGCATATCTTTGATGAAGCTTTTGACGCTGTACCGCAGGGCGACGGGAAAATCCTCGCCGCAGGTTTTTTTGATTTCCTCCAGAATTTCGCGCGCGAACCGCAGGCGGTTTTCCAGGCTTCCGCCGTATTCGTCGGTGCGCTGGTTGAACAGGGAAATGGCAAACTGGTCGAGCAGGTACCCCTCGTGCACGGCGTGAATCTGCACGCCGTCGAATCCCGCGCGCTTGGCGTTGTAAGCGCCTTTTCCGAACTGCACCACAATTTCGTGGATTTCGTCTTTCGTCAGCGGACGACAGACCTTGTCCAGCCAGCGATGCATGATCGGCGAAGGGGCGACCGGCGGATGCTCGCCGAGGTTGGTGGGAATGGTAACCCGTCCAAATCCGGCGGAAAGCTGCAGAAACACCTTCGCGTCATACGCGTGGATCCGCTCGGTCATTTCCCTCGAGGTGCGAATAAAGTGTACCGGGTTCCATGTGGAACACGGGCAGTTTGGCATATCGTGCTGCTCAACGCGGTTATCAACAAACGTCACGCCCGTGATGATCAGGCCGGTGCCGCCCTTTGCACGCTCCGTGTAGTAATCGATTCCCCTCTGGTTAAAGCCGCCATCCGCGTCGCCAAGGCCAAGCGGCCCCATCGGCGCCATCGCAAAGCGATTTTTCAAATCGCATGTTCCGATTCGAACGGGTTCAAACAGGCCGCGATACTGCGCTTTCATTTGAAGACCTCCATTAATCACAGAATGCGTTCACCGAATTGATTCTACACAATACAGTATCATGCCTTTCTTTATTTGTCAATAAATTAACTTCAGCTTCGTCAAATCCCTATTTCTGCCCACTTAGCTTTCTTTATTTGTTTTCAGCCGCGCTCACGGAGCCTTGTGAAGAAAACCAGGAGCACCGTGCAGATGAGCAGGAATCCGATCGATAAAATATAAATCAGCCGCGGATTAACCACATAAAGATATCCCGAAATAAGGCCAAACAGAGAACTCAATATGCTTATTACCATGTTGAGCAACGAGTAAATGCCGGCACGCTCCCGCCCGTCGGTCACCTCCGCCAGAAGGGCGTCGATAAACGGCCGGAAAATGCCAAAACCGACAGCAAACACCACCACAAATATAATCACGCCCGCCAGATGGTTGCGCGGAATCAACACGAATCCGAGAAGGGCGATCGCCTGGAGCACGATGCCTGCGAGCATGTTTTTTTCAGGCAACAGTCGGCTGATCACCGGGATCACAAATACAAAAATAAACAGCATCACGGCGGAATTAACCGCACCCAACACCGAAACGGCGGATTTGTTTATCGACAATACCTCGCTGAAAAAAGGCGCGTAATACAGGCTGCTGAACGTACCGACCGGAATATAAGTCATGAAAAGAATGTACACGGCCAGCGCCAGCAGAATCTCTTTGCTTTTGAAAATCGCCGAGAGGGAACGGCCGTAGATTCCGCCTCTGAAAATTTCCCGCAGTTCAAATCTGGACTGCGATTCCAAAATTTCCTGGCCGATCTTTGTTTCCACATAAAGATGGTTGCGGATAAGAATCATCACTACCATGCAGGCCGCGGCAAAAAGGATAAAGCTGCGTTCCGCTGCGACGATGCCAAAGAAGCTGATCGCGATGCCTGCAAGCGGAGTAATTACCCCCGTAGCGAGGTTAATGATATTGAGAATGTTAAAAGCGGCGATGCGCTCCTCGTTGGTGGCATCCTCGATTACCATGAGATTCCATGAAACGCCGACTATTTTGCTAAAGCTGTTCATGATAATGCCGAGCGCAAACATCCAAAACGAACAGGAAAAGGCATATATCAGCAGGGAAACGGGCCAGCTCAAAAAGTCGAAAATCAGCGTTGTACGCTTTCGGCCAAGACGGTCAGTGATTACGCCGCCGAACAGAGAAAAAATCGCGCTGAAAATGCAATTTAAAGCAATCAAATAGCCGATCTGCACATCGCTGATGCCCATGCTCTTCATGTATAGGCTCAAATAAAAATTATATAGGGCGAACGGAATGCCGTACATGGGTTCCATTAGTACGGAGGCCCTCGTGTTGCCGCGAAGCAGCTTAAAAGAATCAAAGATCGTCGCTTTTCCAGTTATTGTGGGCATAAAGACCGCCTTGCTGTACTTGATTGTACGTTGATTCTTGTGATGTTTAAGCTAAGCGCAGGTATTTCTTTGTACCTTTCTGAAATCGTTGCAAGGGCTTTCGTGGCAACGCCGGCTTGTTTAGGGCTATTCATTTTCAAACCCCAAAAGGACGATCCCTTTCGCCTGTGGGAAATCGCTTCCTGCCGCCATCGGCTCCAACCTGAAATGCCGCGCTGCAAGACCCCCGACTGCGCGGGCGGCAACGGCCCACGGCAGGGTGGATACAGGATGAGCTTTAATGGAAGCATAAACTTTGATTGCGGTGCCCGTACCATACGCTATGCCTAAACAGTATAGCACGAACAGCAGCCCTGCAACAAATCCGGCCGAAACGCCTTTACCAGCGATACCCCTTTAACTGATTGAAACTGGTAGTAGGCGATAGGGAGCCACCCCCGATGTTTCGGAGGCAAAGAAATAGTGCAATCGGCTGAAATTGAAGAATATAGCGATATTGCGGGTTATGCCGCCCGTTGCCGATAAAAGCGCCGCCGAAATTTGCTGGCGCGACATTGCCGGAGCCCTCTTTCTGCATGGGGCGCTTTGCCGCTCACAGCCGGGCGCGCATGAAAAGGCCGCGGCTTCCGCGCACAGGGGCGGGAAGTTGCGGCCATCGGGATTTTACCATGTAATGGCGAACCATCCGTTCCCTTTTTCTGTGGGAACGGATACCGAGCGCTTTTGAAAAATATCAAAATGTGGCGGAATATAAAGGATCAGCAAGCCCCTTTTTGAGAAAGCACGGTTCTGACCGTCTTGCATAGAATCACAAAATCACTGTGCAATCCCATCCGGCAAAAATATTCTTCGTCGAGTTCCGCCCGCGCGTTCATGACGGTATTATGCCTGCTTGTGATCTGCCACAGGCACGTAAGCCCCGGTTTTACGGTTATGTAATCGCGGTAGCTTTGACCATATAGAATAATTTCCTCGGGCATCATCGGCCGCGGCCCCACAAGCGTCATGTCGCCCTTCCAGATGTTCCACAGCTGTGGCAGCTCGTCGAGGCTCGACCTGCGCAGAAACTCGCCGATTTTTGTGACGCGCGGGTCCTCGGCCAGCTTGCGGTTTTTCCGATATTCTTTAATCAGTTCGTCGGATAAATGCTCTTCCAGACGGTCTGCGCCATCCACCATTGTGCGGAATTTGTAAATGGTGAATATTTTTCCTTCGCGTCCTACGCGCGCCTGCCTGTAAATGGCCGGTCCCTTCGTGGTTGCTTTGATGGCGGCGGAAATGCCGAGCAGTAACGGCGCCATCAACAAAAGCCCTAAAAAAGACAGTACAAGATCCGCTCCGCGCTTAACCGTCAAATAGACAAACGACGGCCCGGCTTCCAATGGGTGAAGCGCTTCGATATAGGCTTCATCCGGTTCCTCCGGCTCCCTTTCCGTTTTTGACAATTCCACATTGCCTGCCCCCAAGCTCTCCTATTCTCTTTTATCTCCCGCCAGGCTTCAACAGCTGAAAGCTTTCTTAGTTATCAGCTAAGGGACGTTTTGCGTTTGTTCCTCCGTGCCAAAGCTATCGTAAACCGCACCGCACTCGCAGACGTTATAGGAATTTACAAGATCGACCTTTTTCCCGCAATGTTCGCAGAGGATCGTTTTGGTCACCGTATAGTTCACGATATCGTCGTCCGTAATACCTTTACCCTTTAGCTTGGCATCGAACAACCGCATTGCTTCTTCATAGGAATCCGTGTCGAACGCATAGCGCACAGACCGCGTGCGAAACCGCGTTTTGTAGATTGCTTCAATTGAATACATAAGCCGTACCTCCGATAAAACTCAAGCCGGTCCGACGCATACGTTTTCTCTTATATTAGGAAGCAGCAAGATAAGGACGCAAGGTTTTAAAACAGTTCCATTATACCAATATAATCCATTACTGTAAATAGAAGAATTAGTAAATAATGTAATACACACGGCGCAGATGGCCCTAATTCTGTTTCGTACTCTGCTTGGTTTTTCCCTGCATTCTCTGCGGAATATCGATTTTATCCCGTCAAAAGCGGTACGTTTTGCTATTTTTAAATATCGCAGCATGCCATCCCGCGAAGCCCCTCGTTTACCGGCTGGTTTCCGAGCACGCGCTGTGCATTTTCACAAAAATATTTTTCCGCATCTTTTCCCCATTTTTTCTGTATTTTCTCCATTGCTTCCCCGAGCAGCGGAGGCCTGTGCGCAAGGGAATGCGAATCGGTGGCAACCAAGTGAGCCAATCGCCTTTCCATCAGTCTGCGGATGCGCGGAAATTCGATCAGGCCGGAATGCAGCAGGAACGGCGCATTCATCTGCGCAAGGCACCCGGAATCCACGAGCTCGCAAAGATTCTTCGTTTCTTTGATCAGATAATGGCAGCGCTCTATGTGTGCCAGAATCGGCGTGATGCCCATCAGGCGGAGCTGATAAAGCGTCTCCGGGATCCAATCGTAGTAATATTCCCCCGGAAGCTCGACGAGCATAAAATCGGTGCCCGCGTACAGGAGCCGCTCGATCCTTTCCGTTTGCGGCAGATCAACGCAGAGGGCAACCTCGGCGCCCAGAACGATTCCGATCTTGACTTCTTCCTTTTCCAGCGCCTTTTGAAGCACCTCAAGGGATTTTTGCCGCCTGGCGCAAAAATCCTCGATGTTCTGCTTTGGCTTTATAAAATGGGGCGTAACGGCGATGGTGTCGACGCCATCTGCAAGTTCCTTCCGAACGAGAGCTACGGCCCCTTCTACATCCTGGGGCCCGTCGTCGATACAAGGCAGTATATGACAATGCAAATCAACCATGTCAAGCCCCTGCGATTCCGCTTATTTGTAGGCGTAATAGCCCTTTTTGTAGGTGTAATACGCATACGCCTTGCTCGAATTCCGAGCCTGAAAAGCGTTCAGGACGCATCCGATTACCTTGGCGCCCACACTCTCCAGATTTTTTTTCGCGAGCAGCGCGTTGCCGATCTTTGTGGAACCCTGCCGGATAACAAAGATGACCCCGTCGCTGTTCCGGGATAGTGCCGCGGCGTCGGTAACCACGGAAACCGGGGGCGTGTCGATCACGATGTATTCGTAGCGCTCGCTGAGGGTATCCAGCAGCTCCATCATGCGCTTCGACGTCAAAAGCTCGGCCGGATTCGGCGGAATCGGCCCGGAAGGTATCACGTCGACCCGGAGGCCGTTGAGGGTACCCGTACATTCCCCGATGGCCGCCTTTTTTGAAAGGATGGTGGTAAGGCCGCCGGCAAGTTTGTTATTGATTTGCAGATAACGGTAAATGGACGGCTTGCGCAGGTCGCAGTCGATCAAAAGCACCTTTGCGCCCGTTTCCGCAAGGGTGATCGCGAGGTTGATGGCAACCGTCGTTTTCCCTTCTCCCGGGATGGAACTCGTTACGATCAGCCGTTTAACGCTTTTATCGACAGCCGCAAACTGCAGATTGGTACGCAGAGATTTATATGCTTCGACGTAGCTGAACGGCATTTCCTGCATGTTGAACAGCGTCCGGTTTGACCGTGGTTTCACATGCTCCGCCATTTATTTTGTCCCTTTCCTTTTCAGTTCGATATTCGGGATCACGCCGATCACGGAATATCCGAGGTATTTCTGCACGTCGTCGTCGCTTGTAAACGTATTGTTGAGTGTCTCCATCAGGAACGCAATCAGAACCGAAACGATAATTCCGACCACAAAAGCGACCGCCGTATACATCCTGACATTCGGTGAAACAGGCTTTGGGTCCGCCACGGGCGGAGAGATCACCTCCACGGAACCGGCTTTCACCGTGCGGATGATCTCCGCGGGGGCGTATTTGATGATTTCCGCCGCAATCGAGTTCGCCAGGACGGGGCTGCTGGTTTTAACGCTCAGGTCGAGAACCTCGGTGGTGCCTTCGCCCTTGATGTCGATCTTCTTCGCGAGCTGGTCCCGCGAGATACCAAGACTAAGGTCTTGGATCACGTGATTCAGGATCGTGTTGTTTTTCATGATGATGGCATAAGTATCGACTTCTTTTTGCGACAGCTGCACCGCATCGTAAACCTCCGCCGCGTTGGCCATCGTCGAATCCGTATTGACAATCAGCTTCGCCTGCGCTTCATACTGCGGGGGAATCAGGAATTTCGTTGCCGCAAAACCCGCGATGCCGCAGAGCACGGAAACCACAATGATCAAAAGAAGATGCTTTCGCAAAATAAAGAACAAATCGTGTAAATTCATTTCTTCCAGCTTGCTGTTCACTCGACATCCTCCAAATTCAAATCGCTCGGTTTCCACACCGCTTTTACTACTTTATTCCATTATAATGCTATTAATTGGAAATTTCAACAACTAACCGCCGCTTCCCTGCGAAAACAGGTAGCACTTCAGCCGCCCCCAAAAGCGCCGGCGTATTCAGCCCGCTGTCCTCAAGCGGGACATCGGCACCAGCAGCACGGCCGCCGCGGCGAATACGGACAGACCAATGGCAAGCGAGAGCGAAATCGGCCCTGCAATCAGATTCCCCGCCAGAATAACCGCCGCTCTGGAGGAAAGATTCAGCCGATAGGGCAAACGAAAGCAAAGCGGCAGCAGGGAAAATAGAATTGTCAGCGCCCCGCCGCTCAGGATTCCCCACACCGGATAGTGAAGCTGGGCATACCGGTTTCCGCGCCGAACCGCAAGGCAGGCCCCGATTAAGGCGAGAAGCAGCACCGCCGCCGCAAGCGCAAGCACGCGAACCGCCGAAAGCAGCTTCCGCAGTATTCCCGCGGCCGCATTGAAATACGGAATCTGCAGGAGCGCACGGCTGTAAACGGAACGGCACCTTCCGATATAGGCGTCGATCGCCTTTTGCGTTTGCGCGGATATCGTGATCCCCTGTTTTTGCGCGTAGCTATGGATTTGCGCATCAAGCCTCTGCGAAAAAGCATCCGGAGGCATCACCGCGCCCACGGAGGCGGCGCCGCCGTTGATGTAGGTGAATTCCGCCTTCGCCTGTTTCCCGATACTCTGCGCGACCTCGCCGCGTTCCACCGCGCCCTGCACAGCATTGGCCGGCAGGCCGGCGGCCGCCCCCTCGTCGGCTACTCCCTGGCGAATATCCGAAACGCAGGCACTTATGTAGGCGTCCGTACCGAATTTCTGCTGATAGAAACTTTCCCGCCTCAACGTCAGCTGAAGCGCGGCGCTTGCAATCAGGACCACAGAGTCGAACATAATGAGCAGCGCAACCACATAAGAAATCAACTTACGCATTTCGCTCCCTTTACTCCTTTGGAACCGATACCTTCGTACCCGATACGAGGCTGGCGGATACAACATACCGCTGCGGATGATAACCCGGCGTGTTGAACGGGTAGCAGGTATACATCACCAGATATTCGTGCGAATCGTCCGGCTGGATTACGCCGGTGTCGGTGTCTTTCACAATCCGGATATCGTTAATCTTGTAAACATACCGCCCATAAACCGTTGAAAAATCCACTTCATCGCCGATCTTTGCGGACCCGAGGCTGTGGAAATAGGTTTCGCGGTGCGCGTCCAGCACGACCTTGCCGCCCTCACCGGGGTAATACCCGCCGGCGAATTGCCCGATACCGCTGCGCAGCTGATCGTTGCCGTCGCCGTGCAAAACGGGCATGTTTACGATTTTCGCGCTCTCGATCGTAAGGGCGCCCATGACGGCGCCGTACGGACTATAGACGATGGAATGTTCCGCGGCATCCGCGGACGTGCCCGAAAAGAGTTTGATTGGGTGCGAGGAAACGGAGGCCGACCCGCCGTCGCCGCTGAGGAATATCCGGCTAAGGCCCCAATAGGGCCGTAAAATCAGGATCAGCGAAACGGAGATCAGAAGCAGCCCCAGCAGGAACAGAGAAAAAGGAATTGCAAAACGCAATTCCTTTTTGAGGCAGATTTTACTCATAAGCACTTCCGTGCGGCGTCGTCAGGCCCCGCGGCCTTTTTACGGCCGCGCGCAAGGTAGGCTGCCGAACCAAGAACCGCACAAAGGCCGACGGCCGCACCCGCAGCCGGCAGCGGAAAGCCCGCGCCCGTCGTCTTGGTCTTCAAATCGTTGGCAGCGATCGTATACGTGCTGCCGTTCTTCGAAAGTGTCATCGTACCGACACCGGCGGAGTTTTTACCAAACGAAACGGCGATTCCCGCGCTGGGGGCGTCTGCGGCAATGATATCCTTAACTTCCTTTTTAGCGCTTGCCGGGAGCTTGCTGGGATCGCTCACGCCGTATTCCTTCATCAGGCTAAAAACCCGGTCGATACCCGCCGAAAACGCGTCAAGCTGCGCGCTGGTGAACTGGTTGCCATTCGATTTCAGGTAATCCTCCGCCAGAGCAATCTGTGTCGCCGAGGCACCGTCGGCCTTCAGTCTGCTGATAAGGTCCGAAGGCGTTGCGGCATTTGCAGAAATGGCAAACGCGGCGCTCATGACGACCGCCAAAACTCCCGCAAACAGCTTTTTCATTTTCATTTCCCCTTGTTGCAATGCTGAAATTGCCGCATCGTCCGTTATGCCTTTCCCATTCCCCGTTGAAAAGCAGGCCATTGAATTTTCCACGGCCTAAATTGTAAAATTAAGGATTTATAAGAATTAATTTTATAATATTCCTTATATTGTAAAAAGTCAAGAAAAAGGAGTATAATATCCATTGGAAAAGGCGGTTTGCGAGAGCCATGGCGCGCCCATCAATCGCAGTATGTCTGCACTCCGCGGCAAGTGAAAAGCCATGCTTGGCTTTGAACCGCCGAATGCAATAAATACAAGAAGAACAGATCGTATTCGGCAAGCGTTAATTCCTGACTGCTTGGCCGCTTTAGCGCATGGATCATCAGGGTGAGGAGTTCTATGAAGCGTCAGAACATCGTCCAAATTGCGACCGTTGCTGCCGTGGTTGCATGGGCATTTGTCATTTTTAGTTTTTCTTTGCACTCGGGGCAAGCTTCCCATGCCGAGTCAAACCGGGTAAAATCCGAGCTTCTCGCTATTCTGCAGAGAACCGGCCTTCCTGTAAACCGTGGGATTTACAGAATCTTTTACCCGTTTTTAAAACCGGGCGAAATGATGAACGGGGATCTTTTTGTGCGGAAAACGGCGCATGTCCTTGAATATTTCATCCTGGGGATATTTTGTACGGCCGCTTTTTTGCAGCGGCAGTGGAACCGGCGATGGATCTTTCTGTGTATCGGCCCGGCAGCCACATTGGTTGACGAAAAAATTATCCAGCAGTTTTTGGTGAGCGGCCGGGGTTCAACCTTTCACGATGTCGCGCTCGACAGTCTGGCATTCTATCTTGCCGTCTGCTTCGGCATTCTCGTTGCCGGATGCTTCGCAGCCATGCAGGCGAGCCGCAGACAAAGATCGACACAGCAGGTTTTAAAGTGAAAAATGCCGGAAATTCCATTTTCGAACGTATTAGGAAAATCGGATGAAAGATGACGATCTGCCCAAAACGCATACAGAATTTCAATCCCTTACAATTTTTATATTTTTGTTATTATATTTTTCCCCTTTAAGATATTGGTTTTACTTGTTTGTTATAGCAAAATAGTAAAAACATCATTTGTAAATAGGGAAATTATAACACGTTGTCCTTTCGTCGCACCTGCACAGTCGATGCAAGCAACCATCATACCCCATGCCGGATGGAGAGAAACGACCCGACGCAAGGGGAACGGGAATAAGCAAAGGGAAGGTGATTGTTCCATCGTTCAATAAACCAAGCGGGATAGGAGCAGACAGACATCGTAGGGAAAGGGGTAGTTGAAAATGTTCGTACGTAAAAAGGCACTGTCCGTACTGCTGGCCGTGGCTGTTATCGCTTCCACAACGGCAGGCACGGCTCTTACGGCATCTGCCGCTTCGGCGGCTTCCACCACCGTCGGGGTGACTTATCAGGTTCACGGGCAAAGCTACGGCTGGTCGCAGGGGGCGAAAGCCAACGGCGCTGAAGCAGGCACCGAGAACAAGGCGAAACGCCTCGAAGCCATCAAGATCAACCTCACGGGTAATGGCGTTCCGGCAGGGGCGTCCATCACCTATCAGGTGCACGGCCAGAGCTATGGCTGGTCGCAGGGGGCGAAATCCAACGGGGTCACGGCCGGCACCACGGGATGCGGCAAGCGTCTCGAAGCGGTCAAGATCACGCTGAGCGGTATGCCCGGTTATGCGGTCTCCTACCGCGTATATCAGCAAACCTACCGTTGGTCCCTGTGGGTCACAACTGCGGATGGCACCTCCATTGCCCAAGTGGGAACGGCAGGAGTAACCGGCAAAGCCAAGCGAATAGAAGCCATTGAAATTATAATCGTAAACACGGCCAAAACCGCCAGCGTCGGCACGGCGCAGCAGCTTGCGGCGGCTCTGAGCGACAGCAGTATTTCGGAAATTGATTTTACCGCGGATATTACGGCGAGCCCGAAGGTGACGCGGCCCATAACGATCGCTTTCGGCTCGCATACCCTCACGGGCGACCTGAACTTCTCCTACACGGCGGCGGGCGTTTCCGCATTAACCGGAAATGCGGGCAAGCGCATCTCCGGCGACCTCACCGTCGACACCCCGAACGCGTCGTTTGACAACGGCGTTCAGGTGGGCGGCAAGGTCAACGTGGAGAACGTCAAAATCGGCACGTGGGTGGAAACCGTAAGCGGAAATACGCTGGTCATCACGGACCCCGACGGAATAAGCATTCTTGTCGAAGGAAGCCCGGGTTCCATCACGTTTGAGCAGAACGCGGGCGGCGCAATTACGCTGACCGTAGCCGCGGGCGCAAAGGTAGAGAGCATCACGAGCAATGCCAAGGTGAATATTACCGTTGCCGCCGGGGCGGCTGTGAACAGCATTACCGCTGCGGCAGGCTCCGACGGTTCCACCATCACCAACAACGGATCGGTCGGCACCCTCACCGCGGGCGCAGCAATCAATCTGGTCGCAAACGTGGCGCCCGGTACGACGCAGACCAGCGGCTCCGGCAGCGTCAACGTTACCGGCTCCCAGGCTTCCTCCGTCACGGTTACAACGGGCAGCGGCGGTGGAAGTGGCGGCGGTACTGGTGGCGGCACCACCGGCGGCGGTTCAAACCCCGTAACCGTGCCATCCGACGCCAAAATGGCAGCTTCGGTTTCCGAGAACGGCGGTACGATCTTCAGCACGTGGCTGGGTTCGGATTACACGGTGGGATCCTTTATCAATAACAGCGCAGAGACCGGAAAATCAAGCGCGACGATCAGCCTCAACCTTGCGAGCAACGCCATCCCCGGAGTCTCCGGCGCAAGGCGTGATTCTCAAGCGGTTTCGCTCGAACTGACGGCGTTATTTGAAACATTTATCGGCAAAACTGCGAGCCTGCAAGCTACGTCCATCGCTTATTCGTTCGGCAACGGCAGAACGCTCGTGACCTATGCCGTCAGCCGCAGCGACACCTCCAGCCAGAAAGTCGCCGTTGCAACACCCGATTCCAAGACGGGCGCCGCCACGTTGCTTGCGGACATTTTTCAAGGCCTGAACATCACGGCTTCTTCCTCTACCGATAATGGCGATATTTTCATTCCGCAGGGCGCCTACATCGCCGTCGGAACGACGGAACTGTATTTCAAAAATGCGGCAGATATCCCGTCTGTATCCTCAGGGCTACTGACCGCCGTTACTAACGCGACAACCTTAATCCCGGATGCAGTGAATTTTGCAACCGACGAGGTCAAATTCTATATCCCGAAAAATGCCGTATTGAGAATCGGCCAGACCCAGATGACAGCCACAAGAAACCTTACGATTACGATTGACGGCCTTAACGCCGCAAATGGTCCGACGGACAGTATGTTCTCTTTCCTTTATAATGCGGTAAATATCCCAACGTGGTTCAACGGGAAGAGTGTATCAGTCGATATTTCAGAAGCATAATGGTGTTTTGATACAAAGGATATGGTATAATCCTCAAGATTGAACCCGTTGCCGTAGAAGTATGCCTGAAGCGTATGGGCTGCTGCCAAATGCCCTGTTCCCGTTACAGACGATTGATCCGGCGGCTTTTAACGGCAAAACTGCAAAAAGAAACCGGGAGCGCGTAAAACAGGGTTTTACAACGCTTCCGGCTCGGGAAAGTACAAATAGCGACTCGGCACGCGAGGGGGGGGGGGGCCAAAAAGTGGTGTTGGGGGGGC
>JAEWAU010000124.1 GCA_023391535.1 Bacillota bacterium | reverse complement strand
CCCGCGGATTCCGTACCCGGGCAGCAAAGCGGGAATTTAAGTCATTAACCTAATTATAGCGTTTCATTGCTCTTTTGTAAACCAAAAGTCCTTAAAAAACGCCATCCAGCCGTCCAGGCAGGCGCTGTTCGTGCGCGCGATTTCGGCGTAAAAAGCGGCGCTGACCTTCGGGATATGCTGAAAATACCCGCAATCTCTACGCCGCCGGCCCGACGGCCTGTTCTGATCTATTTATGGAAGAAAACTGCTTTTCCGGGTTACCGCCGCGGTTCCAGCGCGGGCTCCCCATCGCCCTCGTGGGCGTAGCTGTCGTACAGGGAGCGCACCCGCAGCGAAGCCAGCAGCGCCTGCGCGCCTCCGGGCACGGAGGGCGCTTCCACGCATCGCTCCTCGCCGCCCTCCAGGTCGAAGAAGTTATCCCCGAACACCAAGTCCCGCTCCGAAAGCAGCTCCACATCCTTCGCAAACGACCGCGCCCCCACAAAAACGCGGATGCGGCCGCCGTCCTCCTCGGCGCGCAGCGAAAGCCCGGGCTCGCGGAATTCATAGTGCTTGGGCTTTACAAACAGCACCGTTCCGCGGCCGATGATCTCCCCCGCTTCGCTCAGCGTGAAGCGCAGGTACCAGGAACGGCGTTTTGAATCCGAATCGAGCTGCCGCGAAAAATCGAGCGCCGCGCATTTCCGGGAGGAAAGCGCCGGGATCTCCACCGGCAGCACACCTTTCTGCACCGCGCGCGAATCGCCGTCGAGCAGCCGCCAGGAAACCCGCCCGCTGAAATCGGCTCGCGTGTCGTTGCTCACATGCAGCTCCACGCGCGCGCCGTCCTCGCAGGCGCTGAGCAGCACCGGCGCGAACATGCGCTTTTCCGCGTACTGCAGCGCCTTCCAACGCCCGTAATAATCCATGCCCGACCAGGAGGCCACGGGCCAGCAGTCGTTGATCTGCCAGATCAGCGCGCCCATGCAGCGCCCGCGGCTGCGCCGCATATGCTCCACGGCACAGCGCATCCCCTCCGCCTGAAGCAGCTGCGAAACGGTGAGCAGCGCTTCGAAATCGCGCGGATAGCGGTGGGTTTCGCTGATATAGTGCAGGATCTTTCCGTTTGCGGAGCTGTTCTTCTGATGCGCCTCCATCACCGGGGAAAAGATGTTGCGGTCCTCCGGCAGCGTGAAGGTCTTTACGGTTTGGATGCCGGGGAAGGACTGGATGCCGAATTCCGAAAGGAAGCGCGGAAAATGCTTCCGGTATTCCGTGAACGGCTCCAGGCCGTGCCACACGGCCCAATAGTGGTTGTCGCCCCGGTTTTCGTCGTGCGGGTCGTCGAAATCCCCGCCGGAGGAGGGCGACGAGCGCCAGTAGAACGTTTGCGGGTCCAGCTCATGGAGGAGCCGGGGCATCACATACTCGAACTGCCGGATGTAGTCGGCCTTGAGGTGCGGCCCGAATTGCTCGGACCACCCCCAGAACCGCCAGGCGGTTTCCATCTCGTTGTTGCCGCACCAAAGTCCCAGCGAAGCGTGATGGCGGATGCGCCGCACGTTGTCGGCCGTTTCGGCGGCGACGTTCTCACAAAACGCATCGGTGAACCGGTAGGCCGCGCAGGCGTAGGCAAGGTCCTGCCACACCACCAGCCCGTATTCGTCGCAGAGATCGTAAAAGGCGTCGTCGGGGTAGATGCCGCCGCCCCAGGCGCGCACCATGTTGAAATGCGCGTCCCTGCAGCTTTTCAGGAGCTTTTGCGTCCGTTCGCGCGTCACACGGCTAAGGATATTATCTTCGGGAATGTAGTTCCCGCCCATCGCGAAGAACGGAACGCCGTTCACCGTGAAGGCAAACGAAGTGCCCCATTCGTCCGGCTCCGTTTTTACCGTGAGCGTGCGCAGCCCGATGCGCAAAACGCGCCGGTCCAGCTCGCGCCCGCCCGAAAGCAGCGTGACGCAAACGCCGTAGAGCGGCTGCGCGCCCATGCCGTTCGGCCACCAGAGCTGCGGATGAGGAATTTTCAGCGCCAGCTCGCAGCCGTCCTCCCCGCACTCCGCCTGCGCGCATATCGCCTGCGCGCCGCCCTCCGGCGCGGTGACCGCGGCCTTTGCCTCGAGCGCCGCGTTCGGCGCAAACCGCTCCGCCCGCACCCGGATGCGCAGCGTCACCGCTCCGTCGGCGTGCTCCTGCTCCGCGTACACATCCGAAAGGCGCGCCGTATCCCATCCCATGATGGAAATGCTGCGCCAGATGCCCATATCGGGCAGCTTGGGGCCCCAGTCCCACCCGAACATGAAATGCGCCTTGCGCAGATGCGAAAAGCCGTGCATCGTATCCGCAGAAACGTCGAGGGGCAGCTTTGCGTGCTCCTCCGCAATGAAGCGGTTCGGGGAATGGAACACCGCGCGCAGCGTGTTCTCCCCCGCTTTGAGGAGCCCGCGCACGTCCGTTTCGTAGGTGCGGTGCATGTTCTCCGCGCGCAGCACGCGGGAGCCGTTCAGATACAGCTCGCACAGCGTATCCAGCCCCTCGCAGCGCAGCAGCACACGGTCGTGCGCAAGCTGTTCCTCATCGGCCTCAAAAGTCCTGCGGTATTCGTAGTCGTATTCGGAAAGCGCCGTGGCGGCTTTTTCATTTTCCCGGTAAAACGGGTCGTCCATCTTGCCGGCCCGCAGCAGGTCCGCATAAACCGAGCCCGGCACTTCTGCGGGAAGCCACTCCCCGCCGCCCGCGCGGCGCATTTCCCAACGGCCGTTCAAATCGATCAGCTGCATAAAATCCTTTCCGGTTCAAAAAACCGTTTCCTGCGCGGCCGCCGGTTCCGTTTGCGGCCGCTTTGTGGATTACTCTGCTTTTTGACTTAACAATTAGGATAAAATCGATTAAATCACACGTATATGCTACAAGGAACTCCCGCTTCTGTCAAGGCTCAATCTGCCTAAAATTGTGCCGCATTTTCCGTGGGGCGCGCTTCGCGGCATAAGCAGCGCTGCGCCCCTGCAAGCAGAACAAAACCCGCACAGCGCCAGGCGCCGTGCGGGTTTTTCCGGTGCATACAACAAAAGGCTCCAACCTGCGGGTTTTTAACCCTCACTCGAAAAGAGTAAAAAAAGTTACAGCATTTCCAGAAAGGGCGGGCACCTTCCGAAGCGTTTCACCCTATCGAGGGAGGCGAACAGACGAAGCACCGCTTCTCCCTATCTTTTACGGATTTTACGTTTCAGGCGATGTTTTTTGCGTTTACCACGCACGCGTTCGGCTTTTCGGCTGGATGCCTTGGGCTTTTTTTTACCCGCAGGGGCGGCAAAGCCTCCTGTCAGTGGTAGGCGGGAAGGTAATCCCCGTGCGCCTCGATCAGGTCGTCGCAGAGGCGGACGATTTCGTCGATGGAAAGTTCGGAGGCCGTGTGCGGATCGAGCATGGCGGCCTGATAAATATGTTCGCGCTTCTTCGTCACGGCGGCTTCGATCGCAAGCAGCTGCACGTTGATGTTCGTCATATTCATCGCGGCGCACTGCACCGGCAGGCGGCCGACATGGCAGGGATGAACGCCCACGCCGTCCACCAGGCAGGGCACCTCGACGCAGGCGTCCGCGGGCAGATTGTCGATAAGGCCCCGGTTGAGGACGTTGCCGCCGATTTTATAGGGCGTGTTTGTGACGACGGCGTCCATAATCCAGGAAGCGTATTCCCGGCTCCGCTCGTGCGTGAGATCCGGATTGGAGGTCAACTGTTCCCGGCGCTCGTTCCAGTCCTTGATCTGCTGAACGCAGCGGCGCGGATATTCGTCGAGCGGAATATTGTAGCGGTCGATCAGCTCGGGATATTTGGACTTGATGAAAAACATATTGTATTCGGCGTTATGCTCGCTCGACTCGGTACAGTAATACCCGAACCGGCGGATATACTCGAAACGCACCATGTCGTCGTGCTTTTGCGCCGCGTTTTTTTCGGCGGCCCTCCTGCGGATCTCGGGGTAAAGGTCGTTTCCCTGCAGATCCTTAATTTCAAGCAGCCAGCCCATATGGTTGATCCCGGCAATCAGGTCGGTGAAACCGTCGACCTTCATGCCGAGCTTCTCCAGAAGGCCGCTGGAGCAAACCTGCACGCTGTGGCAAAGCCCCACGGTTTTTACGCCCGTGTACCGCTGCAGATAGCCCGAGAGCATCGCCATCGGGTTCGTGTAGTTTAAAAACAGCGCGTCGGGACACACGTCCTCCACGTCGCGCGCAAATTCTTCGAGCACCGGAATGGTGCGCAGAGCGCGGAAAATGCCTCCGATTCCGAGCGTATCGGCAATAGTCTGCCGCAGGCCGTACTTTTTTGGCGTTTCGAAATCGACGACGGTCGAAGGCTCGTAACCGCCCACCTGAATGGCGTTAACGACGAAATCGGCGCCGCGCAGGGCCGCGCGGCGGTTCTCGGTGCCCAGGTATTTCCGGATAGAGGCCCGCCCGCCGTTGCAATTTTGGTTGATGGCGGCGAGCATCAGATAAGACTCCTCCAGCCGTTTCCCGTCGATGTCATAAAGGGCTATTTCGCTTTCCTGAAGGCTTGGAGTCAGCATCGCGTCGCCCAGCACATTTTTCGCGAAAACAGTGCTTCCAGCGCCCATAAACGTAATTTTACTCATTTTCAGCATCTCCTTTGAGTTCTACCGCATTTTCGGAAAAGATTGATCATTCCAAAGCGTTTCGCCTTTCCGCCGGAGGCGGACAGACGAAACGCAGCTTCTCTCAATCTTTGATGGAACTGCTATAGTCTACCTCCCCGTATTGCAAAAGAAAATTGATTTTTGGAACCCGTTGATGGTATAATGGAACCTGTTTGCTCCCGCTTTCCGGCAGTTCCGCAGAAAGGCCGGGAGAAGCCGCGCTTCGTCTGTTCGCTTCCCTTGATTCGGCAAGCCGTTTCGGAATACGCTCATTTTTTCCTACAGAATTTTCGGAAAATCGTTAGTCTTTAATGGAATTGCTATGGAAATGCCGAAAAGAAAATTGCAGAAAAAAAGGAGGGGACCGGCGTGGCAGTCGTGCAGATACCGTCGCTCGATCTGGGGCTGAGCGAGCTCTATCCGCTTTTCATCGGATACGAGGACTGCGAAAGCGGGCATTCCTTCGGCCCCGCCGTGCGGGAGCACTATCTCGTGCATTATATCCGCAGCGGACGTGGTAAATTTTTCTTTTCCGGAAAAGCGTACGATCTGTCGCCCGGGCAGTGCTTTTTGATCTGCCCGGGAAAGATCACCGTATACACCGCCGACGAGGCGGAGCCGTGGAAGTATACGTGGCTCGCCTTTTCAGGGAACCGCACGGCCGGTTTTCTGCGGGAAGCCGGATTCGGCCCCCAATCTCCTGTCATCGAAAACAGCCGTCTGTCGGTTTTTTTTACAGAGCTTTACCAGAAAATCAGGAACGGAAATTTCGACGGAAACGATTTTGCGATGGCGTCTGAAGTTTTCGCCTTTTTTGCGGCGCTGCGGAACAACAGAAGCGTACCATCCTCAACGGTGACCTACGCGGAAAAGGTGCGCAGCTATGTGTCGAGGATGTACCAGAATCCGATCCGTGTCGGCCAGCTTGCCGCTTTCTGCGGCCTCGACCGGCATTATCTGTGCCGCATTTTTAAGGCCGAAACAGGCATCACGCTGCAGCAGTGCATCATCGAATGGCGAATGCGCCGCGCCCGGGAACTCCTGCTTTCCTCCGCGCTCAACGTGGGGGAGGTTGCGCGTTCGGTTGGCTATACCGACGTTTATAATTTTTCGAAAATGTTTAAAAAACAGTTCGGATATTCGCCGTCGAAGGTTCGGCAGAGTGCGAAAGGCTGATTTCCCGCCGGGCAAGGCTTTCCGCCGCAAAATGGAACCGCGGCGGACGGCTTCGCCCGGAGCCGCCTCGCCTGCCAACTTGACACGCAGTTTGCCGGCCGCGCCGCCGAAGCGCTCTGCTTTGGCAGCGCCGATAATAGGCGCCGTAACGCCCTTTGCGAATTGCCGCGCAAAAGCCGGCCCGGCGCAGTTCGATAAAGCCGCCCAGCCGTGAAAACTTAGAAATTTTCTGAAGTTACATGAGCGGTGCAGACAGGAGCGCTGCCGAAAAAGGCAAGCAATAAGCCGTCCGGGGTCAATCCTCGGACGGCTTTGTTCGTTCTCAGTCTCCACAGTTCCATCTGCAGAGCCATTATGGTTTTCGCATAACACGTTGTCACGCAGTATAATAGACTTTTCCGCCTGTTGCAGCGACCGTGGTTGTGAAAGTTACTCCCGGAGTGTATGCGAACTCTTCGCTGGCAGGAATGTTTGACCCGGAGGTTACCGTCAAGGGAAACAGTACATCCTCCGAGACGGTACCATCGGAAAGATGCGCGCCGTAATACAGAGTTGTGCCGTTCTGTACGGTAGTTCCACTATACGTGAAAGTAAGGTCTACTACGTCATAGGGGGCGTTTGTAGACAACGCACTCGCAGTTGCCGCAACAGTAATAGTAGCCATAGAAATATTCCTTCCTTTGAGCATTTGAAAATGGTGTGGTTGTAATGGAAAGACGTCAAATTGTCTCCCAATTTCATTGTATTCAAATGTCGAAAAAGAGGAACTTTGGCTCACAATATCATAAAACCGCATATTCTGTAGAAAAGGGGGCGAAAACGAATGGGCGTCGTCGATCTAAAATGCCAGGATTCATTTAATTCACCGATGTGCGGCTATTACATGAATAAGCAGCGGCAAGCGCTGTTTTTGGGACATAATGAGCAAATTTATCTGTTTTTTAATCTTCCCCCCTGCCTGCCCTTCGGTATCATGTTGAAAGCCAGATTGCTGCTTTTTAAACTTCTGTGCTTCCCTTTTCGCATGAATCCGATTGTATCCGTCGAGAATCCCCCAATCCAATATGCATTGTATCCGCTGCTGGATTTCTACAGCGTTTTCAATTGTGCGTTTTCTCCGCCCATTATCGATACAGACGAGCAGGTGAATTTTATCAATCATAGCCATTTAAGCTATACAGAGGTTGATATCACACAGATCGTAGGCGACTGGAGCAGTGGAAAAATAGAGAATAAAGGCCTGTTGTTAACGGGTTCTGAAGCTTGCCAATGTATTTCTTATGCATCGGGACAATATACGATACTTGGGATGCGCCCGACCATTCGGATCACTTTTAGAGAAAATAAAATATGCCAGTCCCTGGAAATGGCTCCTTGCGAGGTAAAGGTATTACATCCTGCCTCATTGAAAGCAGAACAAGGGGTATAGGCGGGTACATGCAGACTGAAGCACATTTGCTTGCCTAATCTGCGGCGGCAAGGCGTACGGCTTCGCTCAGCGCTTCCTCCACGGAGCTCTCGCGCCGGCGCTAGCGCTCGATGGTCGCCGGTTCAAAGAGCAATTCCTTTGAGCCTGGGCATTTGGAGTTTTACTTTACCGGGGTTGTCAGGTCTCGCTCGTAATGTCCGGCGCGGCAGCCCTGCCGGCCCTCCGTACGCTCGTACTTCTCCGCATGGTCAGCGCGCTTCCTGCTCCAGAAAACCGTCCAGAATCTCCTCCACGCTGCTTCGCACCGGCTCTCTCAGTTCGCTCTTTATTGTTTCCTTGAGGCGAATGCCCAACTTTATCTCCATACCTAGGTTCCGCATATTTTTGCTTTTAATGTGGAAAATAGGTACCGGAGGTGTTTAGTATGGAAATTCCACGTGCAAAAGCAATTGTATCTTCACCCGATATGGTGAATGTAATTCACAATAATGCGCGGGTTTACATGGAAAGAGTAAACGAAATAAATCAGACCTGTGCCATCCACTATCTTGATAACCCTGAGAAGAAAGAGACGGTTCCGTTGACGAGCCTAATTGAACAGTAAAAGCGCAAATTTTCACTGCTTGAGGAAAGACAAAGCCGGCGCCGTTTCATTGGTGTCATGCCAGCCGCGAAATACGCTGGCAAATTGAAGGGCGCCGAAAACATTGAAACTGCAAAATCCGTTTGTAAAGAAGGACGCCAAAAATCAATAGATATGGATTCGGACCGTCTATTCACGCAATGGAATGGAAAACCGCAATGCCCCTCCACGATGTCGAAAGCGCTGCAGCGGTTCTGCAATAAAAATGGGCTGAGGTATCTCGGCATTCACAGCTTCCGGCATCTGAATGCTTCTTTGCTCATCACAAGCGGCGTGGATGTAAAAACCGTCAGCTCATCGCCAGGCCACAGCCAAACCGGCACGACACTGGACATATACAGCCACACCTTTGAGGCCGTCCAGGCACAGGCCGCGCAGGCCGTGGCAAACGCCTTCCCCTTCAAGCCGGAAGAAAAGAAGGCATAAAAATAGCGGGGCCCATTTCATCGGGTCCCGCTCGTTTTTTACCGCAATAACGGACCAATCAGAATTTCAGCAA
Organism: Bacillota bacterium; assembly: GCA_023391535.1. GTDB lineage: Bacteria > Bacillota > Clostridia > Oscillospirales > Ethanoligenentaceae > JAEWAU01. The sequence goes on along the minus strand of JAEWAU010000124.1, from coordinate 14,691 downwards.
TAATTAAAAACCCACGAATTTGCATAACGTCTAGCTTCATGGAATTTCCTGAGTGGTGCGGGTGTTCATAACGACAAACCCGGAAACCCGCATAAAATAAAGGCTTTCGGCATCATGCAAATGAATATTACACCAGTTTTATCGCTGATCAGGCCAATAAATGGACTTTGCCGAATAAAATCAGCCCTATTTTTCATGCATAAAATATTCCAGCCAACCTTCTAAGTCTACTCCCTCGATGCTTATAATACATACATTGTTCCATCGCTCTCGTAATGATTTTCCTTCAAATATTTTTGCATTTATTAATTCTTCTGCATTATAAAATTCGGTACCATCTGGAATATCACAATAACCGACCCAATATGGTTTTTCATATTGCGGAAGGAACCCTAGAAAATGTTCGGATTCCGATGGGTCATCCGTAAAGTAGAAGCATGTTTCATCTATTGATACCCCGGTTACTAATTGTTTCAAAAAGAAATCATAATCTAAATTGGCCATAGAATCTACCTTACGTTTTAATAATTTGTTATCCACTCTGATAGATTAATATATTACATGTTTAAATTATAGCACAAAATAAAAATCGTTTCTATAGGATAATTTCTCAATTCCTATAGAAACGATTTTGGTGCGGGTAACAGGGTTTGAACCTGCATGCCTTTCGGCACAAGATCCTAAATCTTGCGCGTCTGCCAATTCCGCCATACCCGCGCGACGGAAAAACCGAGTTTATCATACCACGGCGGCGGCGGCGCTGTCAATGCGGCGGAAGCTCAGCGGGGCAGAAAACCGCCTTCCCGCAGTGCCTGCCCCGCGCGCAGCACGCCCGCGCGCCCGGTATCGAACGTAAGGCCGCCCTGCATCCACACGGCGTAAGGCTCGCGCAGGGGCGCATCGGCGGAAAGCTCGATGGAGGAGCCGAGCGTGAACGCTCCCGCCGCCATGATGACCTTGTCGTCGTAGCCGGGCATATCCCACGGCTCGGGCGCCGCGTCCGAATCCACCGGCGAGCCGGCCTGGATGCCCCGGCAGAAGGTGATGAGCGCCTCCGGGCTGCCCAGCTCGACGGTTTCCACCAGGTCGGTGCGCGGCGTATCCCACCGCGGCGTGGCGCGGAAGCCCAGCAGCTCGAACAGCGCCGCCGCGAACACCGCCGTTTTGAGCGCCTCGGCCGTGACGTGAGGCGCCAGGAAAAAGCCCTGGAACAGGCTTCGGCTCTGCCCCAGCGTAGCGCCCACCTCGAACCCGGCGCCGGGCGCCGTGAGGCGGTAGGCCGCCTGCTCCACCAGATCCGCGCGCCCCGCGATGTATCCGCCCGTGGGCGCGATGCCGCCGCCCGCGTTTTTGATGAGCGAGCCGGCGATGAGATCCGCGCCTGCCTGCGTAGGTTCCTGCGGCTGCGTGAATTCGCCGTAGCAGTTGTCCACCATCACCACGGTATCGGGTGAAACGGTATGGATGTGCTCCGCCAGTTCGCCGATCTTTTCCACCGTGAGCGAGGGGCGCAGGCTGTAGCCGCGCGAGCGCTGGATATAGGCGAGCCGGATTTTTTCGGCCCGCAGCGCCGTTTCCACCGCGTCGAAATCCGGCTCCCCGCCGCGCAGGTCCGCCTGCCGGTAGGAAACGCCGAACTCGCGCAGCGAACCCATGCCCGATCCGCGCAGGCCGATGACCTCGTCCATGGTATCGTAGGGTTTTCCGGTGCAGGCGAGCATCACGTCCCCCGGACGCAGCACGCCGAACAGCGCTGTAGTGAGCGTGTGCGTGCCCGATACGAAGTTGTGCCGTACCAGCGCCGATTCGGCGCCGAACGCCTGCGCTACCACGCGGTCGAGCGTTTCGCGTCCGCGATCGCCGTAGCCGTAGCCCGTGGAGCCGGCGAAGTGCGCCTCCGCCACGCGGTTTTCGGTGAACGCCCGCAGAACCTTCATGCCGTTGTAGCGTGCAATCTCTTCGATGCGCGCAAACGCCGGGCGACAGATCTCCTCCGCCCGCTGCGCCGCCGCTTCCAGCGCGGGATCGTATTCAAAAAAATGCTGTTCCATTTTCCCTCTCGTTTTCCGCTGTCATATTCTGTTCGGCGGGGGCTTTCTCACATACCGGGCGTTTCCACCTGCAGCGCCGCCTCTTCTCCCACCGGCTCAAACCCGCGCAGCGCGTAGTATTCCGCGAGCTCGCGCCGGCACTCGAGCACCGGCAGCCTGCCTGCTTCCAGCAGATCGCCGCAGGCGCGCGCAAGCACCGCGGAGGCAAAGCCGCGCCGCCGGAAATCCGGAGCCGTGGCCACGCCCGAAAGCAGGCCCGCGGTTTCGTCCTCGGCGCTCACCATGCAGGCCGCCGCGGGCGCGTCCGCTTCCCGCAGCAGGTAAGCCCGCCCGCAGCCGTGCCGGATGCGGTGGGACATATCGGCGTACCACGCCTCGAACGGCGGCAAGGCAAACTGCTCCCCCGCCACGGCCCGCATCACCGCGTACACGGCGCGCAGGTCGGCGGTGCGCTCCACCGGAGCCGTTGGCGCTTCCACCGGGCTGCGGCAGGCCATGAGCAGGAACCGTTCCACGCGGTGCGGCAGTTCCAGCCGCCGTGCCACGCGCTCCACGCTTCCGGCCTCGCCCCTCAGGCGGCAAAAATAAGGATTGAACTGCAAAAAGGCGGCCAGCTCCTCCGGGTCCGACGATTCCCCGCAAAGGAAGAAACTGCTTTCCAGGCGCGCAAGCAGCGCGTTTTCCTGCCGCCACACGGCGAAAAACGGCATACCGTCGTAGGCCAGCGCCAGAGCGCCGACGCGCACGCCGTAAGCCGGCGAGATATGCAGCCGCCGCAGCAGCCGGGCCGTTTTGCCTGGCGGCACGCGGTTCAGCATGCGGGTGCGGATGAAATACGCCGGGCAAGCTCCGCCACAAGGCGGAGGGTGCTTTCCGCATCCGCGCGGCGAATGACGCAGGAGGGCGAATGCAGGTAGCGGCAGGGCAGCGAAACAGCCAGCGGCCGCACGCCCCCGCGGGCAAGATGGATGGCGCGGGCGTCGTTGCCGCCCGCCACGGCTTTTTTCATCTGGCAGGGAATTTTCAGCTCCCCGGCCGCCGCAAACGCCAGGTCGCAGAGGGCGCGGTCGTACACCGTGCCGTTATCCATAAACGAAATCACCGGCCCCTGCCCCAGAAAGCAGACCTTGTTCTCCGCCGGTACAAACGGCACGTCGGCGGCGGTGGTGGCCTCCACCACAATCGCGGCGTCCGGTTCCGCGCTGAACGCGGCCACCCGCGCCCCGCGCGTTCCCACTTCCTCCTGCACCGTAAAGGCGAAATCCGCGTCGTATTCCATAGGCCCCCGCAGCAGATCGAGTAGGACGGCGCAGCCCACGCGGTCGTCGATGGCCTTGGATTTCACCATGCCGTCGCCGAATTCCACGAAATCCGAATCGAACACGGCGGTCTCCCCCGGCTTTACAATCTTGAAGGCTTCCTCTTTGGAGGACGCGCCGATATCGATGGAAAGCGCCTTGAAATCCGGGGCCGTTTTGCGCTCGTCGGCTTCCTGGAGATGCACGGCCTTGGTGCCGATGACGCCTTTTACCGCCCGTTCGCCCACCTTGACGCGGCGCCCCAGCACCACGCGCGGGTCGATGCCGCCCACGGGGGCGAGTTTGAGCATTCCTTCCTCCGTAACGGCGGTCACCATCAGGCCCACTTCGTCCATATGCGCGCTTAAAAGCAGGCGCGTATTGGCTCTGTGCGCGCCGGTTTTATGCACGAGCAGGTTGCCGAGCGCATCCACGCGGCAGGAAACGCCCGGAACGCCCGCGAGCTTTTCCTGTAAATAATCCGCCACCGGCTTTTCATTGCCGGATACACCCGGCAGCAGGCACAGGTCCCGAAAACTCTCAAGCATCGCATCCGCCTCCTATCGCGCGCACGGCCTCGGCCATAAGCCGCGCCGTGTTTTCCACATCGCATAATTTGATGCATTCGGCGGCCGTGTGCATATAGCGCAGCGGCACCGAAAGCAGGCCTGCGGCCACGCCCGCGCGGCTGACGGATATGGCGTCGGCGTTCGTGCCGGTGCCGCCCGCCATCACTTCGCGCTGGTGCGGGATGTTTTTCTCCTCCGCAAGGCGGAACAGAAGCTCCGTTACGGAGCGCGAAAGCGTGGGGGAAACGCCGATCATCGGGCCCTCTCCCATATCGCCGCAGTGCTCGCGCGGGGCGTCGGGCGTCATGCCGAAGCTCACATCCGTCACGACGGCGTGCGTGGGTGCCACACCGTAGGCCGCCGGCACCGCGCCGCGCATCCCCAGCTCCTCGCCCGTGCTGAACACCGCCGTAAGGCCGCAGGAAATGTCTTTCGCGCACAGCTCCAGGCAGCGCAGCACCACGGCCACGCCGGCGCGGTTATCGAGCGCCTTGCCCGTGACAAACCCGTTTTCCATCTCCGCAGGCTCGGCGCGCAGCGTGATCACGTCCCCGGGCGTGACGCGCGCGCAGGCTTCGTCGTGCCCGAAGCCGATATCCACGGCCATCTCTTTGAGCTCGGGCACCTTTTTCGTATCCTCCGCCGAGGAAAGGTGCGGCGGGCGGCAGCAGAACACGCCGAACAGCTCCCGTTTCGCGTGCACGGCCACCTCCGCGCCCAGCAGGACGCGCACGTCCGGGCCGCCGATTTGATCCACGCGCAGGAAGCCGTCCTCGTCTACGGCGGTGACGGCGAAGCCGATCTCGTCGATATGCGCCTCAAGCATCACGTGCGGCTCCCCTTCCCGCGGGGCGCGCACGGGCGCCACCACGCTGCCGAGCCTGTCGAGCCGCGCGGCGGGCGCATAGGGCCGCACCGCCTCAAGCGCAGCCTGCGCCGCGCCCAAGGTCACGCCGCACGCGCGGCTGAGGGAAAACAGAAGCGTTTGCAGTTCCATTCCGACCATCCTTTGCTTTTTATGTGTTCGTTCTCCCGGTTCGCCGCGAAATGCGGCGCGCTGCTCACTCGAGCGCCTGCACCAGCGCGCGGTAGCGGTCGCCGCGCGCTTCGAAATTCGGGAACATATCGAAGCTCGCGCAGGCCGGCGAGAGGGTGACGATATCCCCCGGCCGCGCGGCCGCGCGCGCGGCGTGCACCGCTTCCTCAAGCGAACCCACGCGCACGATTTCGGGCTTTCCCGGCATAAAGCCGGGCGTTTCGCGCACGGCCCTCTCGATTTTTTCCGCCGTAACCCCGAGCAGGATGAGCGTGCGAACCTTCTCCACCACCTTCGGGCCCATTACGCCGAAGGGGATGCGCTTATCCGAGCCGCCCGCGATGAGCACCACGGGCCTTTGGAAGCTGTTGAGCCCCGCGATGGTGCGCGTGGGCGTGGTGGCGATGGAGTCGTTGTAATAATCCGCGCCGCCGAGTGTGCGCACCCATTCGATGCGGTGCTCCACACCCCGGAACGTGCGCGCCACCTGCCGCATGTTTTCGGGCGTCACAAGCCCCCACGCGGCGCACACGGCAGCCAGGAAGTTTTCCACGTTGTGGTCGCCGGGCAGGGCGATATCCTCCCGCCGCATCACGGGCACCGCGCCGCCGCGCCCCGTGTGCAAAACGGTGCCGTCCGCGCAAAGATACGCGCCGGCCTCCACGGGTTCCCGGCGGCTGAAAAAGACGCACTCGCCGCGCGTTTCCGGCGCGAGCGTTCGGGTGGTTTCGTAATCGAGGTTGAGCACCGCCCGGCCGAAGGCGTTCTGGTGCCGCACGATGTTGAGCTTGGCCGCGACGTACTCGGCCATATCCTTATGCACGTCCAGATGGTTCGGGGTGATGTTGGTGATGACGGCGATATCCGGGCTGCGGCGCATAGAGATAAGTTGAAAACTCGAAAGCTCCACCACGGCGATATCCGTTTTCTGAATCCGTTCGATTTCGGGCAGCAGCGCGCGGCCGATATTGCCGCCCAGGTGCACTGTGAAGCCCTGCGCCGCGAACATTTTGGAAAGAACGGTGGTGGTGGTGGTTTTGCCCTCCGAGCCCGTTACGGCCACGATGCGGCACGGGCAGAGCTCGAAAAACAGCTCCATCTCGGAGGTGACGGCCACGCCCCCGCGCCGCGCCCCCGCAAGCTCCGGCAGCGTATACCGCACGCCCGGCGCGCGGAAAACGATCTCTTCTTCGCTGAGCCCCTCGAGGTAATCGTCCCCGAGGCGCAATGCGGCTCCGGCTTCTTCGAGTTCGCGCGCCGTGTCCCCCAGCTTTTCGCGGGAGCGCCTGTCGCGCACCGTAACGCGTGCGCCGTGCGCGGCGAACATGCCGGCAAGCGGCGTGTTGCTCACGCCCACGCCCAGCAGGGCCACGCGTTTGCCGTTTAAAAAGCGGTAGAATTCTTCGAGCTTCTCGTTCATCAAACCCCTCCATGCCGCGCGCCGCCGTGTTTTCCCCCGCCGGAAAGCGGCACAGCGCAACGCCGCCCCGGCGGGGCTTCCCGCCGGGGCAACGTGCGCCGAGGACTGCTGCGGTTTTCACGGCGCACAGCGCCTTTCCTTTATTATATCGGATACCCCGGCAAAGTGCAATCGCGTCCACGGGATTTCTATCGTCAGTGGAAATCATTTCCTCATACCGGCGCCGTCCCCTGTCATTGTGCACAAAACGCGGGCGCGCGAGCCTCTTGCATTCCGCTCGGGAACGGATGATAATATTGGTAGCGGAGATGCACGGCATCTTGAAAGAAACGGCTTCTCGCGGCGGTTTCCGCCGCCGCTTCCGCCAAAAGGGAAAGGATGATCTTTTCATGAATACAAAGCAGCTCGAACGGATGCGCACCGGCAAGGGCTTCATCGCGGCTCTGGACCAGAGCGGCGGCAGCACGCCCAAGGCGCTGGCGCAGTACGGCATTTCGGAAGACCGCTATCACAGCGAAACCGAGATGTTTGATCTGGTGCACGCCATGCGCACGCGGATGGTGAAAAGCCCGGCGTTTAGCGCCGAACACATTCTGGGCGCCATCCTGTTCGAAGGCACTATGGACCGCGCCATCGACGGCGCGCCCACGGCCGATTACCTGTGGGAGAAAAAGGGCGTGGTGCCGTTTCTCAAGGTGGATAAGGGCCTGGCCGAGCCGCAGAACGGCGTGCAGCTCATGAAGCCGATGCCGGAGCTCGACGCGCTGCTCAAGCGCGCCGTGGAAAAGCACATTTTCGGCACCAAGATGCGCTCGTTCATCCGGGAGGCCGACCCCAAGGGCATTGCGGACGTGGTGGAGCAGCAATTCGCGGTGGGAAAGCAGATCGCGGCGGCGGGGCTTGTGCCCATTCTGGAGCCGGAGGTGGATATTCACCTGGCGGACCGGAGCAAAGCCGAAGAACTGCTGCTTTCGGGCTTCAAGCGCAACCTCGCGGCGCTCGCGCCGGAGGTGAAGATCATGATTAAGGTCTCCATCCCGGCGGTGGACGATTTCTACAGGGACCTGATGCGCGACCCGCACGTGGTGCGCGTGGTGGCGCTTTCGGGCGGCTATTCGCGCGACGAGGCGGATGCGCGCCTTGCGCGCAACCACGGGCTCATCGCGAGCTTTTCCCGCGCGCTGGCGCAGGGGCTTTCCGACACGCAGAGCGACGCGGAGTTCGACGCCACGCTCGCCGCTTCGGTGAAGGCCATCTACGAGGCTTCCGTGGCCTGAGCGGTTTTGGGCATAAAAAAGCAGGGGCGCGAACGCGCCCCTGCTTTTTTATGCCCGCCGCACGGCGGCATCCCCGGAAAGGCCGCAAAAGCCCTCCGTCGATTATTCTGTTTTAGGAACCGCCGCGGAAACTTCCGCGCGAGAACGCTTTCATTCCCGCACGGCTCCCCCGCGGCTTGCCTGCGGCGGCTCGCCGCTCAGCCGCACTTGGAGTAGCCGCAGTTGCGGCAGGTGATGCAGCCGCCCTCGTGCTCCAGCTTCTGGCCGCATTCCGGGCAGAACTTCATGTTTACGTCCACATGCTCCACATAGTCGTAGCGCTTACGCGGCGCCGCGGCGGGTGCGCCCGGGCCGGGAGCCTTCGGCGCGGGCGCTTCGGGCGCGGCGTTCTCCAAAGCGGGAATCTCGGGGCCGTGGCCGTCCTGGAAGCGCTTGACCTTTTCGATGACGCGCGCGATGGCGTCGGGGCAGCTCGTCACCTTCATGCCCTGCTGGCGGATGGTGGAGGGGCAGCGGATGCCCTTGAGCTGCTCGATGAGGGTGTCGGTATCCACGCCCGCGCGCAGGGCGATGGACAAAAGCCGCGCCGTCGCCTCGCTCTGGGAGGGGCAGCCGCCCGCGCGCCCGGTGTTTGTGAACACTTCGCAGATGCCTTTGTCGTCGTAGTTGACGGTGATATAGAGATTGCCGCAGCCGATGCGCACTTTCTCGGTGAAGCCCGTGGTCACGTCCGGGCGCGGGCGCGGCACAAGCCCCGCCGGCTCGGCCTCTTTTTCGGCCTTGCCCGAAACCGAGCCGATGTTGAGCACCTGGGAATCGCGGCTGCCGTCGCGGTAGATGGTGACGCCCTTGCAGCCGAGCCGGCAGGCCAGTTCGTACACCTCGCGCACCTCTTCGCGCGTGGCGGAATTCGGGAAATTGACGGTTTTGGAAACGGCGTTGTCGGTATGGTCCTGAAAGGCCGCCTGCATCCGGATATGGTATTCGGGCGAGATATCGTGCGCGCAGACGAACACGCGCCGGATATCCTCCGGAATCTCCGCGATGTGCGCAAGGCTGCCCTCTTTCGCGATTTTCTTCATGAGCTCCTCGGTGTAGAGGCCGCGCGCCTCCAGCACCCGGCGCAGCACCGGGTTGACTTCGAGCAGCTCGGTGCCGTCCATCACGTTGCGGATGAACACGAAGGCGAAAACCGGCTCCACGCCGCTCGAGCAGCCCGCGATGATGGAAAGGGTGCCCGTGGGCGCGATGGTGGTGACGGTGGCGTTGCGCAGCGGCACGCCGTCTTTCAGGGTGCTTTCCGCGAACAGCGGGAACGTTCCGCGCGCTTTCGCAAGCTCCGCGCTCTCCTCCCGCGCCGCCTTCTCGATAAACTCCATCACCCGGCCCGCGAGCGCGACGGCCTCGTCGGAGTTGTAGGGGATGCCCAGCTCCAGCAGCAGATCCGCCCAACCCATAACGCCCAAACCCACCTTGCGGGTCTTTTTCGTCATCGCGTCGATCTCGGGCAGCGGGTAGCGGTTGGCGTCGATGACGTCGTCGAGGAAATGCACGGCGTCCTTCACCGTTTTGCCGAGCTTTTCCCAGTCCAGATCTTTCTTATCCGCCGCGAGCATATGCGAAAGATTCACCGAGCCGAGATTGCACGCCTCGAAGGGCAGCAGCGGCTGCTCTCCGCAGGGGTTGGTGGATTCAATCTCCGCCACGTCCGGCACCACGTTGTCGCGGTTGAGGCGGTCGAGGAAGATGATGCCCGGCTCGCCGTTGCGCCACGCCGCGTCCACGATCTTTTCGAACACGTCTTTCGCGTTCAGGCGCGCCACGGCCTTCTTTGTGTGCGGGTCCACCAGGTCGTATTCCTCGCCCTTTTCCGCCGCGCGCATGAACGCTTCGGTAACGCCCACCGAAATATTGAAGTTCGTGATATCGGCGTTATCCTTTTTGCAGTCGATGAATTCGAGGATATCCGGATGATCCACGCGCAGAAGCCCCATGTTCGCGCCGCGGCGCGTGCCGCCCTGCTTCACCGCCTCGGTGGCCATGTTGAACACGCGCATGAAGCTCACGGGGCCGGAGGCCACGCCGCCCGTGGTGTTCACCGTGCTGCCCTTGGGGCGCAGGCGCGAAAACGAAAAGCCCGTTCCCCCGCCCGATTTATGGATGAGCGCCGCGCGCTTGATCGCCTCGAAAATATCCTCCATGCTGTCCTCCACGGGCAGCACGAAGCAGGCCGAAAGCTGCCCGAGCGGCCGGCCCGCGTTCATCAGCGTGGGGGAGTTTGGCAGAAAATCCAGCCGCTCCATCAGGGTGCGGAATGTTTCCGCACTCTGCTCCGCGCCGGCGCCGAACGCCGCGTCCGACGCTGCTACCGCGTCCGCCACACGCCGGAACAGCCCTTCCACGTCTTCCATTGGTTTGCCGTTTTCATCCCGCGCCAGATACCGCTTTTCCAGCACCACCCGCGCGTTTTCCGTCAGCTCCATCACACCACATCCCGTCTCTTTTTATCGGATTCCCAGGGCAGATACAACATCATATAGGTATTGTTTGTGTTGCATGCACAATATATTGTGTCCGCTTGTGCAAACCAGTATAGCAGGGACGCGCGGGAATGTCAACGGGAAAATCGCACGGAGCGGAAGAGTTTTCCTGCCCTATTGTTTGCACAAAAACCGCCGCGAAATGCGGGCGGCGCACTTCGCGGCGGTTTTTTTATGAAAAAGCGCACGGAAAAGAGCACCGGCGCGGCTTTATCTGCGGCTCCGGGCTTTTTTGCCCACGCACCCCGCCTTTCGCACGGCGAACGCGGCGCAAAGCAGCGTGAACACGGCTCCCAGAGCCACGGCGACGGCCGCGGCCCACAAAGGGAGGCCCGCGCCGCGCAGCCATTCCCACAGGCCCGCCAGCCCGCAGCCCAGAAAAAGCGCGGCGGAAAGCGCGCGCAGCGCCCGTTCCGGCAGGTGCCGGTGCAATGCGGAGCCGGCGAAGACGCCCAGTCCATCCGCGAGCAGAAAACCGAGGACAGCCCCGCCCAGCACCTGGAGCGGCGCATCTTCAAACCGCGCGGCCAGCGACATGGTTACAAGCTGCGTCTTATCGCCCATTTCCGCAAACAAAAACGAGGTGAACACGGCGGCGACACCGCCGCCTTTGCGTGAAACGCCTTTTTCCTCCTGCGCGGAGGGGCAAAGCGTCCACACGCAGAACACCAGGAAAAGCGTCGACGAAATCAGCTGCACGGCGCCCTGCCACCCGGGAACGCGCCCGAGCAGCGCGCCCGCCGCCACGGCGAGCCCCGCCATCACGGCAGCGGCGCAGAAAATGCCCGCCAACACCCGGGAAAGCCGCATGCGGGCGGCGAACGCCATGGCTAAAAACTGCGATTTATCGCCCATCTCGTTGAGCGCGACCAGAGCCGCCGTCAGGAGGAACGGCCCCGCCGCATCCGCAAGCTGCAGCAAATTCGGTAACCCCCATCCTGCGGCGCGCACGGCCCGGCTTTGCCACATTCGGGTTTCCGTCTGCAAAACGGCGCTTTGGCAGACTCTACTTGCTGTAGGCTACCCGATAAATGGCGTAGGCGTTCTTTCCATCGGAAAAAATTCTGGTGAACTGGGTGGTGCCGTTGTTGAAAGTGGTAAGGTCCTTTGCCGAAATCACGTACTTCACATCCAGCTTTTTCAAATCTTTGCTGTTAATATTCACCATCAGCGAATTGGTATCCTGAAGGTCAAACGTCGTCTTCTGATTCACCAGCTGATACGCCACGTGCATGCTGCGGTTGTAGGCATACTCATCCTGAGCGTTAGGGTCAAGCAGCGCCCACTTCGCGTAATCCGGATAATTGTTGATGCCGCCTTCTGACACGGCGCCGTTGACATACACAAGCACGTTAAGCATACAGGATACAAGCGACGAAGTGTCGGTAGCCAGCCAGACGCCGTTCGGATCGCTTTTATCGATGGTACGGATTTCTTTGGAGAGCGAGTTGTTGAGCAAGTTCCCCGTGCCGATGTTGATGGGATTGACAGCGACCCCCGAGACGAGGATCACAGCCGCCATGCCCACCGCAAAGATTTTTTGCCGCCCGCGCAGGAGAAGGTACATGAGTATCGTCAACACCGCGATAAACAGCAAATAGTACCGCAGACGGATACTACTCTGCCGGATGCCGCCGTATTCAACCGTAAGCACATAAGTGACGCCTACGGCCACGGCTACGAGCGCGCTGTAAATTCGACCCACCGGCCCGCTGCGCACGAACTCGCCCAGCGCCCAAATGCTCAGGAGCATGGCGGAAAACGCGTAGACCAGCATCGCCCTCTGGCCCGTGACATATGAAAGCAACGTCAGCTTGGCAAGGCTTTTGGGCATGAACGAAAACGCCATATACAAGGCAAAAAAAACAGAAAATATCGAAAGCGTAATGCCGTACCGAAGGGAGTCGCGCCTGTGTCGGATCAGGATGGGCAGCGCGAGCAATACGGCGGGCAGAAAGTTGTAAAACGATGAAAGCTCGCAGGGGTTTTCGCCCGTAATCTGCACCGTCATGCCCGGTAATGGCAGCCAAAAGTTCGTGAGGAAGCTATAAAAGCTGAAATCAGGCGTGCCGCCTCCCGTACTCACCCGCTGGCCGGGATAAAGCGTATGCGTCATCAGCGTGATGGCGCCGCGCAGGATCAGATAAAGATGGACCAGCATCATCAACGTGAATACAGCTGCGCCGCCCACCACCAGCGCATCCTTCCAGTGAAAATGGAGCTGTTTACGGAAGCCCGCGAAGATGAGCGCCATGAACAGGATGGTCAAAAACCCGATAGGAATCTGGAGCGCCGGATAGACCGGTGTAATGAACCCCAGACAGGAAAGGCTGAACAGGAATGCGAATACGATCTGAAGCGGCCGCCGGTCGTAAAATTTCAGAAAGTAATAAAAGGTAACAACCATGGATTCAAAGGCGAGCGTCATATCGCCCATATGCTGCGCAAACCACCACTGCACGGCGGGCGAAAGTGTAATCCAGAACGCGCCCAGCACCGAAACAAGCTTGTTTTCCTTGGTGAGGATCATGCACAGCTCATAGCCCAGCAGCAGAATCAGCAGAAGCTTCATGTCCCAGTACCACGAAAGGGCGCGGTCCGCCCCCAGGAAGAAGAATCCCCAGTTGAGCGGCTTCGCCAGCGAATAGATGTCCTTGACGGGCGCGCCGAGTGTGAGCACCACGTTCTGGCCCGAGGTCGTGATGTCGGGGTTGACGATGGAAAACGGCGTGTCGCTGTTCTGTTGGGAAAGATAGATGGGGAAGAGAACCTCCCACTCGTCGCTGCGGATATCCCGCGGTTCTCCGGCCAGGACCTTGCTCTGCGTGGATAGGGTGACGAATTTGCCCCAGCAGGCGATATTGCTGCCATTAACTTTAAATGCAACCAGCAGGACAAAAATGACTGCCGCAACCAAATAACGGTACTTCAGAATGGTATCGGCCATCCTGCTGGCTTCCCCCGATTTCTGTTTCGACATCCCCAAACGCGCTCTCATTATTCCATATCGCTCTCTTTTCCTTGCTGCAATAAAAAACGGGGCTGCGTTCGCGCCGCGCTCAGCGTGCCCGCATTTCCACTTATTATAGCATACCCGTTTCCGAAGCCGCAAGGTTCGGCGTTCCGCCTTGCAACTGTTTTTCAAATTTGGTATACTGGCAGTACCTCACCCACCGATTCCATTACTCGGTTTTCCGACCGGGCAGGCACCGTATGCGGAATCCAATGCGTTTTCTTCTCGCTTTTGCGGGGAAATCCGGCGGGCACGGAAAGACATCCGGAAAGAAGTGTTTTTATGCCGATCAAAGTGGCCGACGGGCTGCCCGCCATACAAACTCTGGAAACCGAAAATATTTTCGTCATGCCCGAGCAGCGGGCCGCGCATCAGGATATCCGCCCGCTCAAAATCGTGATTCTCAATCTGATGCCCACTAAAATCTCCACCGAAACGCAGATGCTGCGCCTGCTGAGCAACACGCCGCTTCAGCTCGACGTGGACCTGTTGCAAGCGGCCAGCCATACTTCCAAAAATACGCCCTCCGAGCACCTGCTCAAATTCTACAAGACGTTCGACGAGATCCGGGATCTGCGGTACGACGGCATGGTCATTACCGGCGCGCCGGTGGAGCTGATGCCCTTCGAAGAAGTGGATTACTGGCCCGAGCTGTGCGAGATCATGGATTGGTCGCGCCGCAACGTCTATTCCACATTCCACATCTGCTGGGGCGCGCAGGCGGGCCTTTACCGGCACTACGGCATTGCGAAGTACCCGCTGCCGGAAAAGATGTTCGGCGTGTTCCTGCACCGCACGCTGGTGCCCAACCACCCGCTGATGCGCGGCTTCGACGACGTGTTCTGGGCGCCGCATTCGCGCCACACCGAGGTGCGCGCGGAGGACATCGCCCGAGCGCCGGAACTCGAGCTGCTCGCCGATTCCGAGGAAGCCGGGGTCTACATCGCCGCCACGGCGGACGGCCGGCAGATCTTCGTCATGGGACATTCGGAGTACGACCGGGAAACGCTTTCGGGAGAATACTTCCGGGATAGGCAGCGCGGGCTGGATATCCGGCCACCCCGCCATTACTTTCCGGAGGACGACCCCGCCCGCACCCCGCCGCTGCGGTGGCGCGGCCATTCCACGCTGCTGTTCGCCAACTGGCTCAACTATTTCGTCTATCAGCGCACGCCCTACGACTTGGATACGCTCGCCTGATCTCGCGTGCGCCAAGCACCGCCCTACGACTTGGATACGCTCGCCTGATCTCGCGTGCGCCGCGCACCGCCCTGTGACTTGGATACGCTCGCCTGATTTTTTCAAGAGGGTATTGCAGAATGAATTGAAAATTCACTCTGCAATACCCTCTTGAACTGCGGGCGCCAAAAGGACGCGGTTTCGCGCAGCGTAGCGCAGCAAAATGGGGCGCCGCGCGCACGCGGAAAACGCCCCAAGCGTCGTTTTGGCCGGGGTTTTGGTAAAAAGCTCTATTAGGTTTTTTAAAA